>NZ_LT629692.1:305714-611428 GCF_900100885.1 Microbacterium pygmaeum
GCAGGACGTTCAGTTCGTACCCCGAGATGGAATCGCCGTTGTTGGCGGGCGGGGTCCAATTGACCTGCATCTGCGCCTGCGAGCCCACCGGGTCCAGTCGCGCCGTCGACGGGGCCGCGGGCGCTGCCGGCGGGGCCGCGGGAACCATGTTCGCCGACCACACGCTCCACGTGGACGGTTCCGGCGCGCGGTTGTGCGCGCGTACCCGCACCTGGTACGACGCGCCGTTCTCCAAGCCCTCCCACACCAGCGAGTTGCCGGTGACGCCGGTCTTCTGCGCCACGCCAGACGGTGGGGCCGGAGAGATCTCCAGGCTGAAGGTCTCCACCGGCGAACCCGGGGTGGTCGGGGTGACCCACGAGACCTGCAGACTGCGGTCGCCGAAGACCAGCGTCGGCGGCTGCGGAGTGTCGGGGCGGGCGTCCGGTCGCGCGGTCTGCGACGCCGGCGACGGGTCGGATTCGTTCACCCGGTTCGTGGCCGTCACGACGAAGCTGTACTCGACGTTGTTGGTCAGCCCGTCCAGGGTGCACGTCGTGGAGGCGCAGGTCTTTGTGTAGCCGCCGGCGAGCGAACGAACGGTGTACTTCTCGATCGCAGCCCCGTTGTCGGCCGGCGGCGTCCAGGACAGGACGACCGTTCGGTCCTGGACGCTGGAGACGATCGGCGTGCCGGGGGCATCGGGCTTGCCCTGGACCGTGAGCCGGATGCGGCCTTCGGCCTCGCGGTCGACGTCGCCGGTCGCGTCCTGGATGCGGTAGCGCACCACCATGGTGCCGAAGAACGTCGAGGCGGGGGTCACTCGCACCTGGTCGCCGACGACGTCGACCTCGCCCTGGCCGGTCTCCGTGATGGCGGTGGTGACCTTCAGCGCGGTCTCCGGGAACGGGTTGAAGTCGTTCGCGAGCACCGGCACGCTGACCGGCTTGCCCTGCGGCGCCTCTGCCACGGTGTCGTCGTTCGCGGTGGGCATCGCGCGGGTCGACGCGGTCACCCGCACCGTGACGGAACCCTCGATGGGCGGGGTCGTGCCGTCGTCGATGCGGATCGCGAGGGTCGCCGTCGTCCCCTTCGCCGTGTTCGAGGCCGCGCTGACGGTGAGTCGCTTGCCGTCGATGTTCGCCGACAGCCCGGCCGGCGCGCCGCCGACGAGGCCGTACCGCATCTTCGGCAGGTCTTCGGGGTCAGGATCGGCCGTCAGGGCGCCCAGATCCAGTGATGCCGGGTCCTCTCCCGGGGCGACATCGATCTGTCCGGCGGTGAAGGTGGGCGGCTGGTTCTCGGGCGTGAGCACCGTGATCGGCAGCGTCAGGACGGCTTTGCGACCTTCGGGGTCGTCGGGGCCCGTGCCGTCGGTCACCTCGAACGTGATCGCGTCCTGGCCGAAGTATCCGGCGGAGGAGGTGTAGACGAGAGTGCCCTGGTCCTTGACCAGCGCCGCGCCGTCGGAGTGGACGGCGGCGACCTTGGCCGCTTCGGTGATCACGACCTTCTTGCCGCCGGAGGCGCGGACGTACGTGGACAGCGGGATCTCGACGGTCTCGCCGCTGGCGACCTGGATCGGCTTCGCGCTCGCGTTGAGCGTCGGCGGCAGTGAGCCCAGCGAAGGCACGTGGACGAAGGCGGACGCCACGAGCGCGTCGCGATCGGTGACCGTATAGGTGATCAGCTGCGCCGCCTCGCCCAGCGTGACCCGCAGCTTCCCGTCGGGCAGGACGCGCGCGACGCCGGCGGTGACCTGGACCTCGAGAGCGCTCGCGGTGCCGTCGGGGTCCTCGTCGTTGGCGAGGACTTCGACGTCGACGGTGTCCTCCTCGACGTCCTCCGCCCGCACCCGGTCGTCACGGGCGATCGGGCCGAGCAGCGGCACGTCCTCGTCGACGGTGATCTGCAGGACCGCGCTCGCCTCGGCGCCGCGGTCGTCGACGATCGTGTACTGCACCGAGGTCTGCGTCGGCTCGTCCGGCGAGGTGACGACCACCCGGCCGCTCTGCACCTTCGCCGAGAGTCCCGCGACGTCCGGCACGACGAGGCCGTCGCTCACGAGGGAGATGCGATCGCCGTCGGGATCGGAGTCGTTCAGCAGCACGGACACCGCGACGGTTCGACCGGGCCGCATGATGACGGAGTCCTTCACCGCATACGGGGCCTGGTTGGTCGACTCGGGTGGAGCGATGCCGAGCCGGATGGGCGCGGTCGCCTCCTTGCCGAGGTTGTCGCGCACGCGGTAGGTGAAGACGTCGAGCCCCGACGAGTCCTGGAACGCCTCGTAGACGAGGAAGTTGGGGCCGGTCTCGAGGATGCGTCCCTTGGCCGGCGCTGAGGCGAGCCCGAGCAGCTCGACCGAATCGCCGTCCTGGTCGATTCCGTCCAGCGGCACGGCGATCTGGACGCGCTGGCCCGCCAGGACCCGCGCGGTCAGGTCGCGCGGGCGCGGTGCGGAGTTGGTGTCGGCGTTGACCGGCAGCACCTGGATCGTGACGTAGCCGGCGTCTCGCTGACCGGTGCTGTCCACGGCCTCGTACGTCGCGTAGACGGTCCCGGGCTCGGTCCCGGCGCGGAAGCGCAGGGTGTCCTGCGAGACGAACAGGTCGCCGTCCTCCGGATCCACCAGCGGCGGGATGAGGTCGGGAGCCACGTGGATCGTGTCGCCGTTCGGGTGGTAGTCGTTCTCCAGCACCGGGATCGTGACGATGTCGCCGGCGCGGACGACGACCTGGTCGTCGTTGGCGACCGGCGGGCGCAGCTTCGGCGGTGCCGGCACCGGGATGACGATGACCTCGCCCTCGGCGGTGTCGGTGCCGTTGGAGATCCGGTACGTGATGCGCACCTGCTCGCCCAGCGCCGCCTGATCGCTGATGCGGAGGGTCTCGTGATTGAGGACCGCGACCGCGATGCCCGAGTTCGGCGGCAGCGTGACGGACTGGACGACGAGGATGCCGCCGGCCGGATCGCTGTCGTTGGTCAGGACGTTCACGAGCACCTCGCCACCGCTGGGCAGCAGCGCGACATCACGGACGGCGACCGGCGGCAGCGTAGTGTCGCTCTCCGCCTGGACGTCGATGCGCACGATTCCCGGGACGGCGTTCGCCCCCGCAGAGACCAGGTACTGCACGTAGTAGACGGCGGGGATCTCGGACGAGAACGAGAACGTCTTGTTCGCGAAGTCCGGGACGACGGTGGCGCCTTCGACCTCGTCCACACGCGTGAGCCGCAGGGGCTCGCTGCTGGAGCTGGTGTCATTGGCGAGCGGGGCGACCGTGACGGTCTGCCCGGCGCGCACCACGTAGTGGTCGGCGTTGGTGACCGGAACGGTCGAGCCGACCGGGCGCACATCGAAGCGGACGATGCCCTCGGTCACCTTGTCGCCGTCCGAGACGATGATCGGGACGTCCTTGCGTCCCTGCGTGATGCCGATCGCCCGGTAGGTGATACGGCCGTCCGAGGTGAAGTCGGCCTCGTCGCCCTCGGCCGGCGCCACGGAACCGAGGAAGATGTCGTCGCCGTCCGGGTCGATCCAGTCCGGCAGCACGTTGTACGAGACGGTGCCGCCGGCTTCCACGGTCACCGTCGTGATGCGCTTCTGCGTCGGCCCGGCGTTCGTGTCCCAGTCGTGCACGTTCAACCGCACGGTCGCCGTCGCGGTCCCCTCGCGGCCGTCGTCGATCTCATAGACGAACGAGTCGCTGCCCGAGGCATCCTCGGGCAGCGCGATCTGGAGGGCCGCGCCGTTGTTAATGGGCTGTACGACGCCCAGCGACGGATCGCCGTCGGGGAGGGATGCTGTGAGCACGTCGCCATCGGCATCGCTGTCGTTGTCGAGCACGGGCAGCACGGTGGTCCGGCCGGGCCGGACGCCGAACTCGTCATCGGTGGCGATCGGCGGGCTGTTGACGTCGGTGCGCTCCGGGAGCGTCGTCTCGACCGTCTCCTCGGTCGTCTGCTCGTCCTCTTCGGCGTCGCCCTCCGGCGGCGTGATCTCGTTCCAGTTGTCCACGCGCTGCATGCTGTCGCTGGCCATCCAGGCCGCGCCGCCGATGATGTCGTTGAGCACCACGACGTCACGGTTCACTCGGAACTGCAGCACCGTCTCCGCATCGACGCCGTCGATGTCGCTCTCGAGGTCATCCGCGTCGCCGATGCAGTCGCGGACGAACTTCGCCGATCCGGACCACGCGGCGTACGTGCACCCCTTGAGGAACACCGGAGCCGCGGCGTCGCCCGAGGCGCCGGCGGCGATCTCGGAGATCTCGGACCCGTCCAAGGGCACGCGTACGAGCGCGTCGGACGTGGCGATGCTCACCGCATCCGAGACGGTCGACGGCTGCTGCAGCACCGCGGCATCGCCGCCGGGGACCTCGAGCGTGCGGCCGTCCGAGGTGAGGACGATGCCCGCGTCCGCGTCCAGCACCACGGCCGTGGAACCGACGGCCGTGACGTTCACCTCGCCCTTGCCCTCGAGATCGTCGAGCGATCGGGTCTGGGGGTCGGTTGCCTGCCCGGCCTCCAGCCGGACCGTGACGAGCTGCTTGTCCTCGGCAGAGACCGCGTAGACCGTGCCGTCCACGCCCACCGTGACATCGGCGCCCTCGCCGAGCGAGGAGATCGGGTCGGTGCCCTGCACCTCGAACGAGCCGACCTCGTCCGCCGCGGTCACCCACAGGTCACCGGAGCTCGGATCGAGGATCGCGACGGTGGAGCCGCCGAGCGCGACGTCGGCGCCCGCGGGGATCTCGGCCGAATCGGTCAGCGCCACCATGGCCGGATCGACTGCGGTCAGGGAGCCGTCGGTGTTGTCCACGACGAAGACCGACGAGCCGGACTGCAGGATGTCGAAGCTGTCACTGGTGGTGCGGAGTCCGCCGTCGAGGACCTGCGACTCGTGGTTGAAGTGCCCGACGAGCAGGCTGGACTGCTTGGTCACCCAGACGCCGCCGTCGTGCAGATCGACTTCGGTGGTGGGGAATCCCTGGTAGACGAAGGCCATCGTCGTCAGGGTCACCGCGGCCACGGTCACGGCGCTCGTGGATGCGACGGCTCGTGGGTGCGCTCGAAGCCATTGGAACGACTTCATGACAATCTCCGGCCTCCCCGCGCGGGCGTTCGGACAGCCTACCTTGGCCAAAACGGCAGTCCTAACGAGCGTGATGGGGAGCAATACCCATGTCCGGGCGGCCGCCGGAAGAAGGCTCCCGCCGCGGCTCAGCCGCCGACGTACGCCTTCAGGTGCGTCGCGGTCAGGGTCTGGCCGGAGGCGACGAGGTCGGACGGGGTTCCTTCGAAGACGATCAGCCCCCCGTCGTGGCCGGCCCCCGGGCCGAGGTCGATGATCCAGTCCGCGTGCGCCATCACCGCCTGGTGGTGCTCGATCACGATGACGCTGTTGCCCGCTTCGACGAGGCGGTCCAGCATCCCGAGCATGTTCTCGACATCGGCCAGGTGCAGACCGGTCGTGGGTTCGTCCAGCACATAGATCGCACCCTTCTTGGCCATGCTGATCGCCAGCTTCAGTCGCTGTCGTTCGCCGCCGGAAAGGGTGTTCAGCGCCTGCCCGAGGGTGATGTAGCCCAGGCCGACGTCGATCATGCGCACCAGGATGGTGTGGGCGGGCTTCATCGCCTTGAACGGAGCGAAGAACTCCGCCGATTCGGATGCCGACATCGCGAGCACCTCGGCGATGTTCCTGCCCTCCAATTCGTACTCCAGCACCTCGTCGCTGAAGCCCGATCCGTTGCACAGCTCGCACAGCGTCTCGACGGTCTGGGTGAACCCGAGCGTCGTGATGATGACGCCGAGGCCCCGGCAGGCCGGGCATGCGCCCTCCGAGTTGGCGCTGAACAGGGCCGGCTTCACGCCGTTGGCCTTCGCGAATGCCGCGCGGATCGTGTCGAGGATGCCGGTGTAGGTGGCCGGGCTGCTTCGCCGGTTCCCCTTGATGGGCGCCTGATCGACCACGACCACATCGTCGAACGCGGGCACGTTGCCGTGGATGAGCGATGACTTGCCCGAGCCGGCGACGCCGGTGACGACCGTCAGGATGCCGAGCGGGATGTCGACGTCGACCTGCTTGAGGTTGTGCTGGGTGGCGCCGCGGATCTCGAGGTGACCCGTCGCCGCACGCGTCGCGTCCTTCAGGCGCGCCCGGTCGTCGAGGTGGCGACCGGTGATGGTGCCGGAGGCGCGGAGTCCCGCGACGTCACCGGTGTACTGGATCTCGCCGCCGGAGCGACCCGCACCAGGACCGAGATCGACGATGTGATCGGCGATCTCGATCACCTCGGGCTTGTGCTCGACGACCAGCACCGTGTTGCCCTTGTCGCGGAGGAGCTTCAGGAGCGCGTTCATCCGCTGGATGTCGTGCGGGTGCAGCCCTGCGGTCGGCTCGTCGAAGACGTAGCTCATGTCCGTCAGGGCGGAGCCCAGGTGGCGGATCATCTTCGTGCGCTGCGCTTCGCCGCCGGACAGCGTTCCGGAGGACCGATCGAGCGAGAGGTAGCCGAGCCCGATGTCGACGAAGGAGTCGATCGTGGCCCGCAGACCGATCATCAGCGGGGCGACCTCCGGATCGCCCACCGTCGCCAGCCACGCCGCGAGGTCGGTGATCTGCATCGCCGCGGCATCCGCGATGTTGATGCCCTGGATCTTCGATGAGCGCGCGCCTTCGTTCAGGCGCGTGCCGTTGCACTCGGGGCATGCGGTGAACTTGACCGCCCGATCGACGAACGCCCGGATGTGCGGCTGCAGCGAATCGCGATCCTTCTGGAGCATCGACTTCGTCAGCTTGGGGATGAGTCCCTCGTAGGTCATGTTGATGTTCGAGATCTTGACCTTCGTGGGCTCCTTGTAGAGGAAGTCCTGCAGCTCCTGCTCGGTGTAGTCCGCGATCGGCTTGTTCGCATCGACGAAGCCCGACTCGGTGAAGCCCTTCACCATCCAGCCGTCGACGTTGTACCCCGGGACGGTGATGGCCCCCTCGGCCAGCGACTTGGAGCGGTCGAAGATCTCGGCGAGGTCGATGTCGCTCGCTTCGCCCAGCCCTTCGCAGCGCGGGCACATGCCGCCGGTGATCTCGAACGACCGGCGCTCCTTGACCTTCTTGCCGCCCTTCTCGAAGGTGACCGCGCCGGCGCCGGTGACCGACGGGATGTTGAAGGAGAACGCCTGCGGCGAGCCGACGTGCGGCTGGCCGAGTCGGCTGAAGAGGATGCGCAGCATCGCCTGCGCGTCGGTTGCCGTCCCGACGGTCGAGCGCGAGTTGGCCCCCATGCGCTCCTGATCGACGATGATCGCGGGGCTGACGTTCTCGAGCGCGTCGACCTCGGGGCGGTTGAGCTGGCCCATGAACTGCTGGACGAAGGTCGGATACGTCTCGTTGATGAGCCGCTGCGATTCGCTGGCGATCGTGCCGAACACGAGCGAGGACTTGCCGGACCCGCTCACTCCGGTGAAGACGGTCAGCCGCCTTTTCGGGATCTCGACGCTGACGTTCTTGAGGTTGTTCTCGCGGGCGCCGACGACACGGATGACCTCGTGCGAATCGGCGATATGGGCGGCTTCGGGCATGTCGGTTCCTCCGGCGAATCAGACTAGCCCTCAGTCTTGCCGCTTATGCGGACAGCCTGCTTCCTCGATCCTGCTCCGTGCCGACCGCGAAGTTGTCGACGAAGATCGCGTGAGGATCCACCTCGGCCTTGATCGCACGCAGCCGGGCAAGCGTGGCCGGCGGGAACGCCTCGTCGATGCGCTCCGGGCGCAGCGTGCTGTCGAAGCTCAGGTACATCCCCCGAGTGTGCTCGGCCAGCGCCTCCCAGGAGGCGTCGAGCCGCCCCCGAGAGCCGAGCGCCACGACCGAGAAGTTCGCCGAGCGGTGCGCGTAGGCGGTGGCCCCTTCCGGGATGTCGGCGACGGCGCCGCCGACCGAGCGCAACTGGAAGAAGGAGGAGTCGCCGGCCTCCAGCATCCGCTCCGCCGCCTCGGCGAAGCCGGGCGTGATGTGCGCGACCAGCGCCGAGCGCGAATACGGCTCGCCGGAGCCGTGCTGGGGTCCGAGGTCGGCGTTCGCCATGACCTGTGCGTACGTCGTCAGCTGCACGGACTGCTGCACGATCGGTCCCAGCTCGGCGAACGGCTGCAGCCGCGCGATGATCGTGTCCGGGTCGTCGGAATCGACCAACGCGAACAGCTGGGCGACCTGCGGCTGGCCCGGCCGGCGTCCGCCCATCAGCAGGAACGCGGTGAGATCACGCGGAGATGCTTCGACGATGCGGCCGTATCCCTCGAGGAACTCCGCGGTGTCCTCGACCTGGAGCGCCAGTGTCGCCCAGCCGACCTCGCCGATCTCGTCGACCTCGAACTCGAACGAGGTGACGATGCCGATGTTGGATCCCGCACCGCGGATGGCCCAGAACAGGTCTGGCCGGGTCTGCGCGTCGGTCCGCACGATCGAGCCGTCGGCCAGCACGATCTGCGCGGCGCGCAGGTGGTCGATGGTCAGGCCGTGCTCGCGGGCCAGGAATCCGATGCCGCCGGCTGTCGCGAGGCCGCCGACCCCGACACCGCCGTAGTCTCCGGAGCTGAGCGCCCACCCGTGCTCTCCGAGCGCCGCAGCGACCTCCATCCAGCGCGCGCCCGGCCCGATGCGCACGAGCCGGCGCGCCTCGTCGAGCACCTCGATGGCGTTCAGGTGCCGCAGATCGATCACGATGCCGCCGTCGTTGGTGCTGCGTCCGCTGATGCCGTGTCCGCCGCTGCGGACGGAGAGGGGGAGGGTCGGATGCCTGCGCGCGAAGGCCACCGCGTCGGCGACCTGCTGCGGCGAATCGGGCTGCAGCACGATGCCTGGCCGCCCGCCGCGCATGTACGTGGCGCGCACGTCGGCATAGCCGAAGTCGCCCGGCTCGATGGCGACGAGGCCGGCGGGGACGTCGTCGTAGGCGATGCCCTCCCGGCGGGCTGAGAGTGCGGCGGCGGAGCGTGCCGAGACCTCCGCGGTGCCGTTCGCGGCGCGCTCGCGCTCCACGAGCTCGCGGGCCGCGGGCGCCACCTCTTCCCCGTACGCCCGGAGCAGGCGCGGGTCGTCGCCGGCGAGGATGAAGGTGGAGATGCCGTCTTCGATCGCCAGCTGCGCGATCCGCTCGGCGAACTCTCGCGGATCGGCGGCCAGCACACCGATGTTCAGCAGCCGGCGGATCTCCCGCGGGTCGCGTCCGGCGGAGGCCGCTGCCTCGTCGATGGCGGCGTTGCCGCGGCCGAGGTCGCCCGGCTGCATGTAACCGAGGGAGGGCAGCCAGCCGTCGCCCTGCCGACCGGTCAGAGCCAGCATCCGCGGCTTGTAGGCGCCGATCAGGATCGGGATCGAATGGGCCGGTCGAGGCCCGCGCTTGGCGCCGTGGACGCGGTGGTATGTCCCGTCGGTGAAGACCCCGCGACGCTCCTCGGTGTCCCAGAGCTCCCGGATCACATCGATCGCCTCGCCGAGGGCGGTCACCGCCTGACCGGGCGTGAGGCGGGTGCCGCCCATCGCCTCGATCGCGTCCCAGAATCCGCCGGCGCCGAGGCCGAGCTCGAATCGCCCCCCGGAGAGCAGGTCGAGGCTCGCCGCGGCACGCGCGATGACCGCCGGCGGGCGCAGCGGGATGTTGAGCACGTTCGGCGCGATGCGGATGCGCTCGGTGCGCGCGGCCACGAAGCTCATGAGCGTCCAGGTGTCGAGGAACGCCGGCTGGTACGGGTGGTCCTGGAAGGTGACGAGATCGAGACCCGATGCCTCCGCAACTTGCGAGAGCAGCACGGGGGCTTCGGGGTTCGCAGCCGCCGGAGTGAGAAATGCGCCGAACTCGAGTCGGTGTCCGTAGTCCACGGTGGTCCTTTCAGCAGGCCGCGACGGCCGGGATCTGTTGCGTTCGGGGGCCGATGCCCGCCAGGAGGATGTCGAGCAGGATGCTGCGGTCATCGGGCGCGCCGAGACGCACGGCGTGCTCCACGCCGCAGACGAGACGCTGCAGCTGGGCCGGCGAGACGTCTTCACGGACGACGCCGGCGCGCTGCGCGCGCGTCAGGACGGCGGTGTAGCCGGCGAAGACCTCGGCGCGGGCGGCCGCGCACTCGCTGTGCACGACGGGATCCGTGCGTGCGAGGTCGATCAGAACCGCCTCAAGGCCCGCATCTTCGAGTTGCAGCAGCAGCGCCGCGCGGAGGAAGCCATGAAGCGCGCTCAGCGGATCGGGGTTGCGCGCCGCCGCCTCAGAGGCGTCCTGCAGGCGGCCGAGCGAGTCGATGCTCAGCGCCTCGATGAGGGCGTGCACGGTCGGGAAGTGCCGGTAGACCGTTCCGATGCCCACGCCGGCGTCGCGGGCGACATCGTTGAGCCGAAGCGCCCGCACGTCGTGGCTGCGCGCCGCCGCGAGGATCCGCTCGCGACTGCGCGCGGCGTCGGCCCGGAGAGTCATGACGTCAGTCTACGCCGAAAACGGATGAGTTATCCGTTTTCGACGATCTGACGGCGAGGTGAAGCGGGTCGGGCGCTACAGTTCCCCCATGAAGCGTGCGTCTGTGATCGTCCTGGCGATGGCGGGCATCCTCGCCGGCTGCACCGCCGGACCCGCTCCGTCGCCGACGACAGGCACGAGCGCGACGCCGGTTCCCGTGGCCGGCTCCGAGTGCCCGGCCGGTACGAACCCGCGCGATGACCTGTGCCTCGCCGATGACCCCTTGGCCGATGATCTCAGTCGCATCCTGCACACGCAGTTCACCGACGCGCAGCTGAAGGCGACGATCGCGGGCGTGTGGCACAACGGTGATCCGGTGCTGATCGGCGCGCTCGGAGAATCGATGACCGGTGTGCCGGCGACCCCCGACATGCACCACCTGCTCGGCAACCTCTCCACGCCGATGTTCACCACCGTGGTGCTCCAACAGGTGCAGGCCGGCCGGCTGTCGCTCGATGACCCGCTCTCGGACTGGTTCCCTGACCTGCCCGCCTCCGAGCAGGTCACGATCGACATGCTGCTGCACAACACGAGCGGCTACCCGCACTACACCGAGATCCCGGCGTTCCTCGATCGCCTGTGGGCGGATCCGTTCCAGCAGTGGCCGATCCAGGATCTCGTCGACATCGGCGTCGCAGGCGGTCCGGTGTTCACACCCGGTACGGACTGGCTGTTCTCCGACACCAACACGCTCATCCTGCAGCAGGTGGTGGAGGAGGTCTCCGGGCGTCCAGTCGGCGAGCTGCTCCGAGAAGGTGTGTTCGACGCGCTCGGGATGGACGATTCGACCGCGGCCTTCGACGCCGATTGGCCCTCGCCCGTGCTGCACGGCTACAGCGACGAGCGGGGGGTCTGGGAGGACGTCACGAACTGGAGCCCGACGTGGACCTACACGGCGGGCGGCGTGGGCGCCGATCAAGCGGACGTGGCGGTCTTCCTGGACGCACTGGGCGAAGGAACGCTCCTGAGCCCGGAACTGCACGACCTGCAGTTCGCCCCGAGCACGGCCGGACTCGGTCGGTTCACCGACCAGCAGTACTGGGCGATGGGATTCCTCCAGCTGGACGGCTGGATGTTCCTCAATCCGGGCCTGTCCGGCTACTTCGGGGCCGGGGGGACGTTCCCCGAGGAGGGTTGGACGATGGTGGTCTACACGACGACGAGTCAGGACGGCGATCAGTCCGCGCCCACAGCGACCGATATCTTCCGTCAGTTCACGGCGGTCGTCACGCCGGAGCACTCCCTGGTGCAATAGCCGTCGCGAGGTAGACGGCCGGTCAGTGTGCGCGCCAGCATCCCACCACATGGTCATCGACCATGCCCGCCGACTGCATCAGCGCGTACATCGTGGTCGGGCCGACGAAGCGGAACCCGCGCTTGCGCAGCGCCTTGCTCATCGCCACCGACTCGGGAGTCGTCGCCGGGACGTCCGAGAACGTACGTGGGCGGGGGGAAGCGGATGCCGGGGCGAACCCCCACAGGAACGCATCCAGCTCGCCGGGCTGAAGGTCGAGCATGAGCCGCGCGTTGGAGATCGTCGCGTCGATCTTCGCGCGGTTGCGGATGATCCCGGCGTCCTGCATCAGCCGCTCGACGTCGGTCTCGTCGAACGCCGCGATCGCCGCGGGCTCGAACCCGGCGAACACCTCGCGGAAGTGCGGGCGCTTGCGCAGGATCGTGATCCACGAGAGGCCGGCCTGGAAGCCCTCAAGGCTCATCTTCTCGAACAGCGGCCGGTCGCCGTGGAGCGGGACGCCCCACTCCTCGTCGTGATAGCGCCGGTACTCGGCGTCATCGCCCACCCATGCGCATCGCGCGACGTCGTCCTCGCCCACCCGCACATCGGTCACGGCCCCACCCTACGGCGCGCCCCCGACGCCGAGACCCTGGGGAACGCGCCGAGAGGGGGCCCCGACGTCGAGACCGGGGCATCGCGCCGAGACCCGGGCGCGGACACCCGGGTCTCGGCGCAAGCCCCGGGTTTCGGCGTAACACCTGGGTCTCGGCGCAAGTCGCGGGTCTGGCGCCTGCGCGCTACTTCTGCTTGTTCGCGAGCTTCTCCGAGATCGGAGCGTTCCCCGACTCCGTCAAGGCGCGGTAGTACTCCCGGGCCTCGTCCTGGCGCTGCTGCTCGGCGCCCGACGCGATCGAGGCGCGCACGTGCTCGGGCTCGTACCCGAACGCGTCCACGAGGTCCTGCGCGTGCGGACGCAGCCGCAGGCACAGCCGGTCGATGTACGACGAGACCGCGCCCGCCCGCTGCGCGGACAGCCGACCGTTGATCAGGTACCACGCGAGGTGCTTCTCGATGAGTCCGAGGCCGAACAGGTCGCGCAGCCACGTCAGCACGCGCTTCGTGCCCTCGTGCTCGATCCGGTCGACGGCGTCGGTGAACGCCTCCCACTGCAGCAGCTCGGCGTGTGCACGCGCCGCTTCGATCAACTCGGACTGGTTGGCGTTGAAGATCGCCGCCGCCTCGGTCGGGGACAGTTTGGATGCCGGACGCAGGCGTCCCGCGACGTCGGTGACCATCTGCTGCACACGGCCGGCGAGCAGCTCGTGCTGCTGGTCGGCGCGGAGGCCCCGCTCGACGGCGCGGGCGGTGGAACCGAAATCGCTCACGGTCTGGCCGAGCTGGCGAAGACCCGCGCCGTGGAACACCCGGCCCGCGGTCTGACCCACGGCGAACTTCGCCAGGGTCGCGGCATCCGCCCCCTTGAACTGCTTCGCGAAGTCGCTGAGCAGTCGCTTGCCGACCAGCTGCAGCAGCACGTTGTTGTCGCCCTCGAACGTCGCGTAGATGTCCAGGTCGGCGCGGAGGCCGACGAGGCGGTTCTCGGCGAGGAACCCCGACCCGCCGCATGCCTCGCGCGCCTCCTGGAGCGTGTCCAGCGCGTGCCACGTCGACAGCGGCTTGAGTGCGGCGGCGAGAGTCTCGAGATCTTCGCGGTCGCCGTCGGTGTCGGCCTTGCCGCTGAAGACGGCGTCGAACTTCTGCAGGAACTCGTCGTGCGCGAAGATCGACGCGTACGTGGTCGCCAGGCGTGGCAGCAGCCGGCGCTGATGCTTGCCGTAATCGAGCAGCACCACCTCGTCGGTCCCCGCGCCGGAGTCGAACTGTCGACGCTGGTTCGCGTACGTGATCGCGATGTCCAGACCGAGCGCCGATGCCCACGAGGCAGAGCCGTCCAGCGAGACCCGGCCCTGGACCAGGGTGCCGAGCATCGTGAAGAATCGGCGCCCCGGGCTCGAGATCTTGCTGGAGTACGTGCCGTCGGCGGCGACGTCGCCGTACTTGTTCAGGAGGTTGGTGCGCGGAACGCGCACCTGGTCGAAGTGCAGCCGGCCGTTGTCGATGCCGTTCAGGCCGCCCTTGAGCCCGTCGTCCTCGCCGCCGATGCCGGGGAGGAACAGGCCGTGCTCATCGCGCAGCGGCACGTAGAAGCAGTGCACGCCGTGGTTCACGCCGTTCGTGATCAGCTGTGCGAACACGGTCGCCGCGACGCCGTGCAGCGCGGCGTTGCCGAGGTAGTCCTTCCACGCCGCCCGGAACGGCGTGTGGATCACGAACTCCTCGGTCTCGGGGTCGTAGGTGGCGGTGGTGCCGACGGCCGCGACATCGGATCCGTGACCGGTTTCGGTCATCGCGAAGGCGCCGGGGATCTCAAGACTCATGATGCCGGGAAGCCACTTGTCGTGGTGCTCCTTGGTGCCCAGCTGCAGCACCGCCGACCCGAAGAGTCCCCACTGCACGCCGGCCTTGATCTGCAGGCTCGGGTCGGCCGCGACGAGTTCGACGAAACCGGCGATGTTCGCGCCGTTGTCCTCGGCGCCGCCGTACGCCTTCGGGAAGGCGCGGTGCACGCCGCCCTGGTCGACCAGAAGGTGCAGCTGGCTGAGCACGCGCTCGCGGTGCTCCGCCATGCTCTGGCCGTCGACCCGCCAGAATGCGGGGTCCTTGATCATCTCGCGCGCTTCGCGCCGGGTGTCCGCCCAGGTGCCCAGGAGCAGGTCGGTGACCTGATCGACGTCGATACGGGGTTCGGATGCCTCGGCCGCAGTGTGCGCTGCGGTGGGAGCGCCGCCGGCCGGCGTGCGCTTGCTGGTGGCGGGCTTGGTGGAACGGACGGCGGCGTCGGCCATGCTGCATCCTTCGACGGGATGGAAGGGGGAAGAGGTTCCCTCCCACGGTAGGACTTCCACAAGCAGCATCGAAGTCCGTTGGACGATTCATCCAACACCATTGGACCGCGTCGGACGAGGCGATTGTGCGGTCCCGACAGCGCGGCGACAATGGCGGCGCGGAAGGAGCCGACATGGATGTGAGCCTCGTGGCGTGGGGACCCGGTGACCTGCCCGAGCTCGAGCGGGCCAACACCCCCGAGATGACGGCCTTCCTCGGCGGCCCGGAGTCCGCCCAGCAGCTCGTCGAGCGCCAGGAGCGCTACCTCCGGCTGAACGCGAGCGGTGAGGCGCACATGTTCCGCATAGACGCGGACGGGCAGTCGGCGGGCGGCATCGGCTGGTGGCAGGTCGACCACGACGGGGTGCCGGCGTACGAGACCGGCTGGCACGTCTACCCGGAGTGGCAGGGCCGAGGAGTTGCGAAGGCCGCGCTGCGCGAGGTCATCCGGCGTATCGCCGCGACCGGCGACCGCGACCTGCTGGTCGCGTACCCCGGCGCCGAGAACGGCGCCTCCAATGCGCTCTGCCGCACGGCCGGCTTCAGCCGGCGGGGTGGAGGCACGATGCCCTGGCGCGGTGGCGAGCTCACCTTCCACACGTGGGTGCTCGACCTCTCGCCGCTGGACCTGGACGGGCGCGTGGCCGACTTCGACGAGCGATTCGACGGCGGCGTCCTCGATGAGACTTCATGGTGGCCCCACTACCTGCCGCACTGGTCATCGCGGGAGCGCACTGCGGCACGGTACGAGCTGGGTCCGGCCGGACTGGAACTGCGCATCGAGGAGACCACGCCGGCCTGGTCACCCGAGTTCGACGGCGGCGTCCGGGTCTCGCACCTGCAGACCGGGCAGCTGTCCGGGCCGGTCGGCTCAGGTCGCGGTCAGCACCGGTTCCGCGAGGGACTGGTGGTCCGCGAGGCGCAGCCGGAACGCCGGCTGCTGCTGCCGCGCTTCGGCGTCATCGAGGTCCGGATGGCGGCGGTGCGTCACCCCGCCGCCATGGTGGCGCTGTGGCCGATCGGCTTCGAGGAGGAGCCCGAGCAGTCGGGTGAGATCTGCATCGCGGAGATCTTCGGCGCCGACCTGGACGAGTCCGGCGGCTGGGTGGGGGTGGGTCTCAAGCCGCAGCACGATCCGCGGCTGCACGAGGACTTCGAGAAGGTGCGCGTGGAGGGCGATCTCACCGAGTTCCACGACTATGCCGTCGAGTGGTCGGCGGACGGCATCCGCTTCTTCATCGATCATCGCTGGGTCAAGACGGTCGCGCAGCGCATCGACTACCCCGTGCAGCTCATGCTCGATGTGTACGAGCTGCCCTCGGCGGGCGGCGTGCGCGACATCGCCGCATTGCCGCACGTGCTGCGCGTGGAGCGGGTGCGGACCTTCCCGCCGAGGGGATAGCGCTACAGCGTGAGGCCGTGCCCGAAGCTGAACAGCGGGTTCTCGGTGTCGAAGGGAACGTCGGGGCGGGATGCCTGTGCCGCGGCCATGCTGCGCGGCACATCGAACGGCAGTCTGCCCTGCGCCGGGGCGACGCCGGTCAGGACGTCCAGCAGAGCCCCCGGGCTCGCGCCCCAGTTCGCGACGACGGCGGCTGTCGAGTGGACGATCGGCTCGAGGATGGCCGGGCGGTCCAGGAACACGTCGACGATCGTGGGCACCTGCGCCGCGATCTCGTCGACGTGCGCGAGCACGTCGCTCGGGAAGTCGAGCGACCCGGCGTGGAAGTGGTCTTCGAAGGGAGTGCCGCGCAGCTCGTAGGGAGCGTGCAGGCGCAGGATCGCGACGTCGGCGTCGGCGGGCGAGGTCACGACGGTGCCGTAGGCGCCGGCCACGGCCGAATCGATACCCTCGACGTACATGCTGAGTCCGGGAGGGAGTGGAAGCGTCGGGGCGCCCGAGGCCCCCGGCTGATTGGTGAGCACCGTGATCGATGCGCGCTGCGCAGCCTCGCCCGCCGCGCGGAACGGCTCGCTGCCGACGATGGCGTCCGCGGCGTCGACGTCGACGAACGGGTCGTCGAAGAGGCCGAGGGTGATCTTCTCGCGGAGCAGCCGTCGGACGGAGACGTCGATGCGCTCCTGCGACACCCGGCCGTCGCGGACCACATCGACGACCAGGTCGGGGCAGAACTCCCCGCCGAACTGGTCCACGCCGGCGTCGAGCGCGGCGACGAGGCGCTCGTGCGGCGAGAGGTGCTCGAGCCCCCACGCGCGGGCGGGATACGGGTGGCCCATGATCGGCCGGTCGTTGATCACACCCCAGTCGGCGCAGACGATGCCGTCGAAGCCGTAGTGCTCGCGCAGCAGCCCGGTGATCACCGACTTGTTGAAGGCGAACCCGACCTCATCGTGCTCGGTGCCCACCGGCATGCCGTAGTACGGCATGATCTGGCTCGTGCCGGCGGCGAACGCCGCTTCGAAGGGGACGAGGTGCAGGTCGAACTGCCCGCCCGGGTAGACCTGTTCGCGGCCGTAGTCGAAGTGCGGGTCCTCGCCGTCCTTCTGCGGTCCGCCTCCGGGGAAGTGCTTGGTCATCGTGGCCACCGACGCGGCGCCGAGGTGCTCGCCCTGGAATCCCCGGATGTAGGCCGCGCCCAGCTCGGCGGTCAGTTCGGCGTCCTCGCCGAAGGTCTGCAGCTGGCGCGCCCAGCGCGACTCGGTCGCGAGGTCGACCTGCGGGTGCAGCGCCACTCGGATGCCCACCGCGGTGTACTCCTGACGCGCGACGTCGGCGAAGCGGCGGACCAGATCCGCATCGCGGATGGCGGCGAGACCGAGCGTCTCCGGCCATTTCGAGAACGGGCCGGAGAGGATCGCCGCCCCAGGGTTGTCGCTGAAGTGGTTGCGGGGATCGGACGAGATCGTCACCGGGATCCCGAGCCGCGTCCGCCGTGCGCGCTCCTGCAGCGCGTTGTGCCAGCGGGCGATGTCGGATGCCGCATCCTGCGCGCCGAAGAGGTTGAAGTGCGTCATGTGCAGGTCGCCGATGAAGGCGTCGTTGGAGGGCAGGCCGAACGCGGGCTCCGCATCGGCAAGCGTTCCGCCTGGACCCGCGGTGATCATCGCGTGGAAGAGCTGGCCGGCCTTCTCCTCCAGCGTCATCTCGGCCAGCAGGAGCTCGATGCGCTCCTCGGCGGAGCGGGCGGAGTCGAACCAGGGTCGGGGATCAGCGGCGTCATTGCTCATGCCGCCATCATAAACCTAGTGGCCGCTAGGTTTTCAACGAATCGATCGTCAGTACGCGGCGGCCACGACCGCGAGCACCGCGGCACCGTAGGCCTCGCGCTTCTTCGCGCCGATGCCGGTGATGCCGTCCAGATCGGCCAGTGACGCCGGCCGGTGCTCCGCGAGGGCGCGCAGGGTCGCGTCGCCGAACACGATGTACGCGGGCATCCCCTGCTCCTTCGCGACGCCGGCGCGCCATTCCCGCAGCGCCTCGAAGACCGGACGGTTCGATGCATCCACCGCATCCGAGGCGGTTTTGCGGGCACGGCTGCCGCCCGCGCTCGCGCCACCGCGCCCGAGCACATCGCGCCGGAGGGGCACTGGGGCCTCGCCGCGCAGCACGGCTCCCGCCGGCTCACCGAGGGCGAGGGTGGCGTACTCACCCTGCGGCACGAGGATGCCGCGGGCCAGCAGCTGCCGGATGACGCTGCGCCAATCCTGGTCGGACAGATCGGCGCCGAGCCCGTACGTGGTGAGGCGATCGTGCCCCTGCTCTCGGATGCGGTCGGTCGACGCACCGCGCAGGATGTCGACCAGGTGGCCGGCGCCGAACGCCTGGCCGCGCTCGCGCTGGAGTCTGACGATGGTGGAGAGGAGCTTCTGGGACGGCACGAGCCCGTCCCAGGTCTCGGGTGCTTCCAGGCACGTGTCGCAGTTGCCGCACGGACCCGAGTCCTGCCCGAAGTATCCGAGCAGGTTCTGGCGCCGGCATCCGACCGTCTCGCAGAGCGCCAGCATGGCGTCCAGATGCTGCCCGAGTCGCAGCTTGTACGTGCGATCGCCCGGTGACTGGTCGATCATGCGGCGCTGCTGGACGACGTCGCCGAGGCCGTACGCCATCCATGCGACCGACGGCTCGCCGTCGCGGCCGGCGCGGCCGGTCTCCTGGTAGTACCCCTCGACGGATTTGGGCAGGTCGATGTGGGCGACGAAACGCACGTCGGGTTTGTCGATGCCCATGCCGAACGCGATCGTGGCGACCATCACGACGCCGTCTTCACGCAGGAAGCGTGCCTGATGCCGCGCGCGCATGCCCGCCTCGAGGCCGGCGTGATACGGCAGCGCGTCGATGCCCTGGGTCCGCAGATATTCGGCGGTCTGCTCGACGCTCTTCCGGCTGAGCGCGTAGACGATGCCCGCCGAGCGCTCCGGCTGCGACCGGATGAACGCCAGCAGCTGCTTGCGAGGCTCGACCTTCGGCTCGATCCGGTACTGGATGTTCGGGCGGTCGAAGCTCGCGACGAAGTGCTCGGCGGCGGGCAGCTTCAGCCGCTCGGTGATCTCGCGGTGGGTCGCCGCTGTGGCGGTGGCGGTCAGCGCGACGCGCGGGACGCCGGGGAACTGCTCACCGAGATCGCCCAGTAGGAGGTAGTCGGGCCGGAAGTCATGGCCCCACTGCGACACGCAGTGCGCTTCGTCGATCGCGATCACGCTGAGCGTTCCACGCTGGAGCAGCCCGCGGGTCGCCGGGCTGGACAGGCGCTCCGGTGCGACGTAGATCAGGTCGAGCTCACCCGACAGGTATGCGCGTTCGACGGCGGCGCGCTCGGCAGGCGCCTGGGTCGAGTTCAGATAGGCGGCGCGCACGCCGTTGGCCGTCAGCGCGTCGACCTGATCGTGCATGAGCGCGATCAGCGGGCTGACGACCAGGCCCGTGCCGGGCCGCACGAGCGCCGGGATCTGGTAGATCAGGCTCTTGCCGCCGCCGGTGGGCATGAGCACGACGGCGTCGCCGCCGGCAACGAGCTGATCGATCGCCGCAGCCTGATTGCCCCGGAACGCGTCGTAGCCGAAGACCGTGTGCAACGCCTCGGCAGGTGTGGCGTAGCGGGAGGGGGTGGCCCGGGGAACGGCGGGCGGATCGGATCGTCGAGCGGATGCGGGAGCCCCGGGCGCCCCGGCGAAGGCGGCGTCATCGGGAGGCGGCATCCATCCCTCGGCGGGTGGCTCCCACTCGTCGGGAGGAGCGTCGGCGTCGTCCCAGACGACATCCGCATACGGGTCGCCGGTCGGGATGCTCACCGACCCAAGGGTAGCCCGCGCGACCGACACGTTCGCCCGTGCGCGCTCAGAGCCGGACCACCTCGGTGATCCGCACGATCGCGGCGCCCTCCGCTTCGGAGGCGGCGAGGTCGACCTCGCCGCGGATGCGCCAGTCGTGATCCTGCGCCGGGTCATCGATCGTCTGCTCGACCCGCCAGAGACCGGATGCCGCGGCATCCGTCTCATCCACCGCGACGAGCCGCGGCGAACGGGCCGGCCCGCCGGTGAGCATCTCGTCGTGCTCGTCGAAGTACGCGTCCAGGGCCGCCGACCAGTCCACGTCGGGGTCCAGCTCGTTCAGCTCGTCGTCGCGCTGCAGCGCCGCCAGTCTGACGCGCCGGAACAGCTCGTTGCGCACGAGCACCAGGAACGCCCGGCGATTGGTGAGCACCGACGCAGGTGCGGGCGGGACGACCGGCGCAGTCGGGTCGAGCACCGGATTGATGAGGCTCTCCCACTCGTCGACGAGGCTCGAATCGACCTGACGCACCAGTTCGCCGAGCCACT
Organism: Microbacterium pygmaeum; assembly: GCF_900100885.1. NCBI lineage: Bacteria > Bacillati > Actinomycetota > Actinomycetes > Micrococcales > Microbacteriaceae > Microbacterium > Microbacterium pygmaeum. Next base: position 326,163 of record NZ_LT629692.1, read on the forward strand.
CGATGATGTCCAGCAGCTCGGGCGTGCGCGCCTCGGAGGGCACGGTCTGGCGGATCGCCCGATAGGCGTCGCTGAGGTAGCGCAGGACGAGCCCCTCGCTTCGGGCCAGCGTGTAGGTGGAGATGAACTCGGCGAACGAGAGTGCACGCTCGAACATGTCGCGCACCACCGATTTCGGCGACAGCTCGAAGTCGCGGATCCACGGCTGGCTCGAGGCGAACACCTCGTAGGACTGGGCGAGCAGTTCATCCAGTGGCTTGGGATAGGTGACCGCTTCGAGCAGCTCCATGCGCTCGTCGTATTCGATGCCCTCGCGCTTCATCGCCGCGACCGCTTCGCCCCGCGCCAGGAACTGCTGCTGGCTGAGCACCGGCCGCGGGTCGTCGAGGGTCGACTCGATGACGCTCACCACGTCGAGCGCGTAGTGACCGGAACCCGCGCTGCCTGGCGCGTCGGCCGCCGCGCCGCCGTGCCGGGTCTCCACCTCGGGATCGAGAAGCCCGATGGCGGCGAGCGCGAACGGGGACAGCGGCTGGTTCAGCGCGAAATTCGGCTGCAGGTCGACCGTGAGGCGGATGCGCGGCCCGTCGAAGGACTGCTCCCCTGTCGCCAGGCGGCCTTCCGCGACGCCGGAAGGGCGGTTCGCGACGGCGGAGGCGTCCGGGGGCGACACCGTGACGACCTCGGCGGCCACGAGCGTCCGGAAGATCGCGATCGCGCGTCGAGCGAGCTCGTACCGCCGGGCGCGGGATTCGTGGTTGTCGAAGACCAGCGAACGCACGTTGGCGAACACGTCGCCGCCGCGGGCGATCACGTTGATGAGCATCGCGGCGCTCAGCTGCAGGTGCGGCTCGAGCGGCTCGGGCTCGGCGGCGACGAGGCGCTCGAAGGACGCCTCGCCCCAGTTGACGAAGCCCTGAGGAGCCTTCTTGCGGACGATCTTCTTGAGCTTCTTGGGGTCATCGCCCGCTTTGGCCACCGAGACGGTGTTCTCGATCTCGTGCTCGGGCGCCATCACCACGACCGTGCCGGCGGTGTCGTACCCCGCGCGCCCCGCCCGCCCCGCGATCTGATGGAACTCGCGGGCGCTGAGCTGGCGCATCCGCTGTCCGTCGTATTTGGTGAGCGCGGTGATCAGCACCGTCCGGATGGGCACGTTGATGCCGACGCCGAGGGTGTCGGTGCCGCAGATCACACGCAGCAGGCCGCGCTGGGCGAGGGTCTCGACGAGCCGCCGATACCGGGGCAGCATGCCCGCGTGGTGCACGCCGATGCCGGCACGGACATACCGCGACAGGGTGCGGCCGAATGCGGTCGTGAACCGGAACCCGCCGATCGCCTCGGCGATCGCGTCGCGCTGCTCGCGGGAGACGACCTTCACCGACGAGAGCGCCTGCGCACGCTCCATCGCCGCCGCCTGAGAGAAGTGCACGACGTAGACCGGCGCCCGGCCCGACGTCAGCAGCTCTTCGACAGTCTCGTGCACCGGCGTCCGCGCGTAGGAGAAATGCAGCGGAACCGGCCGCTCGACGCCCGTGATGCGCGCCGTCTCGCGGCCGGTGCGCCGTGAGAGGTCGGCGGCGATGTCCGTCACGTCCCCGAGGGTCGCCGACATCAGCACGAACTGGGCACGCGGCAGGAGCAGCAACGGGACCTGCCACGCCCACCCGCGATCGGGATCGCCGTAGTAGTGGAACTCGTCCATCACGACCTGGTCGACGTTCGCATCGGCGCCTTGGCGCAGGGCGAGGTTGGCGAGGATCTCGGCGGTGCAGCAGATGATCGGGGCGTCGGCGTTGACCGACGAGTCACCGGTGACCATGCCGACGTTGGCTGCACCGAAGATGTCCACCAGCGCGAAGAACTTCTCGCTCACGAGGGCTTTGATGGGCGCCGTGTAGTAGGAACGGCCGCCGCGGGCAAGGCACGCGGCGTGGGCGGCGATCGCGACGAGCGACTTGCCCGTGCCGGTCGGCGTGGACAGGATCACGTTGGCGCCGGAGACGATCTCGATGGCCGCCTCGTCCTGGGCCGGATACAGCCGCAGCCCCTGGTCGGCGGCCCACTCCACGAAGCCCTCGTACACCGCATCGGGGTCGGCCCCGAGCGGGGCGCGCTCGAGCAGTGACGCGGGCATCGTCCGAGTCTGCCAGGCCTGGTGGAATGCGAGGTGCCCGCCTACGTTGAATGCAGGGACGAAGGGATGCTGATGAGCAACGATTCCACGACCGAGACGACGTCGCAGCAGAGCGAGAAGAGGGTCGTCCGCAACGACGAGAAGTCGCGGTACGAGATCTGGGTGGGCGACCAGCTGGGCGGCTTCACGGAGTTCGAGATCGACGCGCAGCGGCGTGCCGTCTTTCCGCACACCGAGGTGGATCCGGCGTTCGGCGGCCAGGGTCTGGGCGGGACGCTCGTGGGCGAGGCGCTCGCCGACGTCACCGCGCGCGGTGAGACGATCGTGCCGCTGTGCCCCTTCGTGAAGAAGTACCTCAGCCGGAACGAGGTCGCCGGCGCGGTGATCGACTGGCCCGGAGGACCGCGGGCGTGACCAGGCTGGACTCCCCAGCGGCGCTGGCCGCGCCGCCGGACACCGAGGCGCCGGAGGCGTGCGACGGACCGCGGGCGCTGCTGCTGGAGTTCCGCGAGGTTCCGCTGGGTGGAGTCCGCGGGATGGAGGTGCACCGTGCGCTCCCGCAGCGCGACCTCCCGCTGGTGGGCGCGTGGTGCTTCCTGGACCGGTTCGGTCCGCAGGAGACGCGCATGCGCGTGGAGCCGCACCCGCACATCGGCCTGCAGACGGTCACCTGGCCGTTCGTCGGCGACGTCCGGCACCGCGATTCGGTCGGCAGCGACGTCGTCGTGACCCGCGGCGCGCTGAACCTGATGACCAGCGGCGCGGGGATCTCGCACTCCGAGTACTCCTTGGGCGATGAAGCCGTCCCGCTGGATGCGCTGCAGCTGTGGGTGGCACTTCCCGAATCGCGACGCCACGGGGTGCCCGCCTTCGAGCGGCACGATCAGCTGCCGGTCATCGCGCTGTCCGACCCGGTCGACGAATCGCCGCGTGCCGAGGCCACGGTCGTCCTCGGTGAGCTCGCCGGGGTCATCTCTCCCGCCAGCGCCTACACGCCGATCGTGGGAGCCGAGATTCGCATGCCGGCCGGCTCCCGCATCCGTCTGCCGCTGCGCGAGGACTGGGAGTACGCACTCGTGGGCGTGGGAGGGGTCGTCGCGGTGACGACCGGCCCCGACGAATCGGAAGCGACCGATCTGGACCGCCGACACCTGCTCTACCTCGGCATCGGGCGGACCGAGGTCGAGGTGGCCACCGAGGAGGACGCCGTCGTGTTCCTGCTCGGCGGCGAGCCGTTCGAGGACGAGATCGTCATGTGGTGGAACTTCGTGGGGCGAACGCACGAGGAGATCGTCGAGGCGAGGGATGCCTGGGAGGGCAGCGCTGCGCGGTTCGGCCATGTCATCGACCACGGCGACGAGCGCATCCCGGCACCGCCACTGCCCGGCGTCCGTCTCACCCGTCGCCGCCGGCACATCTGATCTCGCCTCGGCTGTGGCCGAGGCAACGGAAGGGCGCCCGGGCCGAAGCCCGGGCGCCCTTCCGTTGCATTCCCGTTATCGGGTGACGAGGAATCCGGAGATTCCCGTCGAGCCCTCGCGGGTGTCGCTGCCGGTGTAGTTCGCGACCACCACGTGGACGCCTCGCGACTGCTTCGGCAGTGCGAACGTCACCGCGCCGTCGGCGAGTGTGCCGGTGTACTTCTTCGCGTCCACCCACACCTCGACCGTGCCGGTCGCGGGCGTCTCACCGGCGGCCGAGACCGCGACGGTCACCGTGTAGTCCTGCGATGACGTGCCGACGTAGCGGTTCATCGTGACCTTGGTGCTCGAGGCCGTCTTGACGAACACCTCGCCGGACACCGCCACACCGGGGTTGATGTTGCCGGTCTGGGTCGCCGTGACCCGCACCGACAGCGCCGTTCCGACATCGGCCCGGACCACCTTGTACGTCGTCGCGGTCGCACCGTCGATCGGCTCGCCGTTTCGCAGCCACTGGTAGGCGAGCTGCACGTCTGCCGGATCCCACGTCCCCGGCTCAGCGGTCAGCGTCCTGCCCAGCTTGGGGGTGCCGCTCACCGTCGGTGCGGTGGTGGCCACCGGCGCCGCCGGACCCGCGTCGACCGTCAGCAGCGTACGGACGGAGGAGTCGCCGTACTGCACGACGCCGAGGTACTCGGTGTCGGGCTGCAGGCCGGTCCATGACAGGGTGTACTCCGCCGTGGCTCCCTTGACCACCGACAGCGGGTTCGGGGTCGCGGTGAACGAGCCCTCTCCGCCGGGGCTGACCACGGCTGCGGTCATGTCCCAGGTCATCGGGTTCGGCGTCGAATACATGTTCGCGACGATCAGGTACACGCCTGCCGTGGGGTCCGGGATCGTCACCTGCTCGTCCGCGGATGCCGTCGCCGACGCCCAGCGCTGGTAGTACGACGTGTCCTCACGGCTCACGACCCGGTACACCGTGAGGTCGAGGTCGCTCCCGGCATCGTCCGACGAGTCCAGGATGAACTGGGCCAGCGTCGCACCCTCGGGCACGTCGACGAACCAGGTCACGTCTCCGTTCTCGTCGCCGGACTGCTCATTGCCGGAATGCCCGGCGACCGGGTTGTCCGGGTCGGTCAGCAGCGTCACCGGCGCGAGTCCGGTCAGGTTGAGCGCGAGATCACCCGTGATGCCGGATTCGATCGTCACCGGCGTGCTGCCGGTGATGCCCTGGCCGGTGACGTTGGCCGGAGCATCCGCCGTCGCCGGCTGGACGGCCAGTGGCGAGCGCACCGTGATCCCGTTGTCGCCGGTCCAGGTGAGCAAGCCCGTCGCCCACTGCTCGACCGGAGCCGAGCTGTTGTTGAAGGTCACCGTGAAGGTGGCCTCCTCGCCGGCTGCGACCGTGAACGACGACGGCTCGACGGTGACGTCGACGCCCGGGATGGACGCGTCGGCCGTGTAGGTGCCGCCTGTGGTGGCGGTCACCGTGCGGGTGACCGACTGCTGCTTGGACAGCGTGCCGATCGCGATGGAGGCGAGGTTCAGGTCGCTGCCGTCGATGTAGTCCTCGGGCTCGATGCCGTTGAAGTCGGCAAGGCCAAGGCCCTCCACGAAGCCCGCCCAGTCGCGGGGCCCGTTGAGGTAAAGAAGCCCCGCGTCGAGGTACTTCGTCGGGTCGACGTGGCCGGCACCCTGTTCGAACGGATCGGTGTTGGTGGAGCCGTCGCTGTTGACCGTGTCGTACGCGGTGGTCATCAGCGCGGACTTGACCTCATCCGGCGTAGCCAGCGGGTTGTCGCCGAGGTACAGCGCCCCCAGACCTGCCACGTGCGGGGAGGACATCGAGGTGCCCGAGAGGAACTCCCACGTCGGCTCCTCGGCCGGACCGTTGTGCGCGGCCGCGAGGATCGCGACACCGGGCGCCGTGACGTCCGGCTTCAGGATGTCGCTGCCGTCGGCGAGCATCGGGCCGCGGCTGGAGAAGCCCGCGATCACCGGGGTCGGCGTGACGACGCCGGTGGTGTTGCCGCTGACCAGCGACACCGTGGCACCGGCGGTACGGGCCCACGCGATGATCGCGTCACGGTACTGCGCGTCGATGTGGACGGTCGGCACCAAGTGGAAGTCGTTGTCCAGCGAACCCGGAACGACATTGACCAGCACCATGCCGATACCGCCGGCTGCTGCGACGGCTTCGGACTTCTCGACGCGGGCGTTCGTGCCCCGGTCGCAGACGACGATCTTGCCGCCGACCTTCGCGGGGTCCAGGGAATCCAGGAAGCAGAGGCTCGCGTCGGCCACGCTGGCGTCCGCCGCCGCGGCATCCCCCGCGTAGATCACCTCGCCGGTGACCGTCTCACCGAACGGCACCGAGACGGTGGCGCCTGCGGCCTGCTGCCCGTTCCATTGGACCGTGCCTTCGTAGGTGGGGATCGTGGATGCCGCGACCGTCGTGTACCAGGGTGACGCGTGATCGGCCGTGGCGGAGTCGGGTCCGTCGTTGCCGGCGCTCACCGAGACGAAGACGCCCGCGAGGGCGGCGTTGAAGAACACCTGGTCGTCCGGTGCCCACGTCGTGGTGGCCGCGCCACCGCCGATGGAGTAGTTGATGACGTCGACGCCGTCGTTCACGGCGGCGTCGATGGCGGCGAGCAGATCGCTCAGCGCGCAGATGTCGTCGGTGGTGACCAGCGGGTCGGGACCGACGAAGCAGGCCTTGTACGCGGCGACCTTGGCGGCGGGAGCGACCCCGGAGATGAGACCGAAGTCCGTTCCGGACACACTCGCCGCGACGCCGTTCTCACCGGCCGCGGTGCTCGCGGTGTGCGAGCCGTGTCCGTCGCCGTCACGCGGCGACAGGTAGTCGGGACCGAAGTCGAAACCGGCCGCGGCGGCACCGCTGGAGAAGTACTGCGCGCCGATCAGCTTGGTCGAGTACGCGTCGTCGCTCCAGTCCTCACCGCTCACGCGGGCGCTGATGAACTGGTTGCCGTCGGCCTTGTCGAAGACGACGTTGTTGCCGTCGAGATACGGCTCACCCGTCCCCGGATCGGTGCCGAGAGGCTCACCGGCGAAGGACGGGTTCTCCGGGGCGATGCCGGTGTCCACGACGCCGACGACGACGCCCTTGCCCGCCTCGCTGATTCCGCCGAGCTCCGACCACACGCCTCCCTCGCCCTCCAGGCCCAGGAACTGGGTGGACGGCACGGCGTCGGGGTGACGGATCTCGTCGGGGTAGACGCCCTTGACGCCGTCGCTGCCGGCGACCTTCGCGGCCTCTTCTGGCGACATCGCGGCACTGAAGCCGTTGAGGGTGATCTGGTACGTCGCCTGGGTCTCGACGCCGGCGGCGGCCGCGACCTCCTGCTGCCGATCCTCGAGGAACGACGCATACTCCTGCACCTTGCTGGACTGCGTATCGAGCTTCTGGCCGGCCTCTGGCTTGGTCGGCGCGAGGCCGGCTTCGCCGCCGTCATAGGCCGCCGCGGGCTCTTCTTCGAGGAGCACGATGTACGAGCCGGTAGGCGAATCGATGGGGGTCGGGGGTGTCACCTCCCCTGCGGGCGTCGCGCCGAAGCTGGCGGATGTTGCAGAGCCGGTGAACAGAGCGGCGAGTGTGACGACCGCTGCTGCTCGCACGGAATATCGACCCATGTGTGGACTCCCGGGGAGGTGAGTGTGAGAGGAGACCGCGCGGCATCGTCGGCGCGCAGCCAATGCCAACGTAACTCTCAGGCCACTCACAGCGACCCTCCCTGTGTGAGAATCAGATGAGAGAGCAAACGTTACGCTTGGCAGGTGGCCATGTCATCACGCCTGCCGACGAGCGTTCTGCTCACCTGTGCGGCGATCGGCGTGGCAACCGGCATCGTCGGCGGGATCGCCGGGTGGCTCACCCCGGTGGTGCTCCTTTCTTTCGCACCGCTGTACGGCCTGCTGCTCGGGTCGCACGTGCTGCCGGGCATCATCGCCCAGGAAGCCCTCCGCCGCCCGTTCGTGGCGATCATCACGCACCTGTTCGCGGCCCTCGTGGCCAGCGCGTTCAACCCGACGTGGGCGCCGAGGTTCATCGGCACCGCGCTCCTGTTCGGCGCCATCCAGGAGGGCGTGGCGGCACTCACCCGCTACCGCGTGTGGGGGCCGTGGCGATTCTTCATCTCCGGCGGGATCATCGGCGTGCTGGTGGCCGTCGTCGTCTTCTTCGCCGCGGACCTGGCCCGGTTCCCGGTGTGGCTGCAGATCAGCTACCTCGTGCTGTCGGTGCTCGGCCCGGTTGCCTGGACCGCTGTGGGCCTGGCCATCGGCGCGGGGCTGCGTCGCGCGGGTGTTCCACGCCGATCCGCTCGCTGACACGCTTCCGGCCGCTCGGTAAGGGTGGGCTAAGTTAGGGGAGACTCAGTCCCTCCTCCGAGATGATCCCGTGACCGCATCAGAGCGTGACGTGTCCGCCGCGCTCGCGGCGGCCCGCACCGTCCAGCCGCTGCTGCGTGTCCGCGACCTCGCGATCACGCACGAGGGGGAGGACGCCGCAACCCCGGCATCCGTCTCCTTCGATGTCTCCCCGGGTGAGGTCGTGCTGCTGCTGGGCCCGAGCGGATCCGGCAAGTCCACGCTGACGCTCGCCCTGAACGGACTCATTCCCCAGGCCGTACCCGCCGAGGTCGCCGGGACCATCGAGGTGGGCAGGCGCGCGGCATCCGACACGACCGTCGCCCAACTCAGCACACGGGTGGCGATGGTCTTCCAGGACCCGGACGCGCAGCTGGTGACCGGCACGCTGCTGGATGAGGTGGCCTTCGGACCCGAGAACCTGCGGATGCCGCTCGCCGACGTCCTCGCGCGCGCGGAGTCCGCGCTGCGCCGCGTCGGGCTCTGGGACCGACGCGCCGAGAATCCCGATCGGCTGTCCGGCGGCGGTCGACAACGGCTCGCGATCGCGTGCGCCCTCGCGATGGGCTCGCCCCTGCTGGTGCTCGACGAACCCACCGCGAACCTCGACCCGCAGGGCATCGAGGACGTCTACGCGGCGCTGGCAGACCTGGTCGCCGACGGTGACCGGGCCATCCTCCTCGTCGAACACAATCTCGACGCAGCGGTCGGACTCGTCGATCGGGTGGTGGTGCTCGACCAGGACGGGCGACTCGCGGCGGACGGAACGGTCGATCAGGTGCTTCGTGCTCGCGCCGACGAATTGCACACGATGGGCGTGTGGCTGCCCACCTCGACACTGGCCGCCTTGCGACTGCGGGAAGCGGGCTATGCGTTCGACCCGCTGCCGCTGACGCCGGGCGAACTGCGTGCTGCGCTGGACGGTCTGCCGCCGGTCGCGGCGCATTCCGTCGGTGCGGCGCGTCCGGTCTCCGCGCGAGCGGAGCCAGACGACACGAACCCCCCGATCATCTCGGTCCGCGGCCTCACGGTGCATCGCCGGCGAACCCCGGTGCTGCACGACATCGACCTCGACGTGCGTCGCGGCGAGTTCGTCGCCGTGGTCGGCGCGAACGGCGCAGGCAAGACGACGCTGATCCAGGCCATCGGCGGCGTCATCACCCCGCCGCGCGGCAGCGTCTCCGTGGACGGCATCGATGTCGGGCGAGCCGACGCCCGCACCATGTCCCGGCACGTCGGCTTCGTGTTCCAGAACCCAGAGCATCAGTTCATCGCGCACACGGTCTACGACGAGATCGCCCACGGCCTGCGCCTGCAGCACCGATCCGAGGATGAGGTCCGGGAACGCACGGAGACGCTGCTGGACCGGTTCGGTCTGACGGCGAAGGCGGCCACCCACCCGTTCCTGCTCTCGGGCGGGCAGAAGCGCCGGCTCTCCGTGGGGACGGCGCTGGTCGCCGGCGCACCAGTCCTGGCGCTGGACGAGCCGACGTTCGGTCAGGACCGCGCGCGCGCCGACGAGCTGCTCGCGCTCCTTCGCGACCTGAATCGCGAGGGCACGACGATCGTCGTCGTCACCCACGACATGCAACTGGTGAGCGAGTACGCCGACCGCATGATCGTCCTGTCCGAGGGGGGCGTGATCGCCTCCGGCCCCACGTCGGAGCTCTTCGCCGACGAACACCTGATCGAGTGTGCCGGGCTGCGCCTGCCGCCGCTCGCCCGCGCCCTGCACGCCGTGCCGCGGCATCCGTCCCTCGAAGGCATCACCCGGCTGGCCGACCTGCCGGGGGCGGCGGGGTGGGTCGCGTGAGCGCCGAGCCGGCGGTCGCCGCCGAGATCCCGGGGTCGGCAGTGGACCCGTACGCCGATCGCGTGCCCGCTCCGCCGCTGCGCTTCCTGTACGGTCTCAATCCCCTCGTCAAGCTGCTGGCGCCGGTTCCGGCGATGGTCCTGCTCGTCTTCGTCCGCGACATCGCGACGCCGTCGGCCTTCCTCGCGCTCTCCTACGCTGTGCTGCTGGTCGGGGTGAACTTCACCCGACGGCTCGCCGCGATCCTGCTGCTCGCGGTGCCGCTGGGCATCCTGCTCCTCGGTGTCGGGTTCTCGCTCTGGACCGACGCGGCGCAGGTCGATTCGACGCCCGTCGTCGCACAACTCGGCGCATGGACGCTCTACCGCGGCGCGCTCGAGATCGGCTTCGCCAGCGCGTTCCGGATCGTGGCCATCATCGCCCTCGCCCTGCCGGCGGGGCTCAGCACGACCGGCCCCGACATCGTGCGCTCGACGGTCCAGCAGCTGCGCGTGCCGTACCGGATCGGCTACACGGCGCTGGCCGCGTTCCGCTTCGTGCCGCGGTTCGGGCACGAGCTCGAGGTGATCCGGCAGGCGCATCGCGTGCGCGGCGCGCACGGCGGCCGCGGCCCCTTCGCAACGGCGGCGCGGTGGACCGGGTACATCGTGCCGCTGCTGGCCGGAGCGATCCGGCACGCCGAGCGGGTCGCCCTCTCGATGGACGCCCGAGCGTTCGGCGCCTACCCCGACCGCACCGAGCGGCACCTCGTTCCGTTCCGCGCGCGGGACGTCGTCTTTGCGGTGCTGTTCCTGGCAGCATCCGCCGTCATCTTCGTCGCGCTGTTCCCGTGGGGACTCGGCTGACCGACGCATCCCGCCTCGTCCACCCCTCGATCGGAGCTCTCATGGCCCAGGCCAGCCGTCTCGTCAAGCCCGCCACTCAGCGCCTCATCCACCTGACGGTGCTGCGCACGCAGCGCCTCTCGCAGCATTGGATGCGAGTCACGCTCGGGGGCGGTGAGATCGAGCGGTTCGATCCGATGGGCTACGACCAGTGGTTCCGCATCTTCCTCCCGCTCGGCGGCGACGCCGGGCTCGAGCGGCTTCCCGCCAAGGCGCACAAGCTGTTCGGGTACTTGAAATACCTGCGGATCCCCGACGGGATGCGACCCGTCATGCGCAACTACTCGGTGCGCGAGTTCCGGCCGGCGGCGGACGGACGCGCCGCCGAGCTCGACGTCGACTTCGTCTTGCACGGGTCTGCGGCCGATGGCACCGCGGGGCCGGCGTCGCGATGGGCGGAGACCTGCGCGCCGGGCGAGAGCGTCGTGATCATCGACGAGGGCCTCGCCTTCAATCCCGAGCGCGGCACGGAGCAGGTCCTCCTGATCGCCGACGAGACCGGGCTGCCGGCGATCGCGTCGATCTGCGCGAGCCTGCCCGCCTCCGCGACGGGCCTGGTGATCATCGAGGTTCCCGCGCAGGAGGATGCCCTCGAGTTCGCCCGGCCGTCCGGGATCGAGGTGCAGTGGATCGTGCGCTCGGCGGGCGACACCCACCACGACGACAAGCCCGGCTCCCTCGCGCTGGCCGCGCTGGCGGCGATGCCGGACGCCGCGCTTCCGGCATCCCCCTTCCACGCCTACATCGTCGGAGAGCAGAGTCTGCCGACCGGGGCGCGCCGGCATCTCGTGTCCGAGCGCGGACTCGACAAGGATCTCGTGAGCTTCTGCGGGTACTGGCGGGTGGGGGCCGCCTCGCCCACCCCGAAGTCGCAGATCGCGTCGAACGTGGAGGCATCGGCATGAGCCGCGTGTCGACGGCCTACCTGCTGACGTGTGCGGCGATCGGCGTCGCCGGCGGGATACTCCTGTGGGGGGCGACCGGGCTCTCGACGCTGCTGTTCGCCACGGTCCCGTTCATCTCGGTCGCCCTGGCCGGACTGTGGCTGGTTCCTGCGGTGGTCGCGCTGCGTCTGCTGCAGCGGCCACTTGCCGGGCTGCTGGTCGGACTGCTGTCCGGGCTCGTGGTCTTCCCGTACCTGTTCACGAACCTGTGGTGGGCGTTCTTCGCCGAGCTTCCGTTCCTGATCGTGATCTACCGGTTCTGGAGCGTCTGGCAGCACTACGCCGGCGCGGTGGTGGTCGGCGTCGTCTATCCGATCCTCGCGGCGGCATCGTTCAATCTGTGGGCGATGCCGGTGTGGTCGCAGATCGGCTTCTTCGCGCTGACCCTGGCCAGCTGCGTGATCGGGACCGGGCTCGGCATCCTGATCGCCGACCGGCTGGCGCACGCCGGGGTCGCGCGGCTGGCGCGACGCAAGCCGAAGGCCCTGGGGGTCGCGACGCCGACCGGGTCGGAGACGCCGACCGTGTCATAACTCCTTCTCGCTCTCGCGCGAGATGGCATCGATCCGCGGATTTCCGGGGCCGGACCGTCGCGCCCGGCGAGCGCAGGAGGAGTTCGTGTACGCCGGGCGCGTCCGTCCTACTTCTTGCCGGCGATCTCGCGGCTGACGATGTCGCGCATGATCTCGTTCGTGCCGCCGTAGATCCGGTGCACGCGGGCGTCCAGGAACGCGTTGGCGATCGGGTACTCGGTGATGTAGCCGTAGCCGCCGTGCAGCTGCACGCACGTGTCGAGGATCTCCCACTCGCGCTCGGTGGTCCAGAACTTCACCTTCGCGGCTTCGACGGCCGACAGCTTGCCGTCCTTGTACGCCAGGAGCGCTCGGTCCAGATACGCCCACATGACATCGACGGTGGTCGCGACATCGGCCAGCTTGAACCGCGTGTTCTGGAAGTCGATGATCCGCTCGCCGAACGCCTCGCGGCTCTTGGTGTACTCCACGGTCCAGGCATAGGCGGCCTGGGATGCGGCGCCCGCGGCGATGCCGATCGAGAGGCGCTCCAGCGGCAGGTTCATCATCAGCTGGATGAAGCCCTGGCCCTCTCTGCCGCTGATGAGGTTCTCCTCGGGGACGAAGACATCGCTGAACGAGAGTTCGGCGGTGTCGTGCCCGTGCGAGCCCATCTTCTGCAGCTTCTTGCCGTGGTCGAAGCCCTCCATGCCGTTCTCGAGGATCAGCAGGCTGAAGGCGTCGGCCTTGTTGCCCTCACCCGTCTTGACGAAGGTGACGACGATGTCGGCGGTCTTGCCGCTGGAGATGAACGTCTTCGCGCCGTTGACGATGTATCCGCCATCGACCTTCCTCGCGGTCGTCTTGATGCCACGCAGGTCGCTGCCCGCGCCCGGCTCGGTCATCGCGAGCGCGCCGAGGATCTCGCCGGTGGCCATGCGGGGCAGCCACTTCTCCTTCTGCTCCTGGGTGCCCATGTGCACGATGTACGGGACGGCGAGGTCATCCTGGATGCCGAAGGCGCCGGCCAGTGATCCGGCGCCCGCGCCGATGACCTCTTCGTTGACGATCGTGCGGAAGCGGTAGTCCTGCAGCATGCCGGCGCCGCCGAACTCCTCGGGGACCGAGAGGCCGATCAGGCCCGACTCGCCTGCGGCCAGCATGGTCGCCCGATCGATCTCTCCGTCGGCGTCCCACTTCGCGCGCGCCTCGTTCGTGGCATGCCGCTTGACGAACTCCTTGACGACCTCGCGGAACGCCTCGTGATCCTCGTCGTAGATGTCGCGCTCCATGTGCGCCCCTGCCCTTCTGTGACTTCGTTGGCCGCAGCGATTCTAGGGCACCGCAGGGGGCGCATCCTCAGCGGCGGTGGGATTGCATTCCACGATGCGAGGAACTGGGTTCCGCCTTTGGAGGATGCCTCACCCCAGGTAGTCGGGAGCCGCGGGCAGTCCGAAGAACTGCTCGAGGGTGGTCCATCCGCCGTCGTGATAGGCGCGGGCGAGTTCGGGTCCGATGTAACGCAGATGCCATGGCTCGGCGACATAGCCGGACACCGCTGTGGCACCGTCGACGTACCTGGTGACCCAGCCGTACTCCCACGCGTGCGCCGCGATCCACTGACCCTGAGGCGTCGCCGCCAGGTCGTCGAGCGTGCCGCAGCCCTCGCCGCAGCCCACGACGTCCGCGGCGAGGCCGGACTGGTGCTCGCTGAAGCCGGGGCGGGCGCTCGAGAGGTCGGCCTGTTCGGCCCCCTCATTGCCGACGTTGTTGCCGTACGTCGTCTGCTGCGTCTCGTACGAGCGGTAGCCGCTCTCGAGGGCGATCTCACCCACGCCGGCCTGCGCGGCCGCGCCGACCAGGGCGGTCATCGCGTCCGCGGCATCCGTCCGCATCGACCCGCCCTCCACGCTGCGCACGCCCTGCGGCATGGCCAGCGGTGTGGGGCTGTAGTCGATCGGTGCGAACGGGCGTGTCTTGTTGATGACGACCCAGACGTGCGCAGGATCGTCCAGCGGTACGCACGGTGCGATGCCGGCGGCGACCGCCGTGCGGAACGGCTCGGCGCCGCCGGCGGCCGCGATCGCCCCGGCGTCGTCGCCCGCCGCGATCGCATCGGTGACGGCGGGGATCGCGCAGATGTCGACAGTTGCCGGGGCTGCTTCGACGGTGGGTGCGGGGATGGAGGCTGCGGGGGCCGGAAGCGGCACGGGAGTCTCTGCCGCGATCGACGCGTCGACCTTCTCAGAGGTCTGGATCACCGCACCGGCGGTGTCGGAGACGACCGGCCCGCTCATCGCGGCGGTCACGGCGGCGGCAGAGCCCATCACGAGCGACCCGGCTGCAGCGAGGGCGAAGACCGCGCCGACGCGGGCCGCGCGTCGGGCACGAGCGTGGCGGGCGGGCGTCGGAGGCGGCGTCCTCGCTTCGCGCCGCAATGGCGGGGATTCGACGACCGGGAGCGGCCGCGTGTCGACGGTGTCGGTCTCGCCGTCGGCCCCCGGGGCGCGCTCGACCGCTCGTTCGCGCTGCGATCGTGCGGCGCGGCGAGAATTTGGGGAGCTGTGCGGTCCGGGTGCCGTCACCCCACTATTCTCCCTGCTGGATGCCGATCGGTCGAGGCAGGCGAGGCGCACGATCCTCATTCGGCAATCTGTTCGGTATCGGCTTGACAGAGTTTCGTAGTTCTGTTCCCATTGAGGCATGCGATGGCAGGGTCAGCAGTTGGGGGTGGCGGATGCCGCGGCTCTGCCCGGCATGGAGCGCCTGAACGGTCTCGTGCGATCGGTGACCACTCCCGAGTTCGCCGGGGTCACATTCCACGAGGTGATGTGCAAGAGCGCCCTGAACCACGTACCGGGAACATCGGCGATGCCGTTCGACTGGACGGTGAATCCGTATCGGGGCTGCACTCATGCGTGTGCCTACTGCCTCACTCCCGACACCCTCGTGCTGATGGCGAACGGTCGCCAACGACCGATCGGCGACTTGAGCGTCGGCGATGAGATCATCGGCACCGAGTTGCGTGGCGACTACCGGCGCTACGTCAAGACGACCGTCCGGGCCAAGTGGGGCACTCGCAAGCGCGCATACCGAGTGACGTTGGCCGATGGAACCGAAATCGTCGGCAGCGGCGATCACCGGTTCCTCACCGATCGAGGGTGGAAGCACATCACCGGCGCGATGACCGGCACGGATCAGCGTCCGTACCTCACGACCAACAACCGGCTGATGGGCTTCGGTCTCGCTGGCGATCTCGTGCGGCGGACCGATCCCCTGCCCGCCGACTATCGGCGCGGATATCTGGCGGGGATGATCCGCGGAGATGGGATGAGCTTTCACGCCACCTATGCCGACACTCGACGGACGCGAGAGATCCACAGATTCCGTCTCGCCCTCGCAGACGGCGAGGCGCTCGTTCGAACTCGGCAGTTCCTGTCGGATGAAGGGGTCGTCACCAACACCCGGCCGTTCACTCGGGCAACAGCGACGCGCCGGGCCATGATGGCCATCCATACGGCGAAGAGCGCCGATGTCACCCGGATCGAAGAATTGATCAGGACGCCGGCGGCGTCCCTCCGGGACTGGCAGGCCGGATTCCTGGCCGGCATCTTCGATGCCGAGGGATCGTGCTCCCGCGGGGTCGTCAGGATCGTCAACGAAGACCGCGACATGATCGAGACCACCGAGCAGGCGCTCCGGAACCACGGAGTGACCTTCGTGCGCGAGCCCACTCGGCCCAACGGGGTCATCACCGTGCGCGTGACCGGAGGGCTCCCCGCTCGGCAGCGCTTCTTCCACCTCACCGACCCGGCGATCTCCCGCAGACTTCAGATCGAAGACGTCGCGGTCAAGACGGTCGCCGACCTTCGTATCGTCAGCATCGAAGACCTCGGTGTCGAGACCGACATGGTCGACATCACGACGGGCACGGGCGACTTCATCGCCAACGGTGTCATCAGCCACAACTGCTTCGCCCGCGGCACGCACGAGTACCTCGAGCTGGACGCCGGCCACGATTTCGACTCCCAGATCGTGGTCAAGATCAACGTCGCCGAGGTGCTGGGCAAAGAGCTGCGGCGCGGCAGCTGGACGCGCGAACCCGTCATGCTCGGCACCAACACCGACCCGTATCAACGCGCCGAGGGCAGGTACAAGCTGATGCCCGGGATCATCTCGGCGCTCACCGAAACCGGGACGCCCTTCTCGATCCTCACGAAGGGCACACTGCTGCGCCGCGACATTCCGCTGCTGCGGGAAGCCGCGGCATCCGTCCGGGTCTCGCTCGCGATGTCGATCGCGGTCTTCCACGACGAGCTGCAGCAGCTGATCGAGCCGGGAACCCCGTTGGCGACCGCCCGGCTCGAGACGGTCCGCGCCGCGACGGACGCCGGCTTCTCGGTCACAGTGTTCCTGATGCCGGTGATCCCGCATCTGACCGACTCGATCGCCGCGCTGGACTCCGCGCTGACGCGGATCAAAGCGTCCGGTGCCACCCGCGTCGTCTATGGCGCATTGCACCTTCGGCCGGGCGCGAAGCAGTGGTTCCTGTCGTGGATCCAGCGCGAGCATCCGGAACTCGTGTCGTCGTATCTGGGCCTCTACCCCGGCGCGTCGACGACCGCGCCGAAGGCGTACCGCACCTGGCTCGCCAAGCGGGTCCGGCCGCTGCTGCGTGTGCACGGACTCGACGGCCATGACGAGGACGAGCACCCGCGGGGCAGTCGAACTCCAGGCCTCGCTGCCCGGGCGGCGATCATCACCACCTCACGCGGACGCGCCGCGGAGGAGTCGCGCCTGTTCTAAGGGCCGCCCACTTGACCCAATCGGCCCCTTCCGGGCGCCGGGAAGGGGCCGATCGGGTCAAGTGAGGGGGGAGGATGCTTCGGGCTTGCGGTCAAGCCCTGTCCGCGGCATCCGCCATCGTGTCAGCGTGGAACCGATCGTCGAATGGAGGACGAACCATGAGTGACGCAACGAATGAGAAGCGGGGCTACCCGCACGGTGTGCCCTGCTGGATCGATGTCGAGCAGAGCGATGCGCGCACAGGGCGGGAGTTCTACAGCGCCCTCTTCGGCTGGGACTTCATCGACGCCGGCCCGCCGGGTTCGGCCTACGCGATCGCGCGACTCCAAGGGAAGGACGTCGGCGGGCTGGAGCAGGTCGATTCGGGCGCCGGATGGGTCAGCTACGTCGCGTGCGACGACATCGATGCGACCTGCACGCTGATCCGGAGCGCGGGCGGCACGATCCTCGTCGCCCCGTCACACGGCGAGCCCGGCGCGAGCGCGACCTGCGCCGACCCGCAGGGTGCGGTGTTCCGGCTCTGGCAGGCCGGAACCAACCCGGGTGCGCAGATCGTGAACGAGCCCGGCGCGTGGAACTTCAGCGACCTGCAGACACCCGACCCCGACGCAGCCCTCGCCTTCTACGGAGAGATCTTCGGCTGGCGGGTGGATCCGCAGCTCGGCGCGGGCATGATCCGTCTGCCGGGATACGGCAAGCACCTGTCGGAGACCGTGGATCCCGACATCTACGAGCGCCAGCAGTTCGCTCCCGAAGGATTCGAGGACGTGATCTGCGGGCTGACCGAGAAGCCGGATGCCGCGGCATCCTGGCTCATCCGCTTCACCGTCGCGGATCGCGATGCGACTGCAGCATCCGCCGAGGATCTCGGCGCGACGGTGGAGTCGACGGCGGAGACGGAGTGGACCCGCGAGGCGGTGATCGTCGACCCGCAGGGGGCACGGTTCGTCGTCAGTCAGCTGGTGATGCCGGACTGAGGGAACGACGCAGCGGCCCCGATCCGAGGATCGGAGCCGCTGCGTTCAGCACGGTGCGACGGTCAGTGACCGCGGCGCACCGCGTTGATCATGTCGTCGCCGGGGCGCACGTTCACGTACGGCGCCTCGATCTCGGCGCGCTCGAGCATCTCGGTCATCTTGCGCTGGCGCTGACGCGTGATCAGCGTGACGACGCGACCGGTCTTGCCCGCGCGGCCGGTTCGGCCAGAGCGGTGCAGGTAGGTCTTGTACTCGTCGGGCGCGTCGGCCTGGATCACCAGGTCGATGTCGTCGACATGGATGCCGCGGGCGGCGACATCCGTCGCGACGAGCACGTTGACCCGGCCCGAGGTGAGGCGCTCCAGGTTGCGGGTGCGACGAGCCTGGTTGAGATCGCCGTGCAGCGAGACCGCCGGGATGCCGATGTCGGCGAACTGCTCGGCGAGCATCTCGGCGTAGGCCCGGGTGCGGGCGAACACGAGGGTCTTGCCTTCGCGGTCGACGAGCTGGTCGAGGATTTCGGCCTTGTCGCGGTGCTCGATCACCAGGATCTGGTGATCGATCGTGCTGGAGGCCTGGTCCTCACCGGCGACCTCGTGGACGGCCGGCTCGACGAGGAACTCGTCCACCAGCGACGAGACCTCGCGGTCGAGCGTCGCCGAGAAGAGCAGCTTCTGGGATCCGTCGGCCGTCTCGCGGAGGATCTCCTGCACCGGCTCGAGGAAGCCGAGCTCGCACATGTGGTCGGCCTCGTCGATGACCGCGACCATGACCTCGCTCAGGTCCAGCTTGCGCTGGTTGATGAGGTCCTGGATCCGGCCGGGCGTGCCGATGATGATGTCGACGCCCTTCTTCAGCGCGCCCACCTGGCGGGCCTGGGGCACGCCACCGTAGATCTGCGTGGTGAACAGGCCGACGCTGCGCGCGATCGGCTGGATCGTGCGATCGATCTGCAGGGCGAGCTCGCGCGTGGGGGCGAGGATGAGCGCCTTCGGCTTGCGGCCGAACTCGCGCTTCTTGCCGGCGCCGGCCTTCAGCACGTTCTCGACCAGGGGTGCGCCGAACGCGATCGTCTTGCCCGAGCCGGTGCGGCCACGGGCGAGCACGTCGCGGCCTGCGATGATCTCGGGGATCGTCGCGGCCTGGATCGCGAACGGGGCAGCCGCGCCGAGGTCGGCGAGCGTGCGGACGATGTTCTCGCCCAGCCCGAGGTCGCCGAAGCTCACGCCATCGACATCGGTGGCCTGGATGGCGTCGGCCTGCAGGCGTTCGTGGACGACGTCCACGTGCTGCTCGTGTGCGGCGCTGCGCGCAGGAGCGGCCTTCTCGTTCCAGTTGGAGCGGCCGGCCGCGTGGCCGGCGGCGGCACCGGATGCCGCGGGGCGGCGATCCCGGTCGTCGCGGCGCGCTGGGCGGTCGTTCGTGTACTCACGACGAGCCGGACGCTCATCGTTCGAACGCTGCGGGCGGTCATTGCCGTACTCGCGGCGCGCGGGACGGTCGTTCGTGTACTCACGACGAGCCGGACGCTCATCATTCGAACGCTGCGGGCGGTCATTGCCGTACTCGCGGCGCGCGGGACGGTCGTTCGTGTACTCACGACGAGCCGGACGCTCATCATTCGAACGCTGCGGGCGGTCATTGCCGTACTCGCGGCGCGCGGGCCGGACGCTGTTGTACTCACGACGAGCCGGACGCTCATCATTCGAACGCTGCGGGCGGTCATTGCCGTACTCGCGGCGCGCAGGTCGGTCGCTGTTGTACTCACGACGAGCCGGACGCTCATCGCTCGAACGCTGCGGCCGGTCGTTGCTGTACGAACGCGTGGGACGGTCGCCTCCGAACTCGCGCCGGACAGGACGATCGTCGTACGAACGCGCGGGGCGGTCGTTGGTGTACTCGCGACGCGCGGGGCGGTCATCGAACGAGCGCGCAGGACGCTCGGAGTGCGAGCGGATGCCGCGGGCTTCGTCGCGGCCCGCACGCTGGGTCGCGGTCCACCGCGTCTTGGGCGCGCCGGTCGTCGTCTCCTCCGTCGGGCGGTAGCCGCGATGACCCGGGCTCTTGCTGCCGGGCTTGTGCGCCTTCTTCTCGCCGTATCGCGGTTCGAAGTTCTTCGCCGGTCGTCCGCCGGCGGGCTTCTTGTTCTTGGGCATGATGGATGTCCTTCTGGGTTGTCTCAACTGAGAACAGCACTCGCGCGCAGCACGCATCGAGACAGTCGTACTGTCGTGATCGCACTCGCTTCGCCGCAACATGCGGCACGGAGTTGCCCGGACGAGCGTCGGCCGGGGGGCCATTCAACGTGATGGTCGCCGGAGCGGATTCGCTCCCACCATCGGCCCTTTGGACTCACAAACCCATCCGCGAAACGCGGTGTCCAGAACCGACGCACCAACTCTAGCGGATACGAGTTCTGCGACTCTGTGAGTACGCCTCACCAGAGGATGCAACACTGTATGCAGCAGCACCGGTGTCTAGGGAGGGTAGAGGCCGGCGGCCTGGGGATCTTGCAGGACGATCGTGCTGTCTCTGTTGACGACAAAGAAGGCCTGCCCGTGACCCTCCTCGCCGTACCCGACGACCGATCCGTCCCCCTGCAACAGGTGCTGACGCGCACCCTGCGAGTGCCGCTCGCGCGTCCCCGCCACCTGACCGCAGCCCAGGCGGGCTACACCACGTCGGGGTTCATCGCCCTCGGCATCCTCATCGCCATCATCACCACACCCGACCCCATGTGGTGGCAGCTGCACTTCAGCCGGCTGGGCACCTTCGCTGTGTTCTCGGGGTACATGTTCAACGCGACCATCGTCGTCTCCGGCGCGCTGGTCGTCTACTTCGCGACCCGCTTGCGCGTGGAGATGGCGCGTCACGCCGGCAGTGCCGTGCTCGCCAACCGCCGGGCGGCGACCTTCGTCCCGGTTCTTGTCGGTGTGATCGGCGTGCACCTGTCGATCGTCGGGATCTTCCCCATGAACGTCAACGAATTCATGCACGACCGCGGACCCCAGGGGGCCCTCCTCGCCTTCGTGGTCATCCTCGGTTCGCGCCGGTGGGTGCTCAAGGGGATGCATCCGAGCGTCGCGAAGACCACCCGACGCGTCGGTCTCTCCCTTACTGTGACCATCCCCGCGTTCGTCGCGGGGTTCCTCAATCTCGCCGCCTTCGAACTCATCGTCTTCAGCCTGATGTTCCTGTGGTTCCTGATGCTGGCGCGCAACATCGGCCGCCCCGCGCCGTCCGTCGCCCAGGCGAGCGTCGCGCACACCCGTCCTCGCCGACACGTGCGCGTGCGCCGGCACGTCGGTCTGCACTCGTCACCGCCGCAGGCGCTGCGCACGGTCTCGGCCCACTCCGGCTACGCGAACGTCGGTGCGACGGTCAGCGGGATGCCGTTGACAGGTGCACTCGCGCGCACGCATCATCCCGCACGGCTGCGCACCCGCTCCCGCCGTTCGCCGAATCGGAGCTTCGCCGCGGCGTCCGATTCGGATCACCACCATGCCGGCACCTGAGGCACACCCGATCACCGTCGCGATCGAGCGTCGGATCGAACCGGCCCGCACCGTCGAGGCCACCGCCTGGATGCAGGCCGGCACCGATATGGCGACCTCGTTCGACGGGTTCCTCGGCTCCGGCTGGGTCCGCGCGGGCGAGAACAGCGACCTCTGGTACATGCTGTACCGCTTCCGCGACATCCCGACGCTCGAAGCGTGGGAGGAGTCACCGCAGCGCCGCTGGTGGCTGGACTCGGGTCGCACCTTCGCGAGCGAAGTCCGCGTGGAGCGACGCACCGGCATCGAGGGGTGGTTCGACGCGCCGTTGCAGCGGACGGGCTGAGCACGCCGATTCTCGGATGCTGCGATCAGTCGCGCGTCGTGTCGCCGGGGCGCTCGGGGTCGGGGGCCGGCTCAGGCGCTTCGACGGGCTCATCGCCCGCGGGCTCATCGGCCGCGGGCTCAGGCTGAGCGACCGGCAGCTCAGGCTCCGCAGCAACCACCTCGCGCTCGCGCAGTTCGCGACGCGTCAGCGCGTGCTCGCCCGCTGCGCCGACCCCGGCGAGCGCGGGCTCCAGGGCGCCTCGCGTACCGGCATCCGCTCCTCGCCGCGCGGCCCGCCGCTCCTTCGCACCCTCGACGAGGTTGTAGAGGGTCGGCAGGACCAGCAGCGTCAGGATCGTCGACGAGATGAGGCCGCCGATCACGACGATCGCGAGCGGCTGGGAGATGAAACCGCCGTGACCGGTGATGCCCAGCGCCATCGGCGTCAGCGCGAAGATCGTCGCCAGGGCGGTCATCAGGATCGGTCGCAGACGGCGCGATCCACCGGCGACGGTGGCGTCGTGGGCCGAGAGTCCCTTCACCCGGTACTGGTTCACCAGGTCGACGAGCACGATCGCGTTCGTCACGACGATGCCGATGAGCATCAGGACGCCGATCAGCGATGCGACACCCAGCGGCACGCCGGTCACGATCTGCAGCAGGATCGCACCGGTGGCCGCGAACGGCACCGAGATCAGCAGCAGCAGCGGCTGACGCAGCGACTTGAACGTCGCCACCATCACGATGTACACGATGAGGATCGCCGCGAGCAGGGCAAGACCCAGCTGGGTGAAGGCGTCCGACTGCTGCGAGACCACGCCGCCGAGGTCTGCGGAGGCGGACTCGGGCAGGTCGGCGTCGGCGAGCGCCGTGTTCACGGAGGCGGATGCCGTGGTCAGGTCATCCGTCGACGGGGTCACGGTCACCGTCGCCGTGCGCTGGCCGCCCTGCGTCGTGATCGAGGTGGGTCCCTCGCTCTGCTCGACCGTTGCGATCTCCTGGAGCTGGACGGGTCCGGTCGCCGACGGAACGGTGAGCTGCTGCAGCTCTTGGAGGGTGGCAGGCGTCTGGGATGCCGCGAGGTACACGGTCAGCGAGGTGTCGTCGATCTCGACGGTGCCGATCTGCTGCGGCTGCATCGTGTTGGAGACGAGCGCACCGACCGCGACCTCCGACAGGCCCAGCGATGCGGCTTTGTCGGCATCGACGGTCACGGCGATGTACGGCAGCGAGGCCGACAGGTTGCTCGAGACCTGGCCGACGCCGTCGGCTCCGGTGACCGCGTCGACCACGGCGTCCGTCGCCTCCGTCAGCGTCGAGGAGTCCGGGGCGGTGACATCGATCTCGATGTCGCTGGAGCCGAATCCGCCACCGCCGCCGGCGACGGTGAACGTTCCGGCGTCGTCGAGATCGGCGACCGCGGACTGCACCTCCTCGCGCAGCGCGACCTGGTCGGCGTCCGGGTCCGTCGTGATCGAGTAGGTGATGCCGCTTCCGCCACCGCTGAACGCGTCGCGAAGGGCGGATCCGCTGGAGCCGATGGAGACCTGCACGGTCTCGATGCCGTCGATGCCCATCAGGATGCCCTCGACCTCGGCGGAGGCGGCGTCCTCGGCGTCGAGGCTCGGTGCGGCACCGATGTCCTGGGTCATGGTGAACGTGTTCTGGCCCGAGTCGCCGAGGAAGTTGGTCTTCATGAACGGCGCGACGGCCACGGTGCCGCCGAGCACCAGCACCGCGATCAGCAGGGTCACCCACGAGTGCTTCAGCGTCCAGCGGAGGATCGGCAGGTAGGACTTCTGCAGGCGGCTCGGCGGCGCTTCCGGCGCCTCCGGGTCGACCTCGCGCCCGTCGGCGTCGAGGATCGGCTTGCCCGGACGAAGGAACCAGTACGCGAGCACCGGGACGATCGTGAGCGCGACGAACAGCGATGCCGTCATCGCGATGGTGACGGTCAGCGCGAACGGGCGGAACAGCTCGCCGGTCACATCGCCGACGAAGGCGATCGGCAGGAACACCGCCACCGTGGTGATCGTCGAGGCAGTGACCGCCGCGGCGACCTCCTTCACGGCGCGGAGGATCGAGGGGAGCTTCTCGGCATCGCCGACGTAGTGCCTCTTGATGTTCTCGATGACCACGATGGAGTCATCGACGACGCGCCCGATCGCGATCGTGAGGGCGCCCAGCGTGAGGATGTTCAGGGAGTACCCGAACGCCTGGATCCCGATGAAGGTGATCAGGACGCTGGTGGGGATCGAGATCGCCGTCACGAGCGTCGCGCGCACCGACAACAGGAACACGAGGATCACCAGGACCGCGAAGAAGAGGCCCAGCAGGCCCTCCTGGGCGAGCGCCTCGATGGACTGCTGGATGTACGGCGCCTGGTCGAAGACCACCGTGAACTGCGCGCCGTCGAGGCTCTTCTCCAGGTCGGGCAGCACCGCCAGGACGCCCTTGGACACGTCCACCGTGTTGGCCGATGGCAGCTTCGTCACCGCGATGGTCAGCGCTGGCTCGCCGTCCACCCGCGAGATGGTCGTGACCGGATCCTGGTTCTCCTCGACGGCGGCGACATCGGCGATGGTCCGCGGACCGGCCTGGAACTGCGCGGCATCGGAAGGGACGAGTGGCAGCGCCGCCAGCTCGTCGACCGAGGTGATCTTCGTGCCGGTCTGGACGGTGAGGGTCTGGCCGTCTTCCGTGATCTGGCCGCCCGGGAACAGCACGCCGTTCTGATCCAGCGCATCGCGGATCGACTGCTGACTGTAGCCGGACTCCGCGAGGGCGCCCGCGTCGGGGGTGATGGTGATGCGCTGGCCGACGCCCCCGACGATCTGGGCCGCGTTCACGCCGTCCACATCCTCCAGATCGGGGATGATGGATGCCTCCAGCTGCGCCTGGATCGTCTGCTCGTCGTCGTACCCGGTGACGGCCAGCTGGATGACCGGGAAGTCGTCGATGCTGGCTGAGATGACGTTCGGCTCGACGCCGTCCGGCAGCTGGGTCTTGATTCGGTTGATCGCCTGGTTGATCTTCTGCTCGGCGGTCGCGAGGTTGGTTCCATAGGTGAACGACGCCTGGATGATCGAGGCGTTCGTCGTGCTGGTCGCCGACGTCGATTCCAGCCCGGGAACCCCCTGGATCGCGGTCTCGATCGGCACCGACACGTCGTTGCTGACCACTTCGGGCGAGGCACCCGGGTAGGAGGAGACCACGACGAGCTGCGGGAACTCGATCGATGGGATCAGCTCCTGCTTCAGGCTCGTCAGCGCCAATCCGCCGAAGACTGCGGCGACGATCGTGATGAGGGCGATGAGCGCGCGGTTCTTGAGGCTCAGGACGGCGAGATTCGACACGGGGGCCTTCGCGGTGGGGTGCTGTGGTGCCCGATGCGGTGAACATCGAGCGGATGCCGCGAAGCGAGGCGCGCGGCGGATACGGGACTGTATCGAAGTTCCAGTATTCCACGCGGCTCTCTCGACGTTGGCCGCGAATCCGCGCGGTCAGGTCAGAAGATGCCGCCCACGGTGAGCCCGATCGCGGCGGCGATCACGCAGACGATCAGCGTGGCGACCGCGTTGGCCCATCCGCGGCGGGACTGCCCGGCGCGGGCGAGCAGCACCGAATCCAGGGAGACGGTGCTGAAGGTCGTGTAGCCGCCGAGGAGGCCGACCGCGAGGATCCACGCGGCGTCGGTGCCGAGCACGTCCGCCCCCAAGCCGGTGACGACGCCCAGCAGCAGTGATCCGGTCGCGTTCACCACGAGGATCCCGACCGGGAATCGAGTCGGCTTCCCGGGTCCGGTGAAGACGGTCGCGGTGACGAGGGCGTCAACGAGATAGCGCAGGCCCGCGCCCACCCCTCCCGCGACCGCGGCGGCCAGCAGCACCCAGCCGTTCACGTGGTGACCCCCGACCCGGCAGGCGTCTCATCCGGGCCGCCGAAGGGCCGGAGGGTCAACCGGACGCCCAGCGCCGCAGCCGCCAGACCGAGCAGCACGGACAGGACGGCCAGGAAGATGCCCACGAGAGGTGCGGCGCTGAAGACGGTCACCGATTGCACGGCGAAGGCGCTGTAGGTGGTGAACCCGCCGAGGATGCCGGTGCCGAGGAATGCGCGACCGAGCGGATGCCGCGTGCCGAGGCGTCCCGCGACGGCGCCGAGCGCGAACGAGCCCACCACGTTGACCGCCATCGTCGCGAGCGGACGTGCGAGCGTCGACTGGTCCGACAGCGCCGTGAACGGCAGCAGCAGGATCTCGCGAAGCGCGACGCCGAGCATCCCGCCGAGCACCACGGCGCCCAGGATCGCCGGACGGAACGCGGGACGTGTCGGCACGGCCCACACTCTAGCGCCGCGCTCGCCGGCTATCCGACAAGCAGCCGCTGGATCGCCGCTTCGGGCGAGACGCCGAGCGCGAGAAGCCGGCCCTTCTCGTATGCCGTGAACACTGCAGGGTCGATGTAGCTCGAACGGGCGACCGCCGGCGTGTTCCCGAGCGTCTCCGAAGTGGCGCGGACCGCGAGCGCCTCGGCGCGCTTGCGGTCGCGCTGCGAGTCGACCGTTCCGATGCGGGCAAGCGTCTCGGCGGCGACGATCGTGCCGCGCAGTGTCCGGAAGTCCTTCGCCGTGAACGCGCCGCCGGTGAGCGAGCGCACGTGCGAGTTCACGTCAGCCGGTGTGAGGGGGACGCGTCTGCTCCCCCTGCGGTACGAAAGCAGGGCCGAGCGCGGCCGGCCGCCGGTGAGCTCCTCCAGCACGACGGCGAGGTCGTCGTCCTCGATCTCGATGAGCGCTCGTTTGCCGCTCTTGCCGGGGAAGGACAGGGTGATCATCGATCCGGTGACGACGGCGTTGCGGCGCTGCAGCGTCGTGAGGCCACGGCTGCCGTGCTGGGCGAGGTAACGGGCCGAGCCGATGCGCGGTGCCGCCTCATCGAGCAGGCGGAACGAGACGGCGAGCACCTTCTCGCGGTCCAGGCCCTCGCGGTGCAGCGCGCTGGTGACGCGCCCACGGGCGCGAGGAAGCGCAGCGGCCAGGTCCAGCGCCCGCGCGAACTTGCGGCGATCACGTCGTTCACGCCATCGCGGGTGATACAGGTACTGACGCCGCCCTGCGTCATCGACTCCGACCGCCTGGATATGCGCGAGCGGTTGGACGGCGATCCACACGTCGTCCCAGGCAGGCGGGATCACGAGGTCGCGGATGCGCTCCCGGTCTTCAGCCGGCGCCGCCGAGCCGTCCGCGTCCACGTAGCGGAACCCGTTGCCTGCGCGGACACGCCGGTACCCGGCATCCTCGCCCGGCACCACACGCACCAATCTCGCCATGTCACCCCGCCCGTCGATCGAGGGTAAGAGTCGTCATCGCGACCACCTGAGGGCTTGACACCGCGCGATGCAGGCCGGTACGGACCTTGCTGTTCCGCCTCCGCACGGGTATCACCGGAAATCCAGGATCGTCAACCCCCTCCCTGCAAACTCGCAGGTGGTGCATTCTCGTATGCGTGCCATGAGGCATCCGGGTCGTTGCCACAACCTCGCATCCCCGGCAACAGAAGGAGAACCCTCTATGAACATCGCGTTGATCATCATCATCGTCATCGCCGTCATTCTTGCGATCTTCGGCGGCCTGAACTCGGCGCTGAGCTGGCTGCTGTGGGTCGCCCTGATCGTCGGAGTGATCGCCCTCATCGTGTTCCTCTTCCGCGTCATCAGCGGCAGCCGGCGCACCTGATCCCACCCCGGCCCGTGCAGCGGGCCATCCGCTCCCCCCGGAGCACGGATGCCGCGGCCCCGACACTCGTCGGGCCGCGGCATCCGCATGTTCGCCTACACACCCGCGCTCGGCCGCACCCACACCGTGCACTCGCCCGGGACCACGCGTCCGGTCACCGGTGTGCTGGACAAGGCAGGCGTGCCCTGCAGGATTCCGGCCGCGTCGAAGGCAGCGCTGCCGAAGTTCGTCACGACTCCCCACCCGTTCGGCCGGACGAATGCGAGCACATCCGCGCGCCCGGTGTCGCGCCATTCCAGCGACTCGTCGCTCTGCAGCTCCCGACGTAGCGCGAGGGCTTTCCGGTAGAGCGTGAGGGTCGATTCCGGATCCTCCTCCTCGGCCTCCACCGACGACGCGCCGAACCAGGCCGGCTGCGGCAGATGGGCGTGATCGCGCCCGAACCCGAACGAGTCGCCCTCGCGAGTCCAGGGCAGCGGCACGCGGCATCCGTCCCGCCCCTTGTCGATCCCAGGGCTGCGGAAGAACGTCGGATCCTGGCGCTCGGCGTCATCGATCTCGGCGACCTCATGGAGGCCGAGCTCCTCGCCCTGATAGAGGTACGCCGAGCCCGGCAGCCCGAGCACGAAGAGGATGGCGGCCCGCGCGCGGCGGAGGCCGCCATCACGATCCAGCGCGGGCTGCGTGCCCCCCGACAGCAGCCACTCGGTCCCGTGCTTGAGCGCGGGCCGCCCGTCCGCGCCGCGCTGCGGGTGAGGCAGCCCGTAGCGCGTCGCGTATCGCACGACGTCGTGGTTGGAGAGCACCCACGTCGTCGATGATCCCGATCGACTCGCCAGGTCGAGGTTCGCGGCGACGATGCGCCGGAACTGCGCGGCGTCGAAATCCGCCTCGAGCAGATCGAAGTTGAACGCCTGACCCAGGCTGTCCGCAGACGCGTACAGCGGGATGCGCGAGCGCTCCACCCACGCCTCGGCCACGGCGGTGCGCGGCGGGTCGTAGGAGTCGAACACCTTCCGCCATTGCGCGTACACGTCGTGCACGTCGTCGCGGTCGATCAAAGGGTGCAATCCGTCTCGCGGCAGCGCATCGAGTTCGGCTTGGGAGGGTAACGGCTCGGTGAGGTCCTTCGTGAGCATGTGCGCGACGTCGATGCGGAAACCGTCGACGCCGCGATCAGCCCAGAACCGAAGCGTGCGTACGAAATCCTGACGGACCTCGTCGTTGCTCCAGTCCAGGTCGGGCTGCTCCACCGCGAAGTTGTGGAGATACCACTGGCCGTCAGCCACCCGCTCCCATGCGGATCCTCCGAACGCCGACACCCAGTCGGTCGGGGGCTCGTGCCCCTCCGCTCCCCTGCCGTCTCGGAAGATGTATCGTCGCCGTTCGGGTGAGTCCCGTCCCGTTGCCAGCGCCTCCTGGAACCACTCATGCTGATCCGAGGTGTGGTTGGGCACGATGTCGATGACGACACGGATGCCTCGTGCGTGCAGCGCGGCCAGCAGCGCGTCGAAATCGGCCAGCGTGCCCAGCCGCGGATCCACGTCGCGGTAGTCGGCGACGTCGTACCCGCCGTCGGCGAGCGCGGACGGGTAGAACGGGCTGAGCCAGACGGCATCGATGCCGAGTCCGGCCAGGTATGGCACCCGCGACGTGATGCCGGGGATGTCGCCGATCCCGTCGCCGTCTGCGTCGGCGAAGCTGCGCGGATAGACCTGGTAGACGACGGCCTGGCGCCACCAGACCTCGTCGGTCACGGTGCCGGACATCAGCCCTTCACCGCGCCCTGGGTCACGCCCTCCATGACCCAGCGCTGCGTGAACAGGTAGACGATGATGGCCGGGGCCATCGCCATGAGGTACGACGCGAAGGACACGTTGTAGTTGTTGCTGAACTGCGTCTGGAAGATCGCCTGCACCACGGGAAGCGTCTGCTGACCGGGGTCGGAGATGATCAGCGACGGCATCATGAAGTCGTTCCACGAGGCGAGGAAGGCGAAGATGCCCACCGTCGCGCTCATCGGTGCGAGCAAGGGGAAGATCAGCTGCCAAAACGCCTGCCACGTGCTCGCACCGTCGATGCGCGCGCTCTCCTCCAGTTCCAGCGGGATCGAGCGCAGGAAGGCGGTGAACAGCAGCACGCTGAAGCTGAGCTGGAACATGATGTGCAGGATCGTGACGCCGACCGGGTTGTCGAGCCCGGCGAGGCCGGTGAGCTGGATCTGCGGCAGGGCCAGCACCGGGAACGGGATGAACATCGCCATCAGCAGGTAGTAGAACGACCAGCGGAACAGCCGCTTGTCCCAGTTGCGGGCGATCGCGAACGATGCGATCGATGCGAGCAGGATCGTGCCGGCGACGGTGAAGCCGGTCACGAACGCAGTGATCGTGAAGGCGAGCGGGAAGTTCGTCAGACCCCAGGCGGTGACGAAACCGTCGATGCTGAACGGCGCCGGCAGCGAGAACGCGTTGCCGTCCACGGCTTGACCCTGCGTCTTGAACGCCGTGGTGAGCGTGACGTAGAGCGGGATGAGCACGGTGACCGCGCACAGGATCAGGATGATCGTGCCGGGCCAGTTGACGCGTTCCATCCGGAATCGCCCTGCCGGCTTCTGGCGGGCGGGGGCCCCCTCGATGACCTCGGTCGCCTCGATGGTTTCGACGACGAGTGCGGGCTGTACCGACATCAGAGCACGTTCCTTCCGCGAGTGAGACCGAGTTGGAGGAGCGCGATGACGACGGTGATGAGGAAGAAGATGGTTGCGTTGGCCATCTGGTACGCGTAGTCGCCGCCCGTGAAGCCGGTGACGATCGTCATCGCGATACTGCGGGTCGCCGTGCCGGGACCGCCGCCGGTGAGGCCAACGATGATGTCGTAGGCGTTGAGGAAGCCCTTGAAGCCGAGGATCACGTTGATCACGACGTAGCCGGCGACCAGCGGCAGGGTGATGCGTGTGAGCTGGGCGAACTTGCCGGCGCCGTCGATGTCCGCCGCCTCGTACACATCGCCGGGGATCGAGAGCAGGCCGGCGATGTAGATCAGCAGGGTGCCGGGGATCGCCTGCCAGGCGGTGACGATCACGATGGCCACCCACGCCAGGTCGGGGTTGGCCAGGATGCTCTCACTCAGCCAGCCGACGCCAAGGCTCTGCCCGAGGGCGGGGACGGAGTTGGAGAACAGGAAGTTGAATACGAACGCGATCACGATTCCCGAGATCACCATCGGGATGACGAAGATCGTCCGCAGCGCCGTCTTGAAGCGGATGCGGGAGGTCAGCCCCACCGCAAGGAGGAAGGCGATCGCGTTGACCACCAGGACGGTGACGGCGGCGAAGCCGAACGTGAACAGGTAGCTCTGCAGGATCGCCGGGTCGCTGAACGCGGCGATGTAATTGATGAACCCGATGAACTCCCAGTCACCGAAGCCGATGGAGTTCGTGAAGCTGAAGAAGATCCCGATCACCGCGGGCAGCGTGATCGCGAGCGTGAACAGGATCAGGCTCGGCAGAAGGAAGAGGTAGTAGATCCCCTCCACCTTCCGCTTGACCCGGGGGATGGGAACCGCGGCGGCGCGTTTCCCGGTTCTCGGTGCGGCGGTGAGCGTCGCTGTCGTCGTTGCCATTCGTATCGCTTCCCTTCCCTTAATCTCGTCGTCTGTTCTCGTCGTCGCGTTACTGGCGCAGCGCGAGGCGCGCCCAGTCGGCGTCCATCACCTGCAGGGTGCGTTCCGGATCCGAGCCCGTGACGATCCCCTGCATGTAGTTCTCGGTGGGGATCGTCAGCGGGATCGACTTCGACGGGCCTTGGTAGAACTTCGCCTCGTCGTAGTACTCCTTCATGCCGATGATCCGCGGGTCGGTCACTGCGGCGGAGTCCGTCGTGGTGCCGTAACCGAGGAAGGCCGCGTTGTATGCGTCCATCACGTCCTTCTGGAACAGGTAGCTCAGGAACGCGCGCGCGCCCTCCTTGTGCCGGGATGCCTCGGGGATCCACGCCGCGAGGTCGAGGTTCACGCGGACCTCGAGGTCGTCCGGGTCATCT
Organism: Microbacterium pygmaeum; assembly: GCF_900100885.1. Taxonomy (NCBI): domain Bacteria; kingdom Bacillati; phylum Actinomycetota; class Actinomycetes; order Micrococcales; family Microbacteriaceae; genus Microbacterium; species Microbacterium pygmaeum. Next base: position 357,649 of record NZ_LT629692.1, read on the forward strand.
GTCATCGGGAGCGGGAAGGTTCCCAGGTCGAGGTCCGGATCCGTCTTGTCGATCTCGCCGAAGGCCCACGGCCCCTGCAGATACATCGCCGCCTCGCCCTGTGCGAACGCGAGGTTCCCGTCGCCGTAGCCGCGGCTGTCGGCGTCGGGATTCGTGTAGTTGGCTGTGAGCTCGGTCATCTGATCGATCGGCTCGATGAAGTCCTTCTGGAATGACACCGTCGAATCGGCGCCGACCTCGGTTCCCTCGTCCGCCATCTCGGCGAAGAACGGGGCGACGTCGACTGCTCCGCCGACCGTGTAGTCGAACCAGCCCTGAGCGACCGTCCAGGGATCTTTGAAGGTCGCGTAGAAGGGGGTGACGCCGTTGGCCTTCAGGGTCTCGCACACGTCGATCAACTCGTCCCAGGTCTCGGGGACCTCGACGCCGTTCTCCTCGAAGATCTGCTTGTTGTAGATGACGGAGGCCGCCTGCACCGAGTACGGCAGCACGCTCGTGCGTCCCGGATAGGTGGCGTACTGGTCGACGAGTTCCTGGACTTCCGGGAGGATCCGCTCCGCCTCCGGCATGTCGCTCAAATCGCTGAGCGCGCCGCGCTCCATGAACCGCGCCATCTCCATGTTGTAGTTGAGAAGACCGAGGTCCGGTGGGTTCCCGCGCAGGAAGCCCGCCTGCAGATTCGAAGACGTGTCCAGCGTGACGCGCACGTCGTCCTGCGAGGCGTTGTACTCCTTGATGAGGTCGCGGAAGTACGGGATCGCCTCCGGCTTGCTGAGGTAGAACCGGACGTCCTCCGGTCCTCCGCCGCCGGAGCAGGCTGCCAGGCCCGATCCGAGCAGGGTGACGGCGAGGGCGGCCGCAGCGGCACGGCGCAACGGATTTCGAACTGGTCCAGGCACGACGGTGTTCCCTTCTCCATCGACCCGTCATTGGGTCGAGACGTTGTTTCGAGGAGTAGATTTATCCCTCGAATCAATTAGGTGCAACCATAATGACGAGGAGAGCCTGAAAGGTCAATGCCTTGTCCGATGCGATTTCGTCCGGCGCACCGCGTTCGGCATTGCGCCGGGCGAACCTGGGTGCGGTGCTGGACCACGCGTGGACGACGGCGGAGTTCACCGCCACCGATGCCATGGCGAAGGCGGGCCTGACGCGGTCCACGACGATCGATGTCATCGAAGAGCTCGGCGACCGCGGCTTGCTGCGCGAACTGCCGAACGCCCGAGCGGGCGGCGACTACCGGAAGGGCCGGCCGTCGCGCCGATTCGAATTCCGCGCCGACGCGGGAGTCGTCGTCGGCATCGACGCCGGGCGGGCGCATCTGATCACCACCGTCGCCGACCTCCGCGGGAACACGCTGGCTCGCACGTCCGTCGATCTCGATCCCGAGCACGACGAGGCGGCCCCGCGCCGTGCGGCGGCGGCATCCGCCCTCGATGCGACGCTCGCCGCGGCGGGCGCGACGCGCGACGAGGCGATCGCGCTCTGCGTCGGGGTCCCCGCCCCCGTCGATGCGTCGGGGATGTCTCCCCAGCATCGCGATCGGTTCTGGCAGCGCATGAACCCCGGATTCGTCGAGGCGTTCGAGCGGACGATCCCGCTCGTGCGCGTGGAGAACGACGCGTCGCTCGCGGCCGTGGCGGAGGGTTCAGTGGGAGCAGCGGTCGGATGCCGCGACTACGTGGTCCTGCTGGCCGGCGAGCGACTCGGTGCCGGCGTCGTCGTCGACGGCCGGCTGCTGCGCGGCGCGCACGGGGGCGTGGCCGAGATGGTCGCCTTCGATCACGTGACAGGCGTCGCGGGCGCGTGGGGACTGGGCTATCGCGCCGCGCAGTGGGCGCGCGAGGACGTGGCCGGCGGCATGATCGCCCCCGACCGTCCGCTCGCCCTCCTCGCCGCTGCCGAGCTCGACGGGCGCCACGTGCTGGAGCTCGCGGCGTCCGGCGACAGCGACGCGCTGCGCATCGCCGAGCGCGTGGGCGAGATGCTCGCCGTGATCACCGGAGTCTTCGGGAGCCTGTTCGATCCGACGCGCGTGATCGTCTCCGGCGCCGTCGCCGCGGGCATCGAGCCGGTGCTGCGGGCGGCCGCGCGAGCCGTGCCGGACGAACTGGACCTGCCGTCGCCGGAGCTTCTCGCATCGCCTTTGGGCGCCGACGTCGTCTCGATCGGCGCCGTCGCCGGCGCGGTTGAGATCGCCCGTGCGGGCATACTCGACCTGCCACGGCGCGCTCGGGCACGAGCCGGGGCCGGATAGTCGGATGCCGCGGCCGATGTCTCGTCGGGCCGCGGCATCCGCTCCTCCTGCGTCGGCCTACAGGTTCGCCTCCGCATACGCACGAAGCGCGTCGCGGACGAACTCCGCACCCGCCGTCCCGCCCGCGCTGGTCGCGTAGTCCGCGCCGAAGCGCTCATGGGCGACGTACATCTCGCCGAGGCCGATGACGTAGGCCCGGACGTCGCCGCCGGGTGCTGTGGCGGGAGTGCCGGGAATGGCGGTCAGCCACTCCACGTGACGCTTCGCCAGCACCGATGCCGCCGCACTGTCCGGCGCGATGCCGGACTCGGCGGCCGCGCTCCAGTCGCGGGACAGATCAGCGACGCGCTGGTGGAACGCGGCCTTCTCGTCGGCGCTCATGCCGCGCCACCAGCGGTCGCCGTCGGCGTACGTCTGAGCGCCCCAGCGCTGTTCCACCTCGTCCTTGTAGCGGGTGTGGTCGAAGCCGTCGAACATATCTGATGCCATGATTCGTTCACCTCCTTTCAATGCTCTGATGGTCGATTCGACCGACACGATCTGACGTGCCAGCCGGTCCTGTTCCTGCCGCAGCCACGCGAGGTGACCGGTCAGGGCGTCTTCCTGGGATGCCTCGCGATCGAGCACCTCGGCGATCTGCGGGAGTCCGAGTCCGAGATCGCGCAGCAGCAGGATCTGCTGCAGCCGGATCAGGGCAGCGCGGTCGTAGTAGCGGTAGCCGTTGAGCCCGGTCCGCGAGGCCGTGAGCAGCCCGATGTCGCCGTAGTGCCGCAGTGTGCGACTGGTGGTACCGGCGATCCTCGCGATCTGCTGGATCGACCATTCGTCCATCCGTTTGGCTCCTTTCCTTCGGATCGGGCGTGATGACGACAACGCTAAATGTTGCCGCTGCGTCAAGGTCAAGCATCCTGATGGGAAGATGATGGCGAACTCACGATATATCGTGTTACTCTGGTGGAACGCGATATAACGCGTTGCATACCCATCGGAATGGACATTTGGAGCACACCATGACCCTCGAGAAGTGGATCATCCACCCGGGCGAAACGCGCGTCATCGACATCGAGACGGTGCGCAAGCTCAAGGTCGGACTCGTCGGCGGACAGATCGACGTCATCGGCCACGACGAGCCAGGCGCCCGCATCGAGGTGCACGGCGTCACCATCAAGGACCTCCGCATCGAGGTGACCGGCGACCTGCTGGAGATCGACCACCCGCAGTTGCGCTGGGACAACTTCCTCGAGGTGTTCCGCAACTTCGGCGCCGGCGGCCCGAAGGCCGAGATCAGCGTCGCGGTCCCCCGTGAGGTCGCCCTCGAGCTCGGCGTCGTGAGTGCAAGCGCGCTGGTGTCCGGCCTCCGCCACGACGCCCGCCTCAACACCGTCTCCGGCGACATCATCGTCGATGGTCTCACCGGCGACGCGAGCGTCAACGCCGTCTCCGGCGACGTGCAGATCCGCGACATGGTCGGCGCCCTCAGCGCCAACAGCGTGTCTGGCGATGTCGCGGCGACGGGCACGCTGCGCAAGGCGACGATCGACACGGTGTCCGGCGCGATGCTCGTCGACTCCGGCGGAGACACGCACCAGGTCAGCCTGAACACGGTCAGCGGCAACGCGACGATCCGCCTGGACGAAGGCTTCCCGGCGAACTACGTCGTCCGCAGCGTCAGCGGTCGCGTCCAGATCGACGGCACCGTGCGTTCCGGTAAGGGAACCGGGCCCACCACCAACTTCGCCGGCTCGGTCGGCGAACTGAGCGGATCCTTCGTGGATGTGCGTGCCAACTCGGTGTCCGGTGACGTCACCGTGCTGCGGCGTGCCGTGGCTGCGCCGGCCCCGGTGACGGCGAACGAGTACGCGGCGCCGGCGGCGTCCGAGCAGAGCGACCCCGGATCGGCCGGCTTCGCCGGCGCGCCCGAAGAGGAGTGGTGATGACACCCGTCTTCTCGCACGGCGATCTGCGGCTGTACCTGCTGAGCCTGCTCGACGAGGGTCCGCGTCACGGGTACGACATCATGCAGGCGCTGTCGGACCGCACCGGCGGAACTTATACCCCAAGCGCCGGGACGATCTATCCGCGCCTGGCCAAGCTCGAGGAGGAGGGACTCGTGACCAAGTCGGTCGACGGTCGCAAGACCGTGTACGAGATCACCGAGGCCGGACACGCCGAGGTCGCCTCACGCGCCGGTGACCTGGAAGGCATCGAAGCGGGGCTCACCGACTCGGTCCGCCTCATCGCGCAGGAGGTTCGCGGCAGCGTCCGCGATGCGATGAAGAGCCTGCGGGCCGATCTGGCCGCCGCAACACGGGACGAGCGCGCGCAGGCGACTCAGGAACCCCGTGCGGAGGATCCGCGATCGGCGAGCCGGGAGCAGCTGCACCGCGCCGACGCCGCCGTGAACGAGTTCCGTGCGCGGATCCGCAGCGACGTGCGCACGCATGTCGCGAGGGGCGGCGAGCTCGCGGCATCCGTCGTGGACGACCTCGTCTCATCGCTGGATTCCATCGCACGCGAGATCACCCGGTCCCTGCGCGGCTGAGCCGCGCCGCCGACGTCATTCGCCTCGGATCGCCGCCCGCACCTCGTGCGAGGCGGTGGTCCGAGGCGTTTCACGCGCGCGGGTGCGTCAGGACGGCCAGATCTCCTCGTCATCCGGCACCGGCTCGCCGAGCGGCACGATCAGGATCGGCCGGGGCTGGCGGTGCGCCAGACGCGCAGCGACCGAGCCGGTGAAGAATTCGCGGATCGACTCGCCGAGCCCGCGCTTGCGGGTGCCGACGACGATCAGTCGGGCATCGATGCTCTCGGCCAGGTGCTTCATCGCCATGGCCGGGTCGCCGACGAGTTGTCGCACGCGCCAGTCGAGGTCGTGTCCGTCCAGGAATCGGGATGCCTCGGCCGTGACGGCCCGCAGATCCGTCTGACCGGCTGAGGCTTCGACGTCCAGCGGCGTGGTGTGCACATAGCCGTCGGGGTCCTCGTAGGTGACGAAGCGGGTGACGTCGACGTGGACGACCAACAGCGGCGCGTTCAGCAGCTGGGCGTAGCGTGTCGCCTCCTTCAGGACGCGCGTCGAGAGGCCGGGAACGACACCGACGATGACTGCTCCCTGAAGCCCGGCTTCCGGCGTGGCGCCAGGCGCAGTGGTCCCGTCCGGGAGGATGCCGTGGTCGGGTGTCTCATCCACCGGTGGACGCTCCTTCATACCGTCTTCATACGTGCCGGGGCGGCGAGCGGCCCGGGCCTCCGTGTTATCCTGAATGCTACTCTTACCGGCCTGAAGCCGGTTTCGTGAATGCCCGGGTTGCAGCGGCGGAAGAAACACGCACTGCCCGCGACTCAGAAATGAGGGGGTCTCGCATGGGTCGTGGCCGTCAAAAGGCGAAGCACACCAAGATCGCCCGAGAACTGAAGTACGACACGTACAGCGTCAACTATTCGGCGTTGGAGCGCGAGCTCCACCCCGAGGGTGGCGAGCCCGAGTACGTCGACAAGTGGGCCGATCAGTACACCGACGAGTACGAGGGCGAGAAGGCGTAGCCTTCCCAACTCTCACCGACGCGGCTGGGCCGGAGATCACCAGGCGCCGTGGCGCCGTTCGTACTGGTCCTCGATCGTGATCGGTCGCGCCACGACGATGCCCGCCGGGATCGCTGCAGCGACGACGACCGCCAGCACCAGCAGCGGCGCGGTCCATGAGCCGGTGGCGTCATGCAGGAGGCCGATCCCAATCGGGAAGAGCGCGACGATCCCGTAGCCGATGCTCTGCACGAACCCGCTGAGCGCGACCGAACCCTCGTGGGTCCTCGCGCGCAGGCCGAGCAGCACCAGGGTGAGCGGGAAGAGCAGCGGCGCGAGGCCGAGAAGGCCCACCCACAGCACCGGCGCGGCCTGCGGCGCCAGGAGCAGGCCGCCGATGCCGACGAAACCTGTCGTCACGGCGACGCCGAACAGCACGGCGGTCGCCCGGTAGCGCGTGACCAGCAGCGGCACCAGGAGCGAGGCCGGCAGACCCATGCCCGCGAACAGCGCCAGGAGCGCGCCCGCCGCGGCGGGCGTCACCCCCGCGATGTCGACGAGGATCTGCGGCAGCCACGCGAACGACGTGTAGGCGAGCGTGCCGGCCACCATGAACCCGATCGCCAGCGCCCACGCGAGGGGCAGCCGCCACATGCGACCGAACACCCGCGGGTTGGGCGGCTCGATCCCCTCGTCAGGGGTCGCCGCGCGCTGGCGCACCAGCATCGCGATCCACGGGATCAGGGCCACCGCGGCGAAGACCGCCCACATCCCCAGCGAGATTCGCCAGTCCGCGGCATCCGCCACCGGAACCGCCAGCAGGGGCGGCGTGAGCGTCGCGACGGCCATCGTGGTGGAGTACAGCGTCGTCATCAGCCCGATGCGATCGGGGAAGTACTTGCGCACGAGCGGCGGCAGCAGGATGTTGCCGACGCCGACGGCCGCGAAGATCAGCGCCGTCGCCAGCAGGAGAGCGACGGCGTCGGCCGAGAACCCGCGCAGCACGGTGCCCACGGCGACGATGGCGATCGCGAGAACCGTGAGCCGCTCCAGCCCCAGCCGACGTTCGAAGAGCGGAGTCAGGATGCCGAACACGGCGTAGCAGACCGGCGGCGCGGTCCCGATGAGACCGATGAGGGCCGCCGGCATGGCGAAGTCGTCACTGATGTGATCGATCAGCGGTGAGAGGGACGCGACGGCGCTGCGCAACGAGAATGCGAAGGCGATGATGCCGATCACGGCCAGCGTCCGCCCGCGCCAGAGAGGTCGTGCCGGTTCGGAGCGCATCGGACCAGCCTAGGGCCGCTCCCGCTGCCTCAGTTGACCCGAATGGCCCCTTCAGCCGCCGTTTTGGGGGCCGATCGGGTCAACTCGAGGCGGCGGGGCCTCAGCGGGCGGCGAAGGGTCCGGATCCGGCGAACGCGAACTCCGCGAACCGCTCCCCGATGAGCCGGTGGGTGTCGGTGTCGGGGTGCAGGGCGTCGGGCAGCGGATGCCTGGTGGCGTCGTCCTGCCCGTACAGGCGCAACCCGTCCAGATAGTGCAGGTTCGGGTCGGATGCCCGTCGCTCGACTAGCGACGCGAGCGCGTCGCGGAGGACGCGGAGGGTGAGGCGCCCCTGCTGCTGGTCGTCGCTGCGACCGGTCGCGAGATAGCTCATGCGCCCCTCGGCGAAGGCCGCCGGGTCGATGGCGCCGGGACCGGGTGTGTCCTCGTGGATCGCGCAGAAGATGGGCGAGATGAGCACCAGTGGGGTGTCCGGATGCCCGTCGCGGATCGTGTCGAGGAACCCGTGCACCGCGGGGACGAAGGCGCGCAGGCGCATCGCGTCGGCGTTTATGACGTTGATGCCGAGCTTGACGCTGATCAGGTCGGCTGGATTCCCGGCGATCAGGCGGGCGACGAACGGATCGACCATGGCACTGCCGCCCAGGCCGAGGCTGCGCAGTTCGACATCGCCTCGATGCGCAGCGATCACGGGCCAGATCCGGGTGGGCGAGCTCGCGTTGGAACCGTGCGAGATCGAACTGCCGTGGTGCACCCACAGGCGACGCGGAGCGGTGTCGGGGGCGAGCGGAGCATCGGCGCGCAGATCGACGAGCTCGACGGACTCGTTGTGCGGCAGCCAGAGCTCGACGAGATTGTCGCCCGCCGGCAGCCGCTCGATGCGGATCACATCGGGCTCCCCGACCACGTTCTCGGCCTGACCCGTGGCCGGGTCGATGATCGTCGCGTCGCCGGCGGCGAGCTCGACGCTCGCGAACCGCGCGCGGTCCACGGTGACATCGACGAACCCGCGCGGCCGGTCGACCCCGCGGAATGCGACACGCGTGGTGTGCACGACCAGCTCGATGCTGCGCGCCGCGGTGCGCGTGGCGATGCGGACACCGGAGGGCTGCTGCTCGACCATCAGCAGCTGCGGCTCCGGGAAGCGCTCGCGGATCGCGGCGGGCAGTCGGTGCGGGCGAAGGCCTCGAGGCGTCTGTTCGATTTCCTGCGCCCCGCGCAGCAGCTCCGCGGGGAAGCTCAAGACTCCTGGGTTCCTTCGACCCAGGCGAGGTATTCCTCACTCACGGTGCCGGTGACGTACCGGCCGTCGAAGCAGCTCATGTCCAGGTCGTCGACGTCGGAGCCCTCGAGGATCGCCGCCTTCAGATCCTCCACCTCCTGGTAGACCATGTAGTCGGCGCCGAGCTCCTGTGCGATTTCGGGGATCGTCCGCCCGTGCGCGACGAGCTCGTGGCGGGAGGGCATGTTGATCCCGTAGACGTGGGGGTACCGCACGGGCGGGGCGGCCGAGGCGAACGTGACGCTCTTGGCCCCGGCATCCCGCGCCATCTGGATGATCTCCTTGCTCGTCGTGCCGCGCACGATCGAGTCGTCGATCAGCAGGACGTTCTTGCCCTTGAACTCGCTGGACATCGCGTTGAGCTTCTGGCGCACGCTGCGCTTGCGCGCCGCCTGGCCGGGCATGATGAACGTCCGGCCGACGTAGCGGTTCTTGTAGAAGCCCTCGCGGTACTCGATACCGAGCTTGCGGGCGACCTGCATGGCGGCCGGCCGCGACGAATCGGGGATGGGCATGACCACATCGATCGCGCCCTGGGGCGTGTACTTCGCGATGGTGTCGGCCAGACGGTCGCCCATGCGCAGCCGCGCCTCGTAGACCGAGATGCCGTTCATGACCGAGTCGGGGCGGGCGAGGTAGACGTACTCGAACGAGCAGGGGACCAGCTGCGCCGTCCCGGCGTACTGGCGGGTGTGCAGGTGACCGTCCAGATCGATGAACACGGTCTCGCCCGGCATGACGTCACGGACGACCTCGAACTCGCCGTTCTCGAGCACGAGCGACTCGCTCGCGACGACCCACTCGTACGAGCCGTCGTCGTTCTTGCGGGTGCCCAGGATCAGTGGGCGGATGCCGAAGGGGTCGCGGAAGGCGAGCAGCCCGTAACCGGCGATCAGCGCGATCGTCGCGTACGAGCCCTCCACGCGATCGTGCACACGGCCGACGGCGTCGAAGATCTGCTCGGGGTCGAGGCGGGGACCCGAGATGGATGCCTGCAGCTCGTTGGCCAGCACGTTCACCAGCAGCTCCGTGTCGGAGCTGGTGTTGAGGTGCCGGCGGTCCTTGTGGAACAGCTCGTCGGTGAGCTCGCGGGTGTTGGTGAGGTTGCCGTTGTGGACGAGGACGATGCCGTACGGCGCATTCACGTAGAACGGCTGCGCCTCCTCCTCATTGCCCGCCGTCCCCTTCGTCGCGTAGCGCACATGTCCGAGGCCGATGTTGCCCAGCAGCGCCCGCATGTCACGGGTGCGGAACGCCTCGCGCACCTGACCACGGGCCTTGGCGATGTGGAAGATGCCGTTCGGCTCGGCCGTCGCGATCCCCGTGGAGTCCTGGCCCCGGTGCTGCAGCAGCAACAGGGAATCGTAGATCTCCTGGTTGACGTTGCCCCGGCCGACCATGCCGACGATGCCGCACATCTCAGGCCGCCCCGGCGTCCGCGAAGGCGCCGACCAGACGCACGGCGCCGCCGTCGACGCCCTTGGCGCCCTGCTCGAACACGCCGTGCGCATCATCGGGCCGAGCGCCGGCGCGGACCACGCCCACCTGCCAGGTCGCGATGCCTTCGTTCGAGAGGGCGGATGCCGCGGCATCCGCGTTCTCGGCGGCCACGACCGCCACGAAGCCGATGCCGAGGTTCCAGGTGCCCTCGGTCGCCGGCAGCTCGAGGCCCCCGAGGTCCGCGAGGACGCGGAACACTGAAGACGGCGACCACGTGGACCGGTCGACCTCGACCCACGTGCGCTGCGGCAGGACGCGTGCGAGATTGGCGGCGATGCCCCCGCCCGTGACATGGCTCAGCGCGTGCACGCCGTCGCCGATCTCGGTGATCAGGCGCAGCAGCGGTGCGGTGTACAGACGCGTCGGCTCGAGGAGCGCCTCGCCCCACGTGGTGCCGTGGGCGCCGAGGTCGGGGGCGCGGTCGCCGTAGGAGATACCGGCGCCGGCCACGATGTGGCGCACCAGGGAGTAGCCGTTGCTGTGCAGACCGCTCGAGGCCAGGGCAAGGACGACATCGCCCTCGCGGACGCGATCGGCACCGAGGATCCGGTCGCCCTCGACGACGCCGGTCGCGGCGCCGGCCACGTCGTAGTCGTTGATGCCCAGCAGGCCCGGATGCTCGGCCGTCTCGCCGCCGACCAGCGCTGTGCCGGTCTCGGCGCAGCCGCGTGCGATACCGGCCACGATGTCGGCGATGCGCTCCGGGAACACCTTGCCGCAGGCGATGTAGTCGGTCATGAACAGCGGCTTCGCGCCCACGACCACGATGTCATCGACCACCATGCCGACCAGGTCGAGCCCGATCGTGTCGTGCTTGTCGATCGCCTGGGCGATGGCGACCTTGGTGCCGACCCCGTCGGTGCTGGTCGCCAGCAGCGGGTGCGCGTAGGCGCGCAGTGCGGATGCGTCGAACAGGCCGGCGAAGCCGCCGACGCCGCCGAGGACCTCAGGGCCGTGCGTCTTGCGCACGGCTGATTTCATCAGCTCGACCGCGAGATCACCGGCTGCGGTGTCGACTCCGGCTTCGGTATAGGGGTTCACGGCACTGGCCCCGGGGGAAGGGGCGTCGCGGGAGGGTGAGGCCACCCCTTCAGCCTACCGGCGGCGATACTGGGCGGATGCCGGATGTCGGGGCCTCCGGGCCGGCTCGGGCAGGGGTGCCCCGCCGTACAATTGCGGCATGGGCGGCGCAGGGGCTCCGGAGTGGCTGATTCGCGAGGACGCGAGCCAGCCGGTGCTGCTCGCGCTGTATCTGCGGCAGGTGCTGGGGATCCGCTCGCCCGACGAACTGCCGCACCTGCGCGGCATCCCGCCCCGGCCGAACGACTCCCGCTCGAACGAGCGCACCGAGGAGGCGCAGGCGCTGCTGGAGCGCCAGTGGCGTGAGTACTGGGCGATGACCGTGGAGCCGCAGGCGCACCCGTCTCCGGTGCCGTTGGAGCTGGTCGACGGCTTCGAGACGCTCGTGGCGCTGCCGGCCGAGGGCTCCGACGTGCTGCAGGCCGCGATCATCCCCCATGCCGCGGAGGCGATCGCCTATTCGCAGTCCGCGCACAGTCGCTATGCCAAGGACGCGGCGGCGAAACCCGGCGTCTCGTATCGCGCGTACGCCAGCGCGATCGCGGAGCACGAGCGGCAGGTCGGCCGTCGGGCGCATTCGTTCGAACTCAACGTGCAGGTGCTGCCGCTGACCCAGCGCGGCGTCTGGTGGATCGGATCCCTCACGATCGCGGTCACCGACGGCCTGCGCGGCGACGTCGTCGCGTTCGATGCGGCGATCCACCCGATCATCGCCGAGCTCGCCTGAGGCGGCCTGGCTCAGTCGTCGAGTTCGACCGATTCGTGGTCGACGGCGATCTCACGCGTCCGGCGCGACGAGGAGCGGTCGAGGATCAGCGCCACGATGCCGCCGAGTGCGACACCCGCGGTCACGCAGATGAGCGCCAGGAAGCCGAACACCTGTCCCCGCGAGTACACGAGGCCGGTGTTCGGGCTCTCATCCAGCGATCCGCCGAACGTGTAGGTCAGGATCAGCGCGACCACGATGCCCACCGCGGCGCCCACGAGGAGGAAGACCGAGAACTTCGGCGCGCGCCGGACGCGGACGGTTTCGCGGCGGTCGTCGATGCGGGGGACGGATGCCGCGGCATCCGGCTCATCGGGGGTTCGCGCCTGATCGGCCATGCCTCCATTGTCTCACCGGCAGGTCGGGAGGGCGCACGAGCGGCCGTCAGAGAAGACGCCGCTGCCACGGCAGCAGTCGCATCATGCTCAGCACCGGCAGGATCGCCGCGCTGATCATCCGGCGATCCGAGCGACGGCGCACACCTGGCGTCACGGACGCAGCGGAAGCAGGTCGCTGAGGTCGGCTCGGATGCCCGAGGCGAGGATGCGACCGGATGCCGCGGCATCCGCCCATCGCTCTTCTCCGAGCGCCAGTGCGATCCAGGTCGCCGGGTCTGTCTCGACCACGTTCGGCGGGGTTCCCCGCGTGTGCCGAGGACCGTCGATCACCTGCACGGCGCCGAACGGCGGCACGCGAACCTCGACCGACCCGCCCGGCGCCTTCTCCACCAGGAGCTGCAGGAGGTAGCGGACCGCGGTCGCGAGGTCGGTGCGGGGCGGCTTCTGCGCGCTGGCGCCGGCGGCCCGCACCGCCGAAAGCGCCGCGCGGCCGGCGTCCGTCGGAATCCTGCTGGGCATCGCTCCAGGCTACGCGCGCGGCCGCGACCCCATCGGTGCGCCGCCGTCCGGATCGGCGCGCCGGGTGCCGGGCGCCAGATCCTCAGCATCGAGCACCCAGCGGGGGATGTCGTCGGTGACGGGATGCCTGAGGTCATCGACCAGCGTCGTCTCGTGCTCGGCCCGTGCGGATCGCACGCGGTGCGAACTGTGCCGCGCGAGCACCATCACCAGGAGCCCCATCAGCAGCAGCGCCGCCGCGACGCAGACGGCGGCGTAGACCGCGAACACCCACAGGATGCCGGAGGCCCCCGTCGACATGGGCCCGCCGGGCTGCTCGGTCAGGCTCGCCGAGTACGTCAGGACGACCGCCACCAGCAGCCCGACGACCACGCCGGTCCAGAGGAACCGGCCGTACCGGGGAGTCGATCGGATCACGACGGGCAGGACCTGGGAGTCCACGACGCGTTCGCCGTCGACTCGAGGAGGTTCGGGGGCGCCGTGCTCGGCATCCATGGATCGATTGTCCCACCGTCGGCACCCGTCGGGGCGGGTCTGTCCCACCGGTCGCCGGACCTGTGCGGCCCATGGTGCTCGGAGGGCCGCGGGTAGGCTGACCGGGTGAGAATCCTGGTCCTCGGCTCTGGCGCGCGCGAGCACGCCATCATCCTCGCGCTTCGATCCGAAGCCGCGACCCACGACATCTTCGCCGCACCGGGCAACGCGGGGATCGCCCGCGACGCGGAGGTCGTCGCGCTCGATGCGAACGACCCCGCGGCGGTCACGGTCTTCGCCGACGAGCACGCGATCGACCTCGTGGTGATCGGACCCGAGGCCCCCCTCGTCGCCGGTGTCGCCGATTCCCTCCGCAAACGCGGCATCCCCGCCTTCGGACCCGGCAGGGCCGCTGCGCAGCTCGAAGGATCCAAGACCTTCGCGAAGCGGATCATGGATGCCGCGGGCGTGCCGACCGGCCGCGCGGTGCGCGCCGCCACCCTGGCCGAGGTCGAGGCCGCGCTGGACGACCTCGGTGCGCCTCACGTGGTCAAAGCCGACGGCCTGGCGGCCGGCAAGGGCGTGCTCGTGACGGATGACCGCGCCGCCGCCCTCGCGCACGCGGCCGCGTATCTCCCGGTCGGCGCCGTGCTGATCGAGGAGTTCCTCGAGGGGCCGGAGGTGTCGCTCTTCTTCCTCAGCGACGGCGACCGCGTACTGCCCCTGAGCCCCGCGCAGGACTACAAGCGACTGTCCGACGGCGACGCCGGCCCCAACACCGGCGGGATGGGCGCGTACTCACCGCTCCCCTGGCTGTCGGATCTGTTCGGCGACGAGGACACCTTCGTCCATCACGTCACGACCGAGGTCGCCGAGCCCGTCATCCGCCGCCTCGACGCCGAAGGCACGCCGTTCATCGGGCTGCTCTACGCCGGCCTGATCCTCACCCCCGACGGCATCAAGGTCATCGAGTTCAACGCGCGCTTCGGCGATCCCGAAACGCAGGTGGTGCTCCCCCGCCTGATCGATCCGCTCTCCGAGCTGCTGCTGGCCGCAGCATCCGGAACCCTCGAAGACCACCCGCGCCCGGCGTTCGCGGACGCCGTCGCCGTGACGGTCGTGCTGGCCAGCGAGGGCTACCCGGAGGCGCCCGTGACCGGGCGGACGGTGACCGGGACGGATGCCGCGGCCGGCGTGGAGGGCGTCCACCTGGCGCACGCCGCGACCGCCGACCGGGGCGGGGCGCTGGTGGCGACCGGAGGCAGGGTGCTGGGTGTCGTGGGCCTGGGGACGACGTTCGCCGAGGCGCGCGAGCGCACGTACCGGGGAATCGCGGAGATCGGGCTCGAGGGCGGTCAGTACCGGACGGACATCGCGCTGCGGGTCGTCGAGGACTGAGGACCCGTCGGGTCTCGACGCGCAGCGGCACCCGGGCGTATTTTTGCTCCGGGAGGTGGCGATGCGGCGTGCGAGGGCGTTCTGGCGATGGACCGGCCTGATCGCGAGCGGACTCATCCTCGCGGGATGCGCTGCCCAGACGAACCCGGACGCGGCTGAGCCGAGTCCGGCGGCCTCCGCCGATGCGCCCATCTCGGGCACCTTCGACGTCGGCGACGACCGGAAGATGTACCTCGAGTGCGCCGGGAGCGGCTCGCCCACCGTCGTGCTGATCTCCGGTCAGCGCGCCTCGGCGGACGACTGGAAGATCGTCGCCGACGGCGTCTCGTCGCCGTCGGTCTGGTCGCTCGTCGCCGACGACACGCGCGTGTGCGCGTACGACCGCCCTGGGACCCCCGTCGGCGATGCGCCGAGTCGCAGCGATCCGGTCGCGCAGCCTGCCGGCGCGCAGCGCATGGCCGACGACCTCAGCGCGCTCCTGGATGCCGCCGGGATCACCCCGCCGCTCGTCCTGGCCGCGCACTCCGCCGGCGGGCTGGTCGCGCGGCTGTACGCGGCAGAGCATCCCGATCGCGTATCGGGGATGGTGCTCGTCGACGCCCTGTCCGAGGGGCTTCGCGACGCCATGACCGCCGATCAGTGGGCGCTGCAGAAGCCGTTGCTCCGCGGCGACATCGATGCGTCGATCCTGGAGTATCCGGCCCTGGAGTGGATCGATGCGGACACGAGCTTCGCGCAGCTGAAAGCCGCGCCCGCGATGGCGCAGATGCCCCTCGTGGTGATCTCCGCGGACGAGCCGATCGGGCCCTCGATCCCGGCGTTGAAGGCCGCGGGGGCGATCGGGCAGGAGATCCCGGACGACTTCGGATTCGTCACCGATGCCGCACAGCACGACAGCCAGGCGTACCTCGCCTCCCGCGTGGCCGGGGCCGTGCACATCACCGAGACCGACAGCGGCCACAACGTGCACTACCAGCGGCCGGCACTCGTGGCAGATGCGATCATCGACGTGGTCGACCGCGTGCGCCGCGGCGTGGACGTCGCGGCGGACTGACCCGCGTTGGTCAGGGCTGGACCACGCGAACCCACGCGCGACCGACGCCTTCGGCGTCGCCGATGTTCACCTGGACGACGCCGGAGTAGGGAAGCTGATAGGTGAACTCGCCCGCGGGCGGATCGTCGCAGTCGACGTCGCCCTCGACGAGTAGCCGCTGCTGCCCGTCGGCCGTCATCACCTCGAACGAGAAGCCATCGCCCTCGCACTGCGCCTCGATCGTGAAAGCGCGGTCGGCAGTGAGCGCGGCGGGGCCGGCGATGATCTCGCCGGATGGATTCGATCCCTCGTACTTCCGGTAGATCGCGACCTGGGTCGGATCGTCCTCATCGGGGTAGGTGAATGCGTCATCGGCGGACGGGGCGTTCGAGGGCGACGCAGTCTGCGTGGGCGGTGCCGTGCGCGTCGGGGAAGGATCGGATGCCGCGGGCTGAGCGCCTCCGCCCGCGCTGCAGCCGGAGGCCAGCAGCGCGAGCGAGATCGCTGCGGCAGGAAGGATGGTCCGTGCACGAGTGCGGGTGTCCATCGATTCAGGCTACGAAGGCCCGCGGCATCCGCTCCATCCCCTTGCAATCCTGCTCGGGTCTGCTACTCGATCAGCGTGCGGGGATCTCCGTCTGCGCGGCCTTCCAGTCGGCGGTGGCCGCGGTGGTGACCGGTCGACGCAGGAACAGCACGGCGATCACGCCGATGATCATGACCCCGGCCGGGAGCAGGATCGACTGCGCCATGGCCTGCGAGAAGCCGTCGACCACGAACGGCGGAAGGGTGCCGCCGCCGAAGCTGCCGGCCGCATCCGCCGCGCCCGGCAGGTTCGCCTCGAGGCGGTTCTGCATGAAGGCCGCGATGGCCGCCGAGCCGATGACGGAGCCGACCGTGCGGGTGGTGTTGTAGATGCCCGAGCCGGCGCCCGCCTGGTGCATCGGCAAGTTGCGGGTCGCGGTGGTCGCCAGCGGTCCCCACATGCCGGCATTGCCGATGCCCATCAGGGCCGACGGGAGCAGGAACATCCAGATCGGGGTGTCGACGTTCATCAGCGACGCGTACCAGAGCAGGGATCCGCCGACCATGAGCAGGCCGGGCACCAGCAGGAAGCGCGGATCGGTGCGATCGAGCAGCTTCCCGGCGAACGGCGCGAGCACGCCGGAGAGGACCGCCATCGGGATCAGCAGCAGCGCGGACTGCGTGGGCGTGAGGCCCCGCGCCAGCTGGATGAAGAACATCAGCGGCAGCGACATGCTCGTCACGGTGAAGCCCACGGCGGCGATGGCGAAGTTCGAGACGCCGAAATTGCGGTCCTTGAACAGGTCCAGGGGGACCAGCGGCTCGCTCTTGGTGCGCGCCTGCGTCCAGATGAAGATGCCCATCACGACGATGCCGGCCACGATCATGCCCCACACCCATGCGGCCCAGTCGTAGTGCTCGCCCTCCTGGAGTCCGAAGACGATCAGGAACAGGCCGACGCCGCTGAGGACCACGCCGATGACGTCGAAGCGGTGCGGGTGGGTCGCCAGGTTCGGCACGAAGATCCAGGCCAGCACGAACGCCGCGATGCCGACGGGGATGTTGATGAAGAAGATCCACTGCCAGCCGAACGCGTCCACGAGCAGGCCGCCGGCGAGCGGGCCGACGAGCGTGGCGACACCGGCCGTCGCTCCCCACAGTCCCATCGCCGCACCGCGCCGGTTCGGCGGGAAGGTGCGGGTGATGACGGCCATGGTCTGGGGCGTCATCAGCGCTGCACCGATGCCCTGGACCGCCCGGGCGATGATCAGCATCTCGAGCGTGCCGGACAGACCGCAGGCGAGGGAGGCGAGCGTGAAGATCACCAGCCCGATGAGGTAGATCCGCTTCGGCCCGAACCGGTCACCGAGGCGGCCCGTCACCAGCAGCGGCACGGCGTACGCGAGAAGGTACGCCGAGGTCACCCACACGACGTTGTCGAGGTTGTTGGTCGACGGGTCCAGGGCTTGTTTGATCGCGGGGTTCGCGACCGAGACGATCGTGGTGTCCACCAGGATCATGAAGAACCCGATGACCAGCGCCCACAGCGCCGGCCACGGGTTGCGTTCGGGGATGTCGTTGTCCGGGACGGCCTTGCGCTCGGCGGATGCCTGCGCCCGGGTGG
Organism: Microbacterium pygmaeum; assembly: GCF_900100885.1. Lineage (NCBI taxonomy): Bacteria > Bacillati > Actinomycetota > Actinomycetes > Micrococcales > Microbacteriaceae > Microbacterium > Microbacterium pygmaeum. Next base: position 375,254 of record NZ_LT629692.1, read on the forward strand.
TCTGTTCGGTCACTGTCGTGCCAGCTTTCTCTGTTCCAGATAGCGTTCGGTCGGCTCGTGGGCGCCCCAGGGGAGCGCGTCGCCGATGATGCGGTCGATGGTGTGGTCCAGCCACGCGAGGTCGCTGCGCAGCAGCGTGCGCTCGCGGTCCAGCTCCAGCAGGTACTGCTCGGGGACACCCTTCTCGAGCGCTCCGCGCAGCCCGTCCTCGTGCTGCGTGCACTGCGCGGCAAGATCCTCCCGACGCGTGCGCAGGAGATCGACGACCTCGGTGCGGTCCAGGTTGTGCGCCTCGGCGAGCGCGATCCGGAACTCGGCCGGGCGGTCGACGCGCACCAGCTCGCGGCGGACCCAGTCGCTGACGGCTCGGGTCCCGGCATCCGTGACTGCGTAGGTCGTGCGCTCGGGGCGATTGCCGTCGCGGTCCACACCGACCTCGGCGACAAGACCGGCCCGTTCCAGGCGGCCGACCGTGTGGTACAGCGTTCCGTTGGTGATGGTGACCATGCGGTCATCCCGACGGATGCGCATGAGGCGGATCATCTCGTAGGGATGCATCTCGCCCTCGCGCAGCAGCGCGAGCACCATCAGCCCCAGCGGGGTGAGGCGGTCGACGGCGTCTTTCACGGCGGATCCTTGCGTGGTCGATATGGATTAGTCCACATGGACTATACCCTAGGGCGGTCCTCTGGCTCGGTGACGGTCACGAAATCAGGAGAAACGGCGAGTTCTCAGGCTGTAGTGCCTGAGGACGCCGGATTTGCCTGACTTGCGAACACACGGTCCCTGGCACGTCGTCGGCGAGCCGACCGACAGGGGCCGCGTCGACACCGGTCCGTCGAAGGTCAAGGCCTTCCCGGCGACCCGCCGCCCCGCTACCTTGACGACATGAAGGACGAAGAGGGAGCAGCGCGGGCGCACGCGATCTTCGATCCGATCGCGGCCGAGTATCTGACGAAGCCCGATGTCGACATCGGCCCGATGTTCGGCAGCGAGGGGTTGCGCATCCGCGGCAAGATCTTCGCGTTCGTCGGCTACCGCGGCGGGCTCGTGGTCAAGGTGCCCGAGTCGCGCGCCGACGAGATCGTCGCTGCCGGAACCGCGCAGCGGATGGTGATGCGCGAGCGCGAGATGCGCGAGTGGCTGACGGTCGACCGCGGGGAGCATGAGAGCTGGGCTTCGCTGATCGCCGAAGCCTTCGCCTACGTGGACGAGATCACCCCGTGATCGGCGCTGCGCAGAGCGCTCCGCGATAATGGGCGGGTGACCTCTCCCCTCGCTCTGCCCGGCTGGCGCCACGTCTACTCGGGCAAGGTGCGCGATCTGTACGTGCCTTCCGACTCGCCGGCGGATGAGCGGGCGAATCGGATGCTGGTGGTGGCCAGCGACCGCGTCAGCGCCTTCGACGTCGTGCTCGAGCCGGGGATCCCCGACAAGGGTGTGCTGCTGACGACGCTGAGCCTGTGGTGGTTCGACTCACTCGCCGGTGCGGACGGCGGCCGGTCGATCCCCAACCACCTCGTCTCCGATCACACGCTCGGCGACGAGGATCGCTCGGCGATCCCCGCCGAAGTGACCGGCCGCGCGATGCTCGTCCGCAGCCTCGACATGCAGCCCATCGAGTGCGTCGTGCGCGGATATCTGACCGGCTCGGGGTGGGCCGAGTACACGGAGCGCGGCACGGTCTGCGGCATCCGACTCCCTTCCGGACTGGCCAACGGCGACCGCCTGCCGGCGCCGATCTTCACGCCCGCCTACAAAGCGCCGCTGGGCGAGCACGACGAGAACATCTCATTCGAGCAGACGATCCAGATCGTCGGTGAGCCGACCGCCGAAGAGCTGCGAGATCTCTCCCTGGAGATCTACGAGCGCGCCGCGCGCACCGCCGAGGCCCGCGGGCTGATCCTCGCCGACACGAAGTTCGAGTTCGGCCGCGACGAGACCGGGGTGTTGACGCTGGCCGATGAAGTGCTCACGAGCGACTCGTCGCGCTACTGGGACGCGGCCGGATATGAGACCGGCACGACACCGGCCGAGCGAATGGCGAGCTTCGACAAGCAGATCGTGCGCGACTGGCTCGCCGCGAACTGGGATAAGACCGGCGTTGCGCCGCAGCTGCCCGCCGAGATCGTCGAGCGCACTGCGGACCGGTACCGCGAGCTGCTCGAACGCCTCTCCGGCTGAGAGAGAAGGAGGGGCCATGCCCATCTGGAAACTGCACGGCAACGGCAGGACGGTCGCCCCCGGCGACGTCGTGCGTCCCGATGAGCGCCTGAACTGGGGCGCCACCGTCGCGATCGGCGCCCAGCACGTCGTCGCGATGTTCGGGGCGACCTTCCTCGTGCCGGTGCTGACCGGCTTCCCGGTCTCGACGACGCTCCTGTTCTCGGGCATCGGCACGCTGCTGTTCCTGATCGTCACCCGCAACAAGCTGCCGAGCTACCTCGGATCCTCGTTCGCGTTCATCGCCCCGGTGACCGCCGCCACGGCCAGTCAGGGCATGGGGTCGGCGCTGGCCGGCATCGTCGCGGTTGGTGTGATGCTCGCGATCATCGGCTTCGTCGTGCAGTTCGCCGGCATCGCCTGGATCGACCGGCTCATGCCACCCGTGGTGGCCGGGGCGATCGTCGCGCTGATCGGCTTCAACCTCGCTCCCGTCGCATGGACGAACTTCCAGCAGCAGCCGCTCACCGCAACGATCACGCTGTGCTCGGTCATCCTCTTCAGCGTGCTGTTCCGCGGGTTCCTCGGGCGGATCTCGATCTTCCTCGGCGTCGTCGTCGGATACCTCGTCGCCGTCATCAGCGGCGAGATCGACTACTCCGCCGTCGCCGATGCGCCCTGGATCGGGCTGCCCGAGTTCCACCTCGCGAACTTCGCGGCACCGGGAACCTGGAACGTCATCGCGATGTTCCTGCCGGTGGTCCTGGTGCTGATCGCCGAGAACGTCGGTCACGTGCGGGGCGTGGCGACGATGACGGATGCCTCGATCAACCGTCACACCGGCCGCGCGCTGATCGCGGACGGCCTGGCCACCACGCTCGCCGGAGCCTACGGCGGCTCGGGGACGACGACCTACGGCGAGAACATCGGCGTGATGGCGGCGACGAGGGTGTATTCGACGGCCGCGTACTGGGTGGCCGGGTCCTTCGCGATCCTGCTCTCGCTCTCGCCGAAGGTGGGCGCGGTCTTCAACTCCATCCCGCCCGGCGTGCTCGGCGGGGTGACGACGGCGCTGTACGGGCTGATCGGGATCATCGGCATCAAGATCTGGGTCGACAATCGCGTCGACTTCTCCCGGCCGGTCAATCAGTACACCGGAGCCGTGGCCCTGGTCATGGCGATCGCCGGCTTCACGATGCAGTGGGGCGAGTTCCAGCTCGGTGCGATCGTCCTGGCCGCCGCGGCCGCGCTGGTGATCTACCACCTGGGCAACGCGATCGCCCGGTGGCGCGGATCGGGCGCGGACGACGGGGGTCCGATTCCCGCGGTGGGTCAGCTCGGCGGCGACCCGCACTGAGTCGAGGCGCGCCGGGTCAGCGCAGCCGATCGCGGACGACGGCGGCCGTCGCCGCCGGATCCGGACGATGCATCACCGATTCGGGAACGATGACGAGCTCTGCCCCCTCGATCTCGTCGGCGAGCCGGTCGGAGCCGGTGATCAGCATCGGGAAGGTCTGCTCGCCGCGCAGGATGGTGACAGGCGAGCCGACGCTCAGCATCGACGGCGGCGGCGTGGAGACCTGGCGCACCAGCGTCGTGTCGTAGACGGTCGACTGGGCCAGGGGCACCACGGCCGCGAACTGCTCGCTGGAGCGGAACTGGTCGACCATCTCCTGCGGCAGGCCGATGTTCTCGAGCTGGAACGTCGTGATGGCCTCTTCGAGTTCGCCGTCGTCGACCAGCTTCTGCAGTCGCTCGGCGAGGTCGTCTGCCGGCTCGTCCGCTCCGAATCGCAAGGGCGGTTCGGACAGGAACAGCGCGCCGACCGGCACCCCGGCCGACGCCGCGTACAGCGCGAGCACTGCTCCCGACGAGTGGCCGAGCACCCCGGCAGCCCCGCCGACCGTCTCGATCACGGCGGCGAGGTCTTCGACCTCCCGCTCCGGGGTCGACCCACGGGCATCCTCGCTGTCGCCGCGCGCGCGTCGATCCCACGTCACCGCGCGAAAGCCGGCGTCCGCGAGCGCAGCCGCGAGCGGATCGGCATCGACTGCACGCGAGAGCGCTCCGTTCACGATCACGATCACCGGGCCGTCGCCCTGAGCGCTGTAGGCGATCGAGGTTCCGTCTGTGGAGTTCACCGTGTCCATGCCGCTACGAAAGCACGGGCCCCGGACACCCGCAAGGCCGCGGCGCCGCACGCTTCCCGGTCGGTCAGCACGGAATACCGGTCGGATGCCGCGGGTTGCTCATTCACATGAATGAAGTGCTCCCGGCCGCCGACAAGCTCGCCGCAGCGACGGCGATGGGGGCGGTCACGCTTCTGGTCGGCGACCTCGATGAGATGACGCGCTACTACCGCGACGTCGTGACGCTCCAGGTCGTGGATGCTGCGGCCGACACTGTCACCCTGGGGCGCGCCGGCAGGGCGATCGTGATCCTTCGCCATGAGCCGGCGCTGCGCCACGCGACGCCCGGCTCAGCCGGCCTGTTCCACACCGCGATCCTGTTCGAGACGCAGGCGGCACTGGCCGCCGCGCTGTACTCGGTCGCCCGCACCGCACCGGGCACCTTCACCGGCTCCGCCGATCATCTCGTCAGCCAGGCGTTCTACTTCACCGACCCCGAGGGCAACGGCATCGAGCTGTACTGGGACCGGGTTCGCAGCGACTGGTCGTGGGTGCACGGCCGGATCGAGATGGGCACCCTGTACCTGGACCCCAACGAGTTCCTCCGCGAGCACCTCACCGAGGAGGCGGCGGATGGATCGACCGGCGCGGAAGCGGCATCCATCGGGCATGTCCACCTCTCCGTGGGTGATGTCCGCACCGCCCGTGCGTTCTACGTCGATGCACTCGGCTTCGACGAGACGGCGGGCCTCGGAGACCAGGCTGTGTTCGTGAGCGCTGGCGGCTATCACCACCACATGGCGATGAACGTCTGGAACTCCCGCGGCGCAGGTCCTCGGATGCCTGCGCTCGGCCTGGGTCGCGTCGACCTCGCACTCCCGGATGCCGACGTGCTCGGGGCGTTGGGCGAGCGACTCCGCGATCGCGGCTTCCAGGTGCGCGACGACGGGCGCTCGCTGAGCTTCGACGACCCGTGGGCGAATGTGCTGAACGCGAGCGTCGCCTAGACCGAGTCCCGCACGATCAGCTCGGTGTCGAGCATCGTGACGTGCTGCGGGCTGCGACCGGCGAGCAGGTCCAGCAGGACGCTGGCCATCTGCTCGCCCTGCGCGAGCGACGGCTGGCGCATGGTGGTCAATTTCGGCGTGACCGAGGTCGCAACCGGAGAATCGTCGAAGCCGACGATCGCGATGTCCTCCGGAACGCGGATGCCGGCGCGGCCCAGGACTGCCAGCGCGCCGCGCGCCATGAGATCGCTCGCGATGAACAGGGCGTCGAATTCCACGCCGCTCTCGAGGATGCGGCTCATCGCCGCCGAGCCGCCGTCCGCCGTGAAGTTGCCGTCCTCGACGGCCACCTCCTCGAGCCCCGCCCCCGCCAGCGCCGCCCGATAGCCGTCGAGCCGGTCGATGCCGGCCGGCATCGTCACCGGCCCGCTGATCGTCGCGATGCGCGTGAAACCCCGCTGCACCAGGTAGTCGGTCGCCTCCCGGCCGCCCCGTACGTTGTCGACGTCGACGTAATAGGCGCTCTCGCGCTCCTGCACCGGCCGACCGCCGTAGACGACGGGGACGGCGGCGGCGATCCGGTCGATGAAGGTGTCGCTGGTGTGGTGCGAGACGATGAAGGCGCCGTCGACGCTGCCGCTGCGCAGATACGCCGTCGTCTTGTCGCCGGGGTCGTCGCTGGCGATGAAGAGGTTCAGCACGTAGTCGGAACGCCCCAGTCGCGAGTTGATGCCCGACACGATCGCCGCGAAGAACGGGTCTCCGAAGAAGCGGGTCGTGTCCTCGGGGACGACGAGGGCAAGCGCGTGGGTCTGCCGGCTCGCCAGGGATCGCGCCGCGCGGTTGGGGACGTAGTTCAGCTCGGCGATCGCACGCCGGACCGCCTCCAGCGCGGAGGGGCTGACCGCAGTCGAGCCGTTCACCACGCGCGAGACCGTGGAGCGCGAGACCCCGGCTGCCGAGGCGACCTCCTCGATCGTCACGTGCGCCGGGAGCGCTGCGGTGGTGATCCCCGTGTGCATCGTTCCCCTTCGGATGCTACGTCTGCGACTGGTCGGGTGCCGGGGGTGCGTCCAGGGCGCGGGCCGCGATGATGCGGGAGTACTCCAGACCGCTGTCTTTGATGGAGCGCTCCTGCGTGTCGTAGTCGACGCGGACGATGCCGAATCGCTTCTCATACCCCCATGCCCACTCGAAGTTGTCCAGGAGCGACCAGTAGAAGTATCCCCGCACGTCGACGCCGGCATCCACTGCATCGAGGATCGCACCCAGATGGGCGCGGACGAAATCGACACGGTCCTCATCGTGGACGCGGACGACGCCGCCCTCCACGACGGGCTCGTCGTCGTAGGCCGCACCGTTCTCCGTCACGAAGAGCGAGGTGCCCGCCGGCTGGGCGTACTCGGTCCACACCCGCTTCAGCAGTCGGGAGAGGCCCTCGGGCTGCACCTCCCACTGCATGGGCGTGCGCGGAAGACCCCGCTCGTGCCAGAAGATGCCTTCCGAGGAGGGGAACGGCGATTCGCCGCGACGGTCGGTGGGGGCTTCCCCGCCGATCGGCGGCACTGCCGGAGGCGTGCCTCCGACGTACTCGCCGTGGTAGTAGTTCACCCCGAGCGTGTCGATGGGCGTGGCGATCGTCTCCAGGTCGCCGGGACGGATCGCCGCGCGCAGCGCATCGTCGGCGATCTCGTCGAAGATGTCCTGCGGGTACGCGGCTTGAAAAATCGGGTCGAGGAACCACCGGTTGAACTGCCCGTCGATGCGGCGGGCCGCATCGAGGTCGGCCGGGACGCCGGCGTCCACGGGGTCGGCCACCGTGAGGTTCAAGGTGATCCCGAGGTTCAGGGATTCGTCACGGGCGCGGAGCTCGCGCACGGTCTGACCGTGGCCGAGGAGCAGGTGGTGCGCCGCCAGCATCCCCTCGCCTCTGCTGTAGTGCCCGGGTGCGTGCAGGCCGGCGGTGTAGCTCAGGAACGACGAGCACCACGGCTCGTTCAACGTCGTCCAGACGTTCACCCGGTCGCCCAGGGCATCGTGGACATCCAGCGCGTACTCGGTGAACCGGTCGGAGGTGTCTCGGTTCGTCCAGCCTCCGCGATCCTGGAGTGCCTGCGGAAGATCCCAGTGGTAGAGGGTCAGCCACGGCATGATCCCGGCGTCGAGCAGCTCGTCGACCAGGCGCTGATAGAAGTCGACGCCTTCGGCGTTGACCACACCGCCGTCCGGGCGGATGCGGGACCAGGATGTGGAGAACCGGTAGGTCTCCAGTCCCATCCGCTTCATGAGCGCGACGTCGTCGCGGTAGCGGTGGTAGTGGTCGCAGGCCACATCGCCGTTGTCGGCGTTGATCACGGCGCCGGGTACCCGGCTGAAGGCGTCCCAGATCGAGTCACGGCGACCGCCCTCCGCCGCCGCCCCCTCGATCTGGTACGCGGCGGTGGCCGCCCCGAAGAGGAAGTTCGAGGGGAACGGTCGAGTCTGCTTCGCGGGCACGACGGATGCGGCCTCTCGGATGTCGATGGTCATCTCAGCCCTTCACCGCTCCGGCCATGATGCCGCTGACGAGCTGCTTGCCGGCGAAGGCGAACAGGATCAGGAGCGGGATCGTCGCCAGCAGGACGCCGGCGAGCACGATCGAGTAGTCCACGAAGTAGTTGGACTGCAGGAGCGAGAGGGCGACCGGCAGGGTCGGGCTCTGTCGATCCAGCACGATGAACGGCCAGAAGAACTGGTTCCACGCGCCGACGAAGGTGAACAGGAACAGCATGGCCGCGGCCGGGCGGGCGGCGACCACGCCGACCGTCCAGAAGGTGCGGAGCATGGATGCCCCGTCCACGCGCGCCGCTTCGATCAGCTCGTCGGGCACGGTCTGGCTGAGGTACTGCGTCATCCAGAACACGCCGAAGGCGCTGGTCAGCGCGGGCACGATGATCGCGCCGATCTGACCGGTCCAGCCGAGGTCGGCGAAGAGGATGTACAGCGGCACGACGCCGAGCTGCGTGGGCACGGCGAGGGTGGCGACCACGAAGACGAGCAGCCCCTTCGATCCCCGGAAGCGCAGCTTCGCGAATGCCCAGCCGGCGAGCGTCGAGAAGACGACGACGGATGCCGCGATCACCGTCGAGCTGAAGATGGAGTTCCACAGTGCCGGCCAGAAGTTGACCGCCGGGTTGTTGATGACGGTGATCGCGTTGGCGATGAAGTTGCCGCCGGGGATCCAGGACATGTTCGCGTCGTTGAGGGTCGACGCATCGCCCGACCCGATCAGGAACGACCAGTAGTAGGGGAAGATCGCCGAGATGACGATGACCGCCAGCCCGAGGTAGACCCAGAATCCGGGACGCGTTCCGCGGATGCGGGTGGTGCGGGCGTTGCGCCGGCGGCGTGCGTCGTTGGGGAGGTTCTCCTCGACGATCGCCAGAGGCGGGGTGCTGATGGCGCTCACAGCTGGGCTCCCTTCCGGGCGGAGCGGCGTTTCCGGACGACACCGCGGCCGCCGTCGTCGCGGACGAGTCGCCGGGTGATGGTGAGGTTGATCAGACCGATGGCCAGGATGATCAGGAACAGGATCCAGGCGAGGGCGGCGGCGCGGCCGAAGTTGAACTCGCCCCAGCCGATCTTGTAGAGGTACAGGGTGATCGTCAGCCACTGCTGGTCGGCGCCGCCGTTGCCGTTCTGGTCGTACATGCGCGGCTCGTCGAAGATCTGCAGACCGCCGATCGTCGAGGTGATGATGACGAAGATGAGCGTTGCCCGAAGCGACGGGAGCGTGATGCTCCAGAACTGACGGAACGCGTTCGCGCCGTCCACCGTCGCTGCCTCGTAGTACTCGCGGGGCACCGCCTGCATGGCGGCCAGGAGGATGAGGGCGTTGTAGCCGGTCCAGCGGAAGTTGACCATCGTCGCGATCGCGATGTGGCTCCAGAACGGATCCTTGTGCCAGCCGATCGCGGGCAGCCCGATGTTCGTGAGGAACGTGTTCACCAGGCCGTGGTTGTCGCCGAAGAGGTTGCTGAAGATCAGCGCGACCGCCACCGGGGCCATGACGAACGGCAGGAGCACGCTCATGCGCCAGAAGGTCTTCGCACGGATGTTGCGGTCCAGCATCGCGGCGATGAAGATCGCGAGGACCAGCTGGGGCACCGAGGAGAGGATGAAGATGCTGAAGGTGTTGCGCAGCGCCACCCAGAACTGCTCCTGGGTCAGGATCCAGATGTACTGGTCGAGCCCGACGAAGGTTCCGGTGTTGCGCACCAGATCCCATTCCTGGAACGAGATGACGGCCGTGTACGCGATCGGGAAGAGTCCGACGATCACGAACAGGATGAAGAACGGCGAGATGTACAGGTAGGGCGAGACCTTCAGGTCCCAGCGGCTCAGCCTGCTGCTGAAGGACATGATGTGCCGAGGGACGCGCTCGCCGTCTGCAGGGGGCTCCGGCGTCGCCGGCCGGCTTGTGCGGGTGTCGCGGGAATTTAGCGCAGTCACGTGAGCTCCGTATCGGCCGTGAGAAGAGGGGATGCGAATCAGGGGGTGAGCGGAGGTCGCGCGGCGAGACGCGACCCCCGCTCCGATCAGAGGATCAGAACTGCCGGATCCTTAGAATGCCTCGACCTCGGCGACGTAGGTGTTCCACGCCGTCTTCTGGTCCTCGAGCCCGTCGAAGACGCGCGTGATGGCATCCTGCAGCGCCTGGTTGTACTTGATGAAGTCGACGCTCTTGTAGGTGTTGACCGTCACTGCCGCCGCGCGCTCTCCGAAGATCGAGCCGGTCGGCGCGTCGTTGAAGTAGGCGTTCGTCGAATCGGTGATGGCCGCCGACTCCTGCGCCTCGATCACGCTGGGGTACTGGCCCGCGTTCACGAAGGTCTTCTCCTGCGTCGCCGCGGAGGTCAGCCAGTCGGCCAGGGCGAGTGCCGCCTCGACGTTCTTGCCGTTGGCCGGAACGGTCAGGTACGAGCCGCCCCAGTTGCCACCGCCGTTGGGGAACGCGTTGGCGACCTGCCAGCCGCTCACGTCGGGTGCGTTGCCCTCGATGATGCCGAGCATCCAGGCGGGGCACAGCATCGAGGCGAACTCGCCGTTGGCCATCGAGGCGTTCCAGTCATCGCTCCACTGGGCGGCGTAGGCCGAGTTCGGGATGGCGCGCTCGACGACCTGGTTGTAGGCGTCTTCGAGCTCCGGGTTGTCGGTCGCGACGACGGTGCCGTCGGGCTCGTCGTAGGGGAACTCGATCTGGTTGACCATGCCCTGGAACACCGAGTGCGCGGAGTCGATCATCGGCTTGCCCGTTGCTGCCTTGTACTTGTCGGCGACGTCGAAGTAGTTGCTCCAGTCGCCGTCGAACAGCGCGGCGACCTCATCGGGGTCGGTCGGCAGGCCCGCGGCTTCGAAGAGGTCGGCGCGGTAGCACAGCGCCTGGGGTCCGATGTCGGTGCCGAAGCCGACGAGACGGCCCTCGGGGTCGGTCGCTGCGGCTTCCTTCCAGTCCAGCCAACGGCCCTTGGCGCTGTCGGGCACCTCGGCCAGCAGGTCGGAGTACTGCATCGCCTCGGTGAACCAGTCGACCTCGACGGCCTCGATGTCTGCGAGGCCTTCCTTGCCGAGCTTGGCGAAGTAGTTCGTGCGGGCGTCCTGCGAGATGGCCGCCTTGTTGTGGACGATCTTGATGTTCGGGTTCTCGTCCATGTACTCCTGGAGGAGTTCATCGTCGTAGCCGAAGTCGTTGAACGTGGCGAGCGTGAGCGTGATGGGCTCGTCCGGGTTCGCGGACGAGTCCGCGCCGCCGGAACCGCCGGCGCAGCCGGCGAGCACGATGGCGGTCGCGGAGAATGCGGCCACAGCCACGGCGCCCCTACGGAAGGCACGTGAGTTCACTGTCACTCCTTTGTGTTGTCAGGGTTGATTCCAGGTGATCGAGGGGTGAGCGGTGCCCGCCCCGTGGTGCGCCGTGGGAGCGTTCCCATCGGCGGAAGAGACGCTATGGGATCGCTCCCACGAAGTCAAGGGAGCGCTCCCATATCGCGGTCACGGTTGCATCACGGCCGCCTCGCCGGGGCGCCGTAGACTGGGAGGACACGCCCGCCTGGAGGATTCCGATGCCCACCATCGTCGTCGACGTCATGCCCAAAGCCGAACTGCTCGACCCGCAGGGCAAGGCCGTCTCCGGCGCCCTCGCGCGGCTCGGCGTCGATGCGTTCACCTCGGTGCGGATCGGCAAGCGCTTCGAGCTCACCGTCGAGGGCGAGGTCGGCGAGGACGTGCTCGCCAAGGCCCGGGAGATCGCTGACGACATCCTCTCGAACTCGGTGATCGAGGACGTCGTGGGCATCGAGGTCGTCGAATGACCGCGCGGATCGGGGTCATCACCTTCCCCGGTTCGCTCGATGATCGCGACGCGCAGCGCGCGATCCGGGTCGCCGGAGGCGAGCCGGTGGCGCTGTGGCACGGTTCCCACGATCTCGAGGGAGTGGACGCGCTCGTGCTCCCTGGAGGCTTCAGCTACGGCGACTACCTGCGAGCGGGCGCGATCGCGGCCCTGGCTCCGATCATGAGCGAGGTGAAGGATGCCGCGGCCCAGGGCATGCCTGTGCTCGGCATCTGCAACGGCTTCCAGATGCTGGTCGAAGCGCAGCTGCTGCCCGGCGGGCTGATCCGCAATGCGCATCAGCAGTTCATCCGCCGCGACCAGAAGCTGCGGGTGGAGAACGCGTCGACAGCGTGGACCTCGGAGTTCACTGCGGGCGATGAGATCGTGATCCCGCTGAAGAACGCGGACGGCGGGTACATCGCCGCGGAATCGGAGCTGGACCGGCTGGAAGGCGAGGGGCTGGTCGCGTTCCGCTACCTGGGCGTCAACCCGAACGGATCGCTGCGCGACATCGCGGGGCTCACGAACGAGCTCGGCAACGTTGTCGGCCTCATGCCGCATCCGGAGCACGCCGTCGAGCCCGGCTTCGGACCCGATACCGCCCTCGCGATGCGCTCCGGGATCGACGGCCTGCCGTTCTTCACCTCGGCCATCGCCGCCGTGGTGGGCGCCGCGGCCTGACCGAATCGGTCGGCGAAGACTAGACCGTCCCCGCGGGCGGCCACACCCCGATGATGATCGCCATGATCAGCACCGTCACCAGCTCGTGCGCGATGTTCAGCACCGTCAGCGACGAGGGGCGACCTTCGAATGCGTCGTGCGTGATGAACCGCGCGGCGGTGAAACCCGCCCAGAGGGCCACCGCCGTGACGATCGCCGTCCACAGGTAGCCGCCGCCGTAGAAGTGCCAGGCGATCGCCGTGGAGCCGGCCAGCACCCACGCCGTCACGAAGCTGACCAGCACGGTCACCAGGATCGCGATGGTCGCGCTGGCGGCGGGCCGGTCCATGTCGACGTTCGCGAGCCTGGACCAGCGGGTGCCGAACACCCGCCTCGCGTACCAGATCGAGCCGACGAGCATGCTCGAGGCCGTCGCCAGGAGCACCGCCCAGTAGTTGATCTCGGGAACCATGGGAGCCTCCTCTGCGCACGATGCGCTGTGGGAAGGGTATCGCCGCGGTCCGCGCGGCGGAGCCCAGCGCGCCGGTAGCGTGGACGGGTGACCTCCGGCATCCCGAATCTGACCGTGACCGTCCCGACCGAGCAGCTCGCTGCCGACATCGCTCCCGTCCCGGACGGCGTCGAGGTGATCGTGTGGGCGATGGACAGTCCCGCCCCTCGGGAACGCATCGACATCGTGGTGCCGCCGTACATGACGATGGGCAGAGTGCTCTCGATGCTCGACGGGATCGAGGTGGGCTTCGTCCAGGGTCAGTCGATCGGCTACGAGGGCGTCGGCGATCTGCTGCCCGAGGGCATGGTGTTCGCGAATGCGTCGAGCGTCCACGAGACCTCCACGTCCGAGCTGGCCCTCGCCCTCACGCTCGCGGCCCAGCGGCATCTGCCGGCGTACGTCCGCGCGCAGGACGAAGGCAAGTGGGCGCCCGATTTCGCCGACAGTCTCGCTGACCGCCGCGTGCTGGTGCTCGGCTACGGCGGCGTCGGCAAGGCGATCGCCGCACGGTTGCTGCCGTTCGAGGTGCGGCTCACCGCCGTGGCCTCCCGCGCACGAGACGAGGATGGGATGCCGGTGCACGGCGTCGACGAACTCCTCGAGCTCCTGCCTGAGACCGACATCGTGATCGCGAGCCTGCCCGGCGGCGAGGCCACCAGGCATCTGCTCGACGATGACGCACTGTCGGCACTCCCCGACGGAGCCCTGGTCGTCAACGTCGGCCGAGGCCCGCTCATCGACACCGATGCGCTGGTGGACCACGTACGGCGTGGGCGGATCCGGGCGGCGCTGGATGTCACCGACCCCGAGCCGCTGCCCGCGGACCACCCGCTCTGGAGGCTTCCCGGAGTGCTGATCGCCCCCCACGTCGGTGGCGCGTCCAGCGCGATGCGCCCTCGCGTCGCGAAGCTCGTGCGGACGCAGATCGAGCGTGCGGTCGCCGGCGAGCCGCCCGTGAACGTCGTGATCGGCGGCTGACCGCCGCCCGCTCAGCCCAGCGGCGTCAGGACGGCGATCCGCCAGCCGTCGTCGGTGTTGACGAGCTGGTACATCAGCCGCTCGCTCGTGGCATCGTCGCGGTGCCAGGTCACGTCCGCCCACACACTGCCGGACGTCTCTGCGGGCACCCGCAGCTCGACGCGGGTGTCGGTGATGCCCTCGTACTGCGCCCACGCCGAGCCGAAGAACTGCTCGGTCTGCGCTGCGTCGGTCACCGCGATCGTCTGCCCGGGGAACAGGATCAGCGCGGGAACCGCATACAGGCGGGCGACAGCCTCGGTGTCTCGATCGAGCAGCGCGGGCGGCGCAGCACTGCACCGGGTCGGTCGGATCGAGCCGGTGTCCTTCGACCTGTCCGAGATCGCCGCACTCCTGGCCAGCTTGGCGGCAGTGGGTCCGACGGTGAGCGAGAGTGCGGCGTCGGCGATGGGCAAACTGACCGCGGCCCTGCACGATCGGTGAATCCCGCTCAGCGATGGTCCACGTCGGCGCCGGACCAGAGGTCGCCGCACTCGACCTGCACCGCGTCCTGGTCGCGCAGGTACGGGCCGGCTCCGTGATCGCCGACGAGCGTCGCGGCGACCGAGGCGAAGTGGTCGGCGCCGATGAAGACCGGATGCCCCGGCACGCCCTCGTACGCTGCGCGAGCCAACCCTGCACGACCGGCGGGCGAGGCCGCATCGATCACACGCCGGGCGGCGCTGGCCGGTGCCTCCGGCGTATCGACCGGAGTGACGAGCACCGCGTCCGCAGCGGCGCCGGCCGCAGCATCCAGTCCGGCTCGCAGCGACGCGGACAGGCCGACCGACCAGTCCGGCACGACGATGATCGTCGCAGCCGGCGGCACCCGTTGCGCAGCCGCGTCGGCACCGGCGCCGAGTGCCACCACGACCGATGCGCAGCCGGCATCCTGCAGCATCCGCACGGCCAGCTCGAGCCACGGCGTGCCTTCGAGGTTACTGGCCAGGGCCTTCGGGCCGCCGAAGCGGGTGCCGGCCCCGGCGGCGAGCACGAGACCGCAGATCGTGAGCGAGACATCCGGCTTCGGTTCGGGCACAGTCACGAAAGCGTAGCGCGCAGGAAACACGGCCGGGATAGCGTGTCGGCATGCTGGATCTCGCGCCTGAGCTGATCGCGGTGCTGCGCACCGGGGAACCCGTGGCGGTGGTCTCCATCACGAATGTCCCGCGCAGCGCGCCCCTGGGCGTCGGCGCCTCCATGGCGGTGACGGCCGGCGGTCGCGTCATCGGCTCGATCTCGGGCGGGTGCGTCGAGGGCGATGCGGTGCTGCTGGCACATGCCGTGCTCGCCGACGGCGAAGGCCGCGTCGCCCGGTTCGGCTTCACCGACGAGACGGCGCACGCTGCCGGTCTGGCATGCGGCGGGTCGATCGACGTCGTCGTCTACCGCGTCGAGCCGTCCGACGACATCGCGATAGCGGCGCTGCAGCGTGCTGCGCAGGACCGCTCCGCGCGGATCGGCGTCGAGTGCACGGGGCCGCGCATCGGGCGGCTGCTCGGCGAATCGGAGCTGCAGACGCCGGCGGCCGTCGACGACCTGCGCAGCATGCTGGCGGCGGCATACGCCGACGAGACCGGCGTGCTGATGCTCGCCTTCGCGCCACGGGCGCGGCTGATCATCGCCGGGGCGGGCGAGCATGCATCCGCATTGTGCCGTGTCGCCTCCGCGGCCGGATTCGCCGTGACGGTGTGCGATCCGTGGCCGCTGCTCGTGACAACGGAGCGCTTCCCGGATGCCGACCGTCTCGTCGCCGATCTGCCGCATCGGCACCTGTCGTGCCTGGACACCGACGAGTTCGACGAACGGACGGCGATCTGCGTGCTCACCCACGACGAGCGCATCGACATCCCCACGCTGCGGCTCGCGCTGCGCCTGCCCGTCGGCTTCGTCGGCGCGATGGGATCCCGCGCCACGGTCGCGCGCCGCGCCGCGCTGCTGCGCCAGACCGGTACGGATGACGACGCGCTGGCGCGCCTGCACTCGCCGCTGGGGCTCGACCTCCAGGGCTCGACCCCCGAGGAGACCGCGATCGCGATCGTCGCCGAGATCCTCGCGGCGCGCCACCGCGGCACCGGCCTGCCTCTGCGTGATCTGCACGGTCCGGTGCACCGCGAGGCGCCCTCGGCCTCATGCTCGATCGATCCATCCCTTCTCCCGGAGATCCGCTGATGACCGACCAGGACACTCACCTCCTCCGCGCGATCGCGCTCGCCCGACAGGCGCGCGAGCGTGGCGACCATCCCTTCGGCGCGATCGTCGTGACAGCAGACGGCACCGTGGTCGAGGGTCTGAACTCGGTCGTCACACACGGGGACCCCACCGGTCACGCTGAGACGAACCTCGTCCGACTCGCCGCCGCCGCGCTGACCGCGCAACAGCTGAGCACCGCCACGCTGTACACCAGCACCGAGCCGTGCGCGATGTGCGCGGGCGCCATCTACTGGTCGGGCATCGGTCGCGTCGTGTACGCCCTCGGCGAGGACGAGCTGATCCGCATGGTCGGCACGCAGGAGGGCATCCCGACCCTCGCCCTCCCCAGTCGCGAGGTCTTCGCCCGCGGTGGCCGGGCGGTGGAGGTCATCGGTCCGGTCGACCTGCCGGAAGCGGTCGCGGTGCACCGTGGCTTCTGGACTGCCGAGGCGACGCCGTGACGCGGATCATCATCGAGGGCGCACACGTCGTCACCGTCGATGCCGCCGACACTGAGCATCCGATCGGCTTCGTCGTCCTCGACGGCGAGACCATCGCAGCCGTCGGATCCGGCTCGGCACCCGAGGAGTGGCGGGCGGATGCCGCGATCGTCGACGGTCGCGGATGCCTGGTCACTCCGGGCCTGATCAACACACACCACCATCTGTACCAATGGCTCACGCGCGGCTACGCGCAGGACGCGATCCTCTTCGACTGGCTCACCGCGCTGTACCCGCTGTGGTCGCGGATCGACGCGGGTCTCACCGGGATCGGCGCCGCAGGGGCGATGGCGGTGCTCGCACGGTCGGGGTGCACCACGGTCGCCGACCACCACTACGTCTTCCCGAAGGACTCCGGCGACATCGTCGGCGCGATCGTCGAGGCGTCCGAGCGCATCGGCGTCCGCCTGCACGCCACGCGCGGTTCCATGGACCTCGGCGCCTCGCAGGGCGGGCTGCCGCCGGACTTCGCGGTCGAGAGCACCGACACGATCCTGCGCGCATCAGTCGAGGCCGTCGAGCAGTACCACGACCCGTCCTTCTCGTCGATGGCGCGGGTGGCTCTGGCACCCTGCTCCCCGTTCTCGGTGACGGCCGAGCTGCTGCGCGAGTCGGCGCTGCTGGCGCGTTCGCTCGGCGTCCGACTGCACACGCATGCGTCGGAGACGGTCGAGGAGGACGCATACTGCCTGGAGCGCTTCGGCAAGACGCCCACGGCGTACCTCGAAGACCTCGGCTGGCTGGGCTCGGACGTCTGGATGGCGCACTGCGTCCACCTCGACGAGACGGCCATCGGAAGATATGCCGAAACCGGCACGGGTATTGCGCACTGTCCCTCGTCGAACGCGCGACTGGCAGCCGGCATCGCGCCGGTCCGCGACCTGCTGCGCGCCGGGGTGCCGGTCGGGCTCGGGGTCGACGGAGCGGCCTCGAACGAGTCCGGCCAGCTCGGCATCGAGATCCGCGAGGCTGTGCTGATGGGCAGGCTCAAGACCGGATCCGACTCCTTCTCGGTGCGCACCGGATTGCGGATCGCGACGATGAACGGCGCACGCGTCCTCGGCCGGCAGGACGAGATCGGCTCGCTCGAACCCGGAAAGCTCGCGGATGTCGCGGTGTGGCGAGTCGACACCGTCGAGCACGCGGGGATCCTCGACCCGGTCGCAGCGTTGGGCCTCGGCGCGATGCCGCCGTTGGCGCGGCTCTTCGTGAACGGGCGACTCGTCGTGGAGGAGTCGACCCTGGTGACAGCCGAGGAGCCGGTGCTCGCCGAGCAGGTCGCAGCCGCGTCGAAGCAGCTCGCCGAGCGGGCATAGCTCGGAGCATCACGCATGGACATCACCACCGTCACTTCATTCCGACGCGCGCATACGCGCGACGACCTCGCCCTCGCCGAGGGCGAGGCGTTCCTCGCCGGCGGCACCTGGCTGATGAGCGAGCCGCAACCCGAGACGACGGGGTTCGTCGATCTGACGACGATGGACTGGCCGTCGCTGGAGGTCTCCGACGAAGGGTTGCGCATCGGCGCCACCTGCACCATCGCGGAACTGGTGCGGTTCGGCGCGGACGCCTCGGCCCGGCCGGCCGACTGGGCAGCGGCATCCCTCTTCCCCGTCGCCGCGAACGCGCTGCTGGCCTCATTCAAGATCTGGAACACCGCGACCGTCGGCGGGAACCTCTGTCGCACGTACGCCGCCGGATCGATGGTGTCGCTGTGCGCGGGGCTGGACGGCGTGGCGGTCCTCTGGCGGCCCGACGGCACCGAGTTGCGGGTCTCAGTGGCGGACTTCCCCACCGGAGACGGGACCAACATCCTGCGGCGGGGCGAGCTCCTCCGCTCGATCGAGCTTCCCGCGCATGCGCTTCGGTCGCGGGCGCTGCTGCACAAGATCGCCCTGGCCGAATACGGCAGATCCGGTGCCGTGGTCACTGGTCGCCTCGACGGCGACGGATCGACGGTGTTCGGAGTGACCGCGGCCACCCTCACCCCGCACGTGATGCGATTTCCCGCGATCCCCGGCGCGGACGAGCTCGCGGCGGCTGTCGCCGCGGCATCCGATTTCTACACCGATCCGCAGGGTGCCGCCGACTGGCGTCGGGGTGTCAGCTCGGAGCTGGCCGAACAGCTCCGTCGAGAACTGGAGCGGGTCGCATGAGGCTCGAGGTCAACGGCGAGGGCATCGAAGCCGACCCGCGCGCGGGTCAGAGCCTGCGCACGCTGCTGCGTGAACACGGGCACCACGACGTCAAGAAGGGCTGCGACGCGGGTGACTGCGGGGCGTGCGCAGTGCTGCTGGACGGTGATCCGGTCCACTCCTGTCTGATCCCCGCGATGCGCGTCGCCGGCACGACCGTCACCACGGCGTCGGGCCTGGCTCCCGGCGACGACCTGCATCCCGTGCAGCAGGCGCTCGTTGATCATTTCGGCTTCCAGTGCGGGTTCTGCACCGCCGGGATGGCGGTGACCGCCTCGACCCTCACCGCGGCGGACCTGCCCGATCTCGACCGTCGCATGAAGGGCAGCGTCTGCCGGTGCACGGGCTACCGGCCCATCCGCGCCGCGATCACGGAGGCCGTTCTGGGCCCGGTGCGAGAGACCGGCCCTCGGAACCCGGACGGCGAACGGGAGGCTCGAGGACCGCTGCCCGCCGATCGGGTCGGCGCCTCGGCCACCCCGCCCGCAGCGCGGCGGGTCGTGCAGGGGCTCGAGCCCTACACGTTCGACGCCGAGGCGCCCGCAGGCACCCTCGTGCTGCGGGTACTGGGATCACCGCACGCCCACGCGCGGATCCGCTCCATCGACACCGCCGCCGCGCTCGCGGCGCCGGGCGTCGTCGCCGTCCTCACGCATCGAGACGCCCCCGATCGCCTCTGGTCGAGCGCCCGCCACGAGCACCCGACCGACGACCCCGACGACACGCGCGTGCTCGACGATGTCGTCCGGCACGTCGGCCAGCGGGTCGCTGCGGTCCTCGCCGAGACCGCCGAGGCGGCTGACGCGGCGCTGCGCCTGATCGAGGTCGACTACGACCTGCTTCCGGCGGTGTTCGACCCCGAGCAGGCGCGCACGCCCGGCGCACCGCTGCTGCACCCCGACCGCACGCCGAACGACCGCGTCGATGACGCCGGGCGCAATGTGATCGCCGCGATCCACGCCGGGTACGGCGACGCCGATCAGGCGCTGGCGGACAGCGCCGTCACTGTCAGCGGCGAATGGCGCACGAGCCGTGTCTCGCACGCCCAGCTGGAGACGCACGGCGCGATCGGGTGGCTGGATGAGGACGGGCGCCTCGTCATCCGGACGAGTTCGCAGGTGCCGTTCCTGGCGCGCGACGCGCTGGCCGCGCTGTTCGACCTCGATGCCGACCGGGTCCGCGTGTTCACGGCCAGGGTCGGCGGCGGCTTCGGGGGGAAGCAGGAGATCTTCGCCGAAGACCTCGTGGCGCTGGCCGTGCTGCGGACCGGCCGACCGGTGTCGTACGAGCTGAGTCGCACCGAGGAGTTCACCCGCACCGCGGTGCGGCATCCGATGCGGGTCGCCGTCTCGCTGGGGGCGACCGCGCACGGCGTGCTGACCGCCATGAAGGTCGACGTCCTGAGCGACGCGGGTGCGTACGGCAACCACTCGCGGGGTGTCCTGTTCCACGGCTGCGCCGAATCGATCAGCCTCTACCGCGCACCGGCGAAGCGTGTGGACGCGGAGGCGGTCTACACGAACGCGATCCCCAGCGGGGCATTCCGCGGCTACGGCCTGGGCCAGGTGATCCTCGGCGTCGAGTCCGCGATGGACGAGCTCGCCCTCGCGCTGGGAATGGACCCGTTCGAGCTGCGGCGCATCAACGCGGTGCGCGACGGCGATCCCCTCGTCGGCAACTACGGCGACCCGGAGCACGACATCGTCTGGGGCAGCTACGGTCTGGATCAGTGCCTCGATCTCGCCGAGCAGGCGCTCGCCCGCGGCAACGGCGTCGCCGCGCCGGACGGCTGGCTCGTGGGCGAGGGCATGGCCGCCGCCATGATCGCCACGATGGCGCCCTTCGGGCACGTCTCCGAGACGACAGTGACCGTGACCCCGGCCGGCGAGTACGTCGCCGGAGTCGGCACCACAGAGTTCGGCAACGGCACCACGACCGTGCATACCCAGATCGTCGCCACCGACCTGTCGACGACGCTCGATCGCGTGCGGCTGCGCAGCTCCGACACCGACGGCGCGCGCTACGACACCGGCGCGTTCGCGTCGGCGGGCATCACCGTCGCGGGGAAGGCCCTGCACGCGGCATCCCTCTCCCTCCGGGACCGACTGCTCACGCTCGCGTCCGGCATCGCAGGAGCGGGGGCGGATGCGACCGCCGAACCCGCTCTCGAACCCGACGGCGTGCGCGTCGGTGATCGCGTCATCGGGTTCGCCGAGCTGATCGCGTCGGCGCCGCCGGAGTGGCGGAGCGACGAGGGGCTCTTCGCCGACGGGTCCGAATACGGCGAGCAGCGCTCGATCGCCTTCAACGTGCACGCCGTCCGGGTGGCCGTCGAGCCGGCCACGGGTACGGTGCGCATCCTGCAGTCCGTGCAATCGGCCGATGCCGGATTCGTGATGAATCCGGCCCAGTGCCGCGGTCAGGTCGAGGGCGGGGTCGCGCAGGGCATCGGCAGCGCCCTGTACGAAGAGGTGCTGGTCGACGACGACGGACGCATCGTCAACCCGATGTTCCGGCAGTACCGGGTGCCGAAGTTCGCCGACATCCCCGAGACCGAGGTGTACTTCGCCGAGACGAGCGACGACCTCGGGCCCTTCGGGGCGAAATCGATGAGCGAGTCGCCGTACAACCCCGTCGCGCCGGCGATCGGCAACGCGATCGCGCGCGCGCTGGGCACCCGCCCCTACGAGCAGCCCTTCTCCCGCGACCGTGTGTGGCGGCTCGCGCAGACCTTGTCCCCCGACCGGAAGGGCTGACCCGTGCAGCTGGCCACCTCGTTCTCCGCGACGCTTCCGTCGTGGCTTCTCGACGATCTCGACGCGCTTCCGGAGCGCCTGCGCACCGATGAGGAGCGGATGCGACTGGTCAACGACCTCGCCGACCGCAACTGGCGGGCCGGGAACGGCGGGCCGTTCGCGGCGATCGTCGTGGACGACGCGACGGGGGCGCTCGTGTCGGTCGGCGTCAACGTCGTCCTGAGTTCCGGACTCACCGCAGCGCACGCCGAGGTCGTGGCGCTGAGCCTCGCACAGACCGCCCTCGGCCGCTGGGATCTCGGCGCGGGCGAGGCGAGCCTGTCGCTGATCGTCAACTGGCGACCGTGCGTGCAGTGCTACGGCGCGACGATGTGGAGCGGCGTGCGGCGCCTGGTGGTCGCCGGCGAGGGCCCGCTGCTGGAGGAGCTCACCGGCTTCGACGAGGGTCCGGTCGTCGGCGACTGGGCGGAGCAGTTCGAGGCGCGCGGCATCCACGTGGTCAGCGGCGTCGGGCGCGAGGACGCCGTCGCGGTGTATCGCGCGTACGGGTCGAGCGACGCGGTCGTCTACAACGCGCGAGGCTCGGTCTCGAGCGGCTGAGCCGCGTCAAGGAGCGGACGCCCCTTCGCTGGAACAGCGCCACGCCGCGGCACGCGGAGTTTCGTTTGCCGTCGGACGCTGCCGAGCGCGTCGGAGGACCACGTTCCGAGGCGAACGAACCGTAAGAGCCGAACTTCATTCGCCTCAGAACGCGGCGCCCGCCGCGGACGGAGCGCGATCCGAGGCAAATGAACACATGGCGGCGGATCGCCCGTTGCGCGGCCCGAGCCGCGCGGGGCGCGCCGGTCAGCGCAGCGACGCCGTCAGGCGCGGCTGCTGCTTCACGATGAGCAGCCGGAACGTCTCGCAGTCCGCCGACCACCAGCGGTGCGCGACGCCACCGGCGTAGTACGCGGACTCCCCGGGCGCGAGCGTCGATACCCGGCCGTCCAGCTCCACGTGCACTGCGCCGCCGAGCACGTACACGAACTCGTCCTCGTCGTGGACGAAGTACTCGCCGGCCAGCGAGTTGCAGCCCTCGTACTCCATCGGGTGGAACGGCCGGCCGCCGTGGGCGAGCATCCGCGCGGTGCCGACGGCGAAATCCGCGGAGATGGCTCCGTCGTCGCCGCGATGCACTTCCACGGGGGGAGCGGCGGATGCCGGCAGCTCGGCAGCCGCGATCAGCTCGATCGGACTCGTGCGCAGCGCGAGCGCGATTCGTCGCAGGGAGGCCAGACTCGGCTGGGCCAGACCGCGCTCCACCTGGCTGAGGAACGGATGCGACAGGTCGGTCGCCTCCGCGAGCTTCACGAGCGTCAACCCGCGTGCCTGCCGGAGGCGGCGGATATGGGATCCGAGACGCCGGTCGGCGGCATCCTCCCCCGTCGCCGCCCTCGCCACGGCCACCGACGTCGACACGGTCTGCTCAGACGCCCTTCTGCGGGTGCATCCCCATGCGCGCGAGGACGACGTCTTCGACGATCTGGATGATGTTGTAGAGGATCAGCGAGACCGCGGTGACCGCGACCACCGACGCCCACAGCGCGGTGAACTGCGCCTGGGGGATGAAGCCGCCGATCGAGCCGCCGATGCCGCCGCCGACCGCGAGCCACTCGGCCAGCAGCGCGCCGGTGATGGCGCCGGGCACCGAGATGCGCACGGCGGCGAAGAAGGCCGGCAGAGAGGAGGGCATCGCGATCTTGCGCAGCTTGGTCATCGAGCCGCCGCCGTACACGTCGACGAGGTCGTTCATCTGCGTCGAGGCCGACTTCAGGCCGAACGAGATGTTCACGAGAGCGGGGAAGAGCACCACGATGCCGCCGATGACCGCCACTGTCCACAGGTCGCGCCCGAAGATCATGATGATGACCGGTGCCATCGCGATGAGCGGGACCGAGCGCAGCAGCATCGCGACCGGCATCAGCGCGTGCTCGGCGCCCTTGCTCAGCTGGAACAGCGCGGCACCGAGGATCGCGGCGACGAGCCCGGCGATGAAGCCGATGGCCGCGTGGCCGAGGGTGACGGCGAGGTTGCCCAGAATGAGCGCCTGGTTGGCGGCGGCCGCGGGAACCGTGAAGAAGTAGTTCCAGACGTCGATCGGGCCTTTGGCGATCAACGGCGAGATCTGGAAGACCCAGATGACCCCGACCCACAGACCGACCGCGGCCACCAGCGTCAGCAGGAAGGTGAGGACGCTCCAGCCGAGCGCCTTGAGCACGCCACGCGTCGCAGCACGGCGGACGTCGCGGCTGAGGTCGAGTGCCGCGGGCGCGGCCAGCTGCATCTCGTTCGCGGCGGTGAGTGTCGTCATCATGCCTTCCCCTTCGACCACGGCGCGATGGCCCGCGCGAGCAGGCCCAGCAGGGCGAAGCCGGCGAGTGCGACGGCACCGCTGGCCAGGGCCAGCGCCCACACGAGCGGCGCGTTGGAGTTCTGCTGCGCGAGGATCATCGCGATACCCACGCCGACCTCGATCTTGCCGAAGAATTCGCCCAGCACCGCGCCGAGGAATGCTGCGGGGACGGCGATCTGGAGTGCGTTCAGGATCGCCGGCAGCGCAGCGATCAGGCGGACCTTCACCAGCTGGGTGAAGCTGTTCCCGCCGTAGACGGTGATCAGGTCGAGACTCGACCGGTCAGCCGACTTGAGGCCGAGGAGGGCACCGACGACGGTCGTGAAGAACACCGACAGGGCGGCGAGCAGGATCGCGGTTCCGCTGGGCTCACCGACACCGGGCGGGGGGATGACGACGATCGCGAGCATGCCGACCGCGACGATGGGGATGCAGTACGTGATGATCGCGAGCTGCGTGGCGACGCCCTCCAGCCGCGGCACCACCAGCACGAGCGCCGCGAGCACCAGGGCGATCCCGTTCCCCCAGAGGTAGCCGATACCGGCCTCGACGAGGGTGACCGAGAAGTTTCGCCAGTAGTACTCCCAGCCGCTGGTGACGTAGCTCTGCACGACTTCCAGCGGAGTGGGGATCGGATGCGCGCCCGTCGAGGTGACGAACAGCACTGCGATCATCCACCACAGGATGATGATCGCGACGCCGCCGATCACGCCGGTCAGCCAGGCGGGGAGCTTGATGCTCTCCCAGTGGATCGCGCGGCCCTTCTGGGGCGAGGCCGGTGAGCTAGTGGTCATCAGCCGCGGCGCCGCCCTCGCCGAAGAGCAGCTCGGATGCCTGGTCGACGTACGCGTGGAACTCCGGCGTGCGCATCATCTCGGGCGTGCGCGGACGCGGGAGGTCGATCTTCATGACCTCCTTGATGCGCCCGGGGCGCGGACTCATCACGGCCACGTAGTCAGAGAGGAAGATGGCCTCCGAGATGCCATGCGTGACCAGCAGGGTGGTCGCGGGCTTCTCGGTCCAGATGCGCAGGAGCTCGAGGTTCAGCTTCTGACGCGTCATGTCATCGAGCGCCCCGAACGGCTCGTCGAAGAGCAGCACATCGGGCTTGAGGATCAGCGATCGGGCGATCGAGACGCGCTGACGCATGCCGCCGGACAGCTGCGCCGGCTTCGCCTTCTCGAAGCCTTTGAGCCCGACCAGCGAGATCATCTCGTTGACGTACTCCTTGTCGACCGACTTCCCGGCGATCTCGAAGGGGAGGCGGATGTTGGTGAGCACGCTCCGCCACGGCAGCAGCGCGGAATCCTGGAAGGCGATGCCGAGCTTGTTGTCCTTCCGGAGCTCCTTCGGGCTCTTGCCGTCCACGCGCGTCGTGCCGCTCGTGGCCGGTTCGAGACCGGCGAGGATGCGCAGGATCGTCGACTTGCCGCATCCGGACGGACCGAGAAGGGCCAGGAACGACCCCTGCTCCGTGTGCAGATCGGCGTCCTTCAGGGCCACGACGCTCTTGCGTCCCGTCGTGAAGACCTTATTCAGTCCCGAGATCTGCAGGCCGGTGCCCAGGGTCTGACCCTGGGCACCGCCTTCGGCAGCGTCGATCTGAACGGCGCCCGTCGCGAGAGTGGGCTGCGTCATGATCCTGCTCCTGACTTCGGTTCCGGTCAGCCCGCGTAGGCGACCAGGTCGGGGTTCTCCTCGTAGACCTCTTCCAGGAGCGAGAGGTCGAAGAGGTCGGATGCCTCGAGCGTGATGCCCGCGCCGGCGAGGCTCTTGATGGTCGAGGCCTGGAGGTCCTCGGAGATGGTGAACAGCCCGTTCTCGACGGTCTCGTCCGAGACGACCAGCAGCTCGGCCTGGGCCTTCGCGCCGGCGATCGAGTTCTCCGGGTTCAGGTCGAGGTCCTTGCCGTAGTTCTCGTAGGCGAGCTTCGCGCCGGCCTCGGGGTCGCCTACCGCATCGGTCCAGCCCTTGATCTCGGCGACCAGGAACGCCTTCAGCTTCTCGCGGTCGTTCGCGATCGCGTCGTCGGTGACCGTGACGGTCTCGGCGACGAAAGGCAGGCCGTTGTCGGCGAAGGGGAGGTTCGTGGTCTCGACACCCGATGCGGCGACGGTGATCGCCTCGTTGGTCAGGTAGGCGATGAAGCCGTCGACCTCGCCGTTGATGAGCGGGGCCGGGTCGTACTGCACGGGGACGATGGTCAGCTCGGACTCGTCGATGTCGTTCGCAGCCAGCAGCGCCTTGAACAGGGCGGTGTTCGAGTCCTGGACGCCGATCTTCTTGCCGATCAGGTCTTCGGGGGTGGCGATGTCTCCGCCGCCCTTGAGGGAGAGCACCGTGAACGGGTTCTTCTGGAAGGTGGTGCCGATGATCTTCAGCGGGGCACCCTCAGAGGCCACGACCGAGCCGATCGAGACGGCGTCGGACAGGGCGACGTCGGCGCTTCCGGAGATGAGCTCGGCGGCACCGGTGGACGGACCGGGGGTGAGGGTCACGGAGTCGAAGCC
This sequence comes from Microbacterium pygmaeum, assembly GCF_900100885.1. NCBI lineage: Bacteria > Bacillati > Actinomycetota > Actinomycetes > Micrococcales > Microbacteriaceae > Microbacterium > Microbacterium pygmaeum. The sequence goes on from NZ_LT629692.1 coordinate 401,666, forward strand.
GGCCTCGGTGTAGTAGCCCTCCGAGTCGGCGAAGAACTCGCCGGAGAACTCCTCGTTCTTGATCCAGCTGAGCTGGACGGACAGGTCGCCGTATCCGGCGGAGTCGCCGTCCGAGGGGGCGGAGGAGGGCGAGGAGCCGGAGCCGGACGCGCAGCCGGCGAATGCCAGCGCGGCGACGGTGAACCCGGCGAGGGCGGTGATGGCGCGGGTCGCGCGCCGGGCAGGACGTGAAGTCATGTGCTGTGTCTCCAGAGGCGGGTGGTGCATTCGGGTGTGGATGTACGCGCGCCCAGGGACTCGGCGTGATGCGACGGTCCCGACGGTATGGGATGTAGATTTCACGAACACTGGCCCGGTGTTTCGAGGGCGTTAACCCTCGAGAGCGCCCACCCGGGACCGCTCCGCCGTCGCCGACCGCCCTTCGGGCCCGCGAGGACGGCCGGTCGGCGACAGGGGAGCAGTCCCGTCGGCGGGACTGGGTCAGCGGGGCTCGGCGGCCAGGTGGAGTACGGATTCCGCCAGAGCGCGGATGCCGAGGGCGACATCACCCGCGCTGACGAGCTCATCGGGGTGATGGCTGATGCCGTCGGGATTGCGCAGGAACAGCATCCCGACATCGGTGATCGACCCGATCGCCATCGCATCGTGTCCCGCCCGGCTGAAGATGGTCGCCGGTTCGTCGGCGCCACCCTTCAGGGTGGCGAGGATCCCCTCGCGCACGACATCCCGCAGCAGCGGCGCGCACATCACCGCGGCCGCGTTGTGCACCTCCCGCGCGCTCCAGCGCAGGCGCCGGCGCCGCATGATCTCGTCGAGCTCGCCCGAGATCAGATCCCAGACGCGATCGCGTGAGCCGTCGAACTCCCCACGGAGATCGAGGCTGAAGTGGGCCTCGCCCGGCACGATGTTCACCGCGCCCGGGTACGCCTCGAACTGCCCGACGGTGCCGATGATGTGATGCTCGGCGCGGCAGATGCGCTCCACCGCGAGCGCGGCCTCGCTCGCGCCGAGCAGGGCGTCGCGGCGCATGTCGTAGGGCGTGCCGCCGGCGTGCCGGGCCTCACCCTCGACCACGAGCTGGAACCGGCGAGCGCTGGCGATGGACGAGACGACGGCCAGCGATTCGCCGCGCGCATCGAGCTCGGGCCCCTGCTCGATGTGTGCCTCGAGGTAGCCGACCAGCTCGTCCGGTCGGCGGGATGCTTCGCCGATCCGGCCCGGGTCGAGGCCGAACTCCAGGAACGCCTGCCGGAGGGTGATGCCGTCGGCATCGGTCAACGACCACCAGGCGTCGTCCCAGAGGCCGGCGACCGCCGATGAGCCCAGCAGCGCCTTGCCGAAGCGGGTGCCCTCCTCGTCGGAGAAGGCGACCACCTCCAGCGCGAAGGGGAGAGGCTGCTCCCGCAGCAGTCGCACCACCTCGAGGGCCATGAGCACGCCGACGATCCCGTCGTAGCGCCCGGCATCCGGCACGGTGTCCAGGTGGGAGCCGAGCATGAGCGCAGGGCGCTCCGGCGGGTGAGCGGTCCCCGAGCCTGCCGAGTCGTCGAGCCGGCCGATCTGGTTGCCCGCGGCATCCTGCCTCGTGCGCATCCCGACCTCGCGCATCCACTCGGCGGCGAGCCGGTTCACGCGGGCGTGCTCGGCCGAGAGGTACACGCGCTCGATCTGCCCCTGCGTCGCGCTCACCCTGGCGAGCTCGTCGCAGCGCGCCATCACCCGTCGCGCCGCCGTCTGGAACAGATCGGGGGCGAACGAGATCAGGCGGGTGCGCATACCGGTCAGTCGCCGTCCGACGCGGAACCGTACGCGCTCAGCGCGGCCTCGACGCCGCCCGCCACCGGCACGGCGGCGCCGAACCGCCGCAGCACGGTCTCGAGTGCAGCGAGGGTCTGCAGCACGGCGTCCGTGCGCGCGTTGTAGCCCATGGTGCCGATGCGCCAGACGCGCCCGTGCAGGGGGCCGAACGAGGTGCCGATCTCGATGCCGAAGTCGTTCAGCATCGCCGCCCGCGCGACGTCGCCCGGCACACCCTCCGGGATCTCGACGGCGACGACGTTGGACATCTTGTGCGCGACGTCGCCGAAGACGACCAGGCCGAGGCCCCGGACGCCCGCCAGCATGGCCTCACCGTTGATGCGGTGGCGCTCGATCACGGCGTCCCGGCCCTCCAGCAGCAGGACGCGGGCGCACTCGCGCGCCCCGTAGAGCATCGATGTGGCCTCGGTGTGGTGGTTGAGGCGGCGCGGTCCCCAGTAGTCCAGGATCATCCCCAGGTCGAAGTAGTTGGACCGGACGAAGTCGGGGGCGTCGACGTCTCCTGGCTCGCGGATGCCTGCCTCGACCTTCGCGCGCGAGCGGATGATCTCGACGGCGCGCTCGGAGAGGGTGATCGGCGCCGACCCCGACGGACCGCCCAGGCATTTCTGGAGTCCGGCGGTCGCGGCATCCAGCCCCCATGCGTCCGCCTCGAACGCGTTCCCGCCGAGCGAGGCCGTCGCGTCGGTGTAGAACAGTACGCCGTGCCTCGCGCAGATCTCGCCGATGTCCTCCAGCGGCTGGAGCATCGTGGTCGACGTGTCGCCCTGGACGAGCGCGAGCAGGGCGGGCCGGACGCGCACGATCGCGTCTTCGAGAACGGAGGTGGGGAAGACCTGTCCCCACGGCACTTCGATCGTGTGCACCTCGGCCAGCGCCCGTTCGGCGATCTCGGCGAGGAGGTGTCCGAAGCGCCCGAACACCGGCACCAGCACGCGGTCACCCGGCCGGATCAGCGAGATCATCGCCGCCTCGATGCCGGCGCGGGACGTGCCGTCGATCAGCAGCGTCGCATCATTCGCCGTGGACCAGACGCCGCGGTACAGCTCCTGCGTCTCGGTCATGGTGGCCGTCATGAACGGGTCGTACTGGCCGACCAGGGGCGCGGACATGGCACGCAGCACGCTGGGGTACGCGGAGATCGGGCCCGGTCCCATCAGCAGGCGGGTCGGCGGGTCGATCGGGCCGGGGATCGCGGTCACGGGTGTACCTCAGTTCTTCGGGAATCGGTGCGTCGGGAATCGTCGAGTGCATGGCTTCGCGCCGAGTGCACGGGCTGCGAGCGCGAAAAGCACGCGAATCGGGGACGAAGCCGTGCACTCGCGATCACGGCGGTCACCGCACGGCCTCGGCGAGCCGGCGCGCGAGGCGCACGAGGGCGATGTCGGTACCGGCGCGCGAAGTGAGGCAGACACCCACCGGCGCGTGCGGCGCGAGCTGCGACGGCACCGTCAGCAGCGGCACGGAGAGCGACGGCAGCCCGGAGATCGCCGCCGGCGTGGTCATCCGCAGCGTCGCCATCCGCACCTCGTTCACCCGCTCGCCCGCCGAGGTGCGCATCGGGGCCGGACCGGGCACGGTCGGCATGAGGAGCACCGCGTCGACCGCGAGCGAGCGGATGCGGTCGGCCGGCGGGACGAGCGCGCGACGCGCTGCGGCCTCGTCTTCGGCGGTGACCTCCGACGCGATCCGGAAGCGCTCGGCCACCGCCGCGCCGAGTGCGCCGGGGTGCTGCTGGACCCACGCGCCGTTGTTGCGCCACGCCTCGGCGCCCTGCACCGTGCGGAACGGGACGAAGAACTCGTCCAGCGCGCCGATCGAGACCGACTCGACCTCTGGCGCGCCGGAGGTCGCCGCGAGCGTTTCGAGGAAGGCGTCGAACGCGGCACGGGTGCCGGGCTCGGCCGCCGCCAGCACCTCCGCGGGAACCACGAACCGCCACGGCAGGTCCTGATCCGATTCGCCCAGGACGCTCTCGGTCGATTCCGACCCGTCGTAGCTCAGGCACCAATCGACGACGCGTTGCAGGGTGTCACCGTCGCGGGTGAGCCAGCCGATCGTGTCGAAGGACTGCGCGAGGGGCAGCAGGCCCTGCCGCGGCACCAGCCCGTGCGTGGTGCGCAGCCCCCAGAGCCCCTGGTAGGACGCGGGCACGCGCACCGATCCCGCCGTGTCCGTCGCCAGGCCGATCTCGGCCTGACCGGTCGCGACGGCCGACGCCGGACCGCTCGACGAACCGCCGGGCAGGGCTCCCGGCACGGCGCCGTTGGGCGGGGTCCCGTAGTGCGCGTTGTCACCGGCGATGCTGTAGGCGAACTCGTCGGTGCGGGCGATGCCGCGCAGCGACGCGCCGCCGCGCAGCAGGTCGGTCACAGCGGCGGCAGTGGTGGTCTCCGCGCGCCCGGCGTCCAGGAACGTCGGGTTCCCCGCACCGATGCGGTATCCCTTGATCGCGAAGAGATCCTTCACGGCCACGGTGAGTCCCGTCAGCGCCCCCTCCCACGCACCCTGCCAGAGCGGATCACCGACGGTGCGCCACACCGAGCGGTCCAGCGCCTGCGCGCGCGGCGTGACGTGGGCGGCCGTGATGAGCCAGTCGCCGTCGACGAGCCGCCAGATCTGGGTCTGCAGCCCGGTCCCGCCGCCCGCGAACCGCGAGACCGAGACGAGCAGCGCGACGTCGTCCGCGAGCGGTCGGTATTCGACGCGCTCGATCGTGCGGGGCGGCACTCCCCCGCGAAGACCGCGGAAGGCGCTGATCGCGTCGTGCCCTACGAGGAGGCCTGCGCCGTCGCCGCGCATCGTCTCGTCGGAGCGCACGAAGAACGCGTCCAGCGCATCGAGGTCGTTCTCCATGATCGCCCGCTCGTACGCGTCGAACGCCGCGCGCAGGTCGGTGGGGATGCCGGCGGACGCGTCGCCGGCGGCCGACGGCCATGAGGCGTCGGGCCCAGGCATCCGTCCCCCACGCTCCGCCGTCACCGGATCAGGTGATCCCGCCGGGACAGGACGATCCGGCGCGGATTCTCCTGCGCCGGCCGAATCACCTGCACTCGTCGCGCCCGCATCAGCCACGGTCGACCTCCGCGAAGTCGGACTCGCGGATGCGGGCGTGCACACCGCAGACGATGTCGACGACCTGCGAGATGTCGAAGTCCGTCGCGGCGCTCAGGTAGGCGTAGGCCAGGTGCTCGTCGAGCCCCCAGCGCGCCTGGATCAGCGCCAGCGCAGCCCGCACGCATTTGCGCATCGCCTCGTCGAGGTCCGGATCGAGCCCCGTCGGAACGAGGTACCGGTCCGTGCGCACGAGCGGCCCGAGCACCTCGCCGAACTCGGCGAGCGCCTCGGCGCGGGGCACCACATCGAAGCGGAGGGTCGCGCGCAGCGACGCCTCCAGGGCCGTCAGTGCGACCTCGCCGTCGCCCTGCGCGAAGTGCGGATCGCCCACGTACGCCAGGGCGCCCTCGACCTGCACCGGCAGGTACAGGACGGTCCCCTCGACGAGCAGGTTGATGTCGATGTTGCCGCCGTGCGCGCCCGGCGGCACCGAGTGCGGGCGCTCGGAACCGGCCACCGCGACTCCCATGGTGCCCAGGAACGGCGCGAGCGGGAATGCGACGACTCCCTCGCCGCCTTCGACCACCGGCAGCACGCCGACCGGGCCCGGCTCGCGAACCTGCACCGGCGTGAACACGCTGACGTTCCCTGACCCGCGCGGCAGCTCGCCGACGAGCGCCCCCTTGCCGTGACGGTTCGAGATGACCCCGTACGGCACGCGCGGGGCGAGCACGACGACGGTGATGCGCAGCAGGTCGCCCGGCTGCGCGCCCTCGACGAAGATCGGGCCGGTCACCACGTGCGGTCCGTCGGCGGCGGGGTCGCGCGAGAGGGTGGCCGCGATCTCGATGGCGTCATGGAGGACGGATGCCGCGTCCACGCCGTGCCCCGTGAAGAAGGCGAGCGGGTCCTTGCCCTGGTCCTCGAGGACCCCCTCGTGACTCACCGTGTCGATCGTGACCGTCTGCCCCGGCGAGATCGTCAGGACTGCGGCATCCGCTGCACAGGGCAGGCGTCCCCACAGCACCGTCTCGGGTGTGGCGGGCAGGTAATGATCGCCCGGGAGCGGACCGGTGCCCGGTTGCAGGATCTCGATCGCGGTCGGCATCCCCTCATTGAACTGCATCCGCGTTTCGCCCGCGTGACGGATCCGGCTCACCCGCTGCGCTGAGACACCGTCGACCGGCCGCGCTCACCTGGCCGACAGCAGCCGACCGCGCGGAGCATCCCGGAATCGCGGCGCCTCACCCGGACCGCCCTCGGTGGCGTTGAAGATCGACCTGCCGTGCAGCCAGGTCCGGCGCACCTTGCCGGTCAGCACCCGCGAGTCGTAGGCCGTGATCGGGTTCCTGTGCAGGAGGGCACGCGCGTCGACGGGCAGCGGATCCTCGAGCCCGAAGACGGTCAGGTGCGCCGGCGCTCCCGGCTCGATCACCCCCGCCCCCATGATGCCGGCAACCTCCGCCGGGCCGGTCGTGAACAGCGGGAGGATGCGCTCCAGCGCGATCCCGCGACTGCGCGCCTCGGTCCACACCGCCGAGAGTCCGATCTGCAGGCCCGCGATGCCGCCCCAGGCCAGACCGAAGTCACCGTCTCCGGAGCGCTTCAGATCGACGGTGCTGGGCGAGTGATCGCTGACGATCGCGTCGATCGTGCCGTCGGTGATGCCCTCCCAGAGCAGATCGCGGTTGGCCGAGTCGCGGATCGGCGGGCAGCACTTGAATTCGCCGGCACCGTCGGGGATGTCCTCGGCGATGATCGTCAGGTAGTGCGGGCACGTCTCGACCGTCAGCGCGATGCCCGCGGCCTTCGCGGCCCGGATCGCCGGCAGCGAGTGCGCGTCGCTGAGGTGCAGGATGTGTGCGCGCGCGCCGGTCCGCCGCGCGGCGTCGATGACGGCGTCGATGGCGGATGCCTCGCTCTCCGGCGGCCGGGAGGCCAGGAAGGCGTCGTAGCTGCGACCCAGCGTGGTGTGCTCGTGCAGCAGCGCAGGGTCTTCGGCGTGCACGATGATCCGCGATCCGAGCGCGGCGATCTCCTCCATCGCGGCGCCGAGCTGCGCGCGATCCAGGTGCGGGAACTCCTCGACTCCGGAGGGCGAGAGGAAGCACTTGAAGCCGTAGACGCCGGCCTCGTGCAGCGGGGCCAGCGACCCGAGGTTGTCGGGGACGGCACCGCCCCAGAACCCGACGTCGATGAACGCGGAGGGGGATGCCGCGGCCCGCTTGATCTCGAGCGCCCGCGCCGTCGTGGTGGGCGGGAGGGAGTTCAGCGGCATGTCGACGATCGTCGTGACCCCGCCGGCCGCGGCGGCGAGGGTCGCCGAGCGGAAGCCCTCCCACTCCGTACGGCCCGGCTCGTTGACGTGCACGTGCGAGTCGACGAGGCCGGGAAGCAGCACGGCATCGTCGGGCACGAGCGTCTGACGTGATCTGGCGACCTTGTCGCGCACGTCGATGACATCGACGATCCGCGTGTCCTCGATCACCACGGCCGCGGGCCGGAACGCCCCATCCACCCAGGCGCGCGATGCGCGGATGACCCTCGGTCCGTCGTTCGATGCCACGGCGTTCTCCTCTGTTGCCTCCATCTACATTCACCCATGCACGTCTCCGGCGCAGGCCCGGTCGGTTTCGAACGGGTTACGGATCCCGCCACGCCGTCGCATCCACCCTCTCCGGGGTTCGGCCTCCCCGGGTTCGGGGCGCGATTCCGCGGTTGGGGCGTACGAATCGCGCCCCGGGAGCAGGAGTACGCCCCGATCCCCGGAGAAGCGGGACGGGAAGGTCGACGTAACCGTCGTGAAACGCACGCGCGCTACCGTGTGCGGATGGAGCTGGACGAGTTCAACAGGCTGGATGCCGCGGATGCCGCCTCCGTCGTGTCGGTCTGGGCTGCGATCCCCGCGTGGGTCGATGCAGTCGTCGCCGGGCGCCCGTACGCGTCGGTCGACGACCTGGCCGAGGATGCCGAGGCACTGGCGCGCGCCTGGAGCACCGACGACCTCGACGCCGCGCTGGCGCACCACCCGCGGATCGGGCAGCGCGCTGCGGGCGAGGGCGCGGAGGCCGCGGCATCACGCACGGAGCAGTCCGCCATGTCCTCGGCGACGGATGCCGTCACCACGGCGATCGCTGACGGGAACGTCGCGTACGAGAAGCGCTTCGGGCGTGTCTTCCTGATCAGAGCCGCCGGCCGCTCGCCGGAGGAGATCCTCGCCGACCTCGAGCGCCGGCTCGGGAACACCCCAGCCGTCGAGGCCTCCGAGGCCACCGTGCAACTCGCCCAGATCGCACTGCTGCGGCTGCGGTCGACCGTCACCGTGAGCGAAGGAGCCCGCGCATGACCCACCTCACCACCCATATCCTGGACGCGTCGACGGGCACCCCCGCGCAGAACATCGTCGTCTCCCTCGCACGCCACCTCCCCGGAGGCGGGACGGAGGGCATCGCGCAGGGCTTCACGGACGCCGACGGCCGGCTCGGGCTCGGACCGGACGAACTGGAACCCGGCGTGTATGCCCTCACCTTCGGCACCGGCGCGTACTTCGCCGACCGCGGCGTTCCCACCTTCTACCCGCTCGTCACCGTCACCTTCACCGTCGAAGACGCGGCCCGGCACCTGCACGTGCCCCTGCTGCTCAGCCCGTTCGCGTATTCGACCTACAGAGGGAGCTAGTCATGAGCGACGTTTCCGTCAGCCTCGGCGCCAACAAGTACGGCAAGGCAGAGAACCGCGTCGTGCGCGTGATCCGCGACACCGCCCGCCACGAGATCATCGATCTCAACGTGACGTCGCAGCTGCGGGGCAGGGCGCTGATCGATTCGTACCTGACGGGCGACAACGCGCTGGTCGTGGCGACGGACACCCAGAAGAACACGATCTTCGCGTTCGCCAAAGAGCACGGCATCACCTCCCCCGAGGAGTTCCTGCTGCTCCTGGCGACGCACTTCGTCGGCGGGTTCGACTGGATCGAAGGCGGCCTGTGGCAGGCGGAGCAGTACGCGTGGGAGCGCATCCTCGCCGACGGCGCACCGCACGACCACTCGTTCGTGCGCAGCGGCCCGGGGACCCGCCTGGCAGCCGTGCAGGTCGTGAACGGCGCCACGCACGTGACCGGCGGCGTTCGTGACCTCGTCGTGCTCAAGACGACGGGGAGCGAGTTCTCCGGCTTCCCGCGCGACGGCTACACGACGCTCGTCGAGACCGACGACCGCGTGATGGCGACGTCGGTGACCGGGCGCTGGCGTTTCGCGCCGGAGGCGGTCGAAGCCGGCATCGACTTCAACGGCCTGTACGAAGAGGTCACTGCCGTGCTGCTGTCGACCTTCGCGACGGTGCACTCCCTGGCACTCCAGCAGACCCTCTTCGAGATGGGCAGGGCCGCCATCCAGGCGCGGCCCGAGATCGCCGAGGTCCGCTTCGCGATGCCGAACAAGCACCACTTCGTCTACGACCTGTCGCCGTTCGGGCTCGACAACCCTGGCGAGGTGTTCTACGCCGCCGACCGGCCCTACGGTCTCATCGAGGGGACGATCACCCGCGACGGTGCGCCGGCCGCTCCGGATGCCTGGCTGGACCTCCCGGCGTTCGTCTAGCTGTACTGGCCTCGACCGTTGTTGATTCGGTCGATGGGCGTTTTGCCTCCGATGCCGAGGTGGGCTCTGTCTAGGTTGTAGTGGTCGAGCCAGGCTGGCAAGGCCGCAGCGCGGTCGGCGTTTGAGTTCCAGGGTTGGGAGTATGCCCATTCGGTTGCGAGGGTGCGGTTCAGTCGCTCGACTTTGCCGTTTGTCCAGGGGCAGTGCGGGCGGATGAACTTCTGTTTGATGCCGTGAGCGGTGAACACGTCTCTGAAGGCGACCGATTTCCGGTACGCGAACGCGTTGTCGGTGATGACTCGTTCGACGGTGACGCCGAGCGAGGCGTAGAACGCGATCGCTCGTTCCAGGAAGCCCGCGCACGTCGTCCCGCGTTCGTCTGCGTGGATCTCGAGGTACGCGAGACGGGAGTGGTCATCGATCGCGGCGTGCACGTAGTCGTAGCCGATCCCGCGGCCGCGGACCTTCTCGCTGCGGCCGTGGGCACGCCATCCACCGCCGTCCGGGATTCGGCCGAGCTTCTTCACATCAACATGGATCAGCGAGCCCGGATGAGCATGTTCGTACCGGTTCGCGGACCGTCGTGAGGCTTTGATCACCGTGCCGGTGACCGGGTCAAGGTCCCGCAGCAGCGGAACCTGATGGCGGCGCAGCACCCGCCCGACCACGGACGCGTGCATCCCGAGCCGCGCACCGATGAAGACCGGGCCGCGGCGGGTCAGTTCCCGCATGATCCGCACCCGCGTCTCCTGACACGACCCCGTCCGCCGCGGATGAGCGTGGGCGACGCTGGAGCGATCCTGCAACCCGGCCACGCCGGCGTCCCGGAAACGCCGCCACCACCGCCACGCGGCCGTACGGGAGACGCCCATCTCCGCGGCGACATGCGCGACCGGCCGCCCCGACTGGATCCGCTGGACCATGATCAACCTGCCGGCCGGAGTCAGCCGGGCATTAGCGTGAGACAAGAGAGACCTCCGTGCGTTCGAGCTGAAGAACTAGACAGCTCCAACTCGACCCCGGAGGTCTCTCCTACGTCAACAACGATCCGGGTCAGTACACCTAGCGCTCCGGGTCGGCCTCGTCCTCGTCCTCGAGCCGGATCGCCGACACATCCGCCGGAAGCCCGTCGCCGGTCTGCTCGGCGGCGAGCTCGTCCGAGAGGACCTGCGTCGGGATGAGCCCGGTGCCCTCGGCGTCGGGATGCACGAGGGCCGCGGCGGCCGGTCCACGCACAGCGTCCGATGAGCCGATCGCCGGGTCGCCGAGACGCGCTTCGCGCATCTGCTCGGAGTTCAGCAGCAGGTTCAGCAGGATCGCGGTGATGGCACCGGCGCTGATGCCCGAGTCGAAGATCAGCGTGAACCACTGCGGGAACTGGTCGTAGATCGTCGGGGTCACCGTCGGCAGCAGGGCGACGCCGATCGAGACCGCCACGATCAGCACGTTCTTGTTGTTGAACCTCACCTTCGTGAGGGTGCGGATTCCGGATGCCGCGACCATGCCGAACAGCGCGATCCCCGCCCCTCCGAGCACGGCGCTGGGGACGCCCTCGACGATCGCCGACACCTTCGGGATGAGGCCGAGGACGACCAGGATCACGCCGGCGGCCGTGGCGACGAACCGCGACCGCACGCCGGTGAGCGAGACCAGTCCGACGTTCTGCGCGAACGCCGTGTACGGGAACGTGTTGAAGACGCCGCCGATGACGGTGCCGAGGCCGTCGGCGCGCAGGCCATCGGCCAGCTGGCGGCGGGTGACGGGCTTCTCGACGATCTCACCGACGGCGATCATGTCGCCGGTGGTCTCGGTCATGATGACCAGACCCACGATCAGCATCGAGACGATCGAGGCGACCTGGAACGTCGGCAGACCGAAGTGGAACGGCGTCACGAACGCGAACCATGCGGCATCCCCCACGCTGGACCAATCGACCATTCCCGGCACGAACAGGGCGACGATCGTGCCCAGCACGAGTCCCAGAAGGATCGAGACCCGCTGGAGCGGAGCAGGGGCGAAACGCTCGATGAGGATGATCAGCAGCAGCGTGCCGAAGGCGAAGGCGACGTTGATCGGGGCAGCGCCGTCCGGGTTGTTGTCGACGATCCACCCGGCAGCGACCCGCATCAGCGACAGACCGATGATGAGGATCACCGTGCCGGTCACGATCGGCGGGAAGAACCGCAGCAGCTGGGAGAAGAACGGTGCGACGAGGATCATGAACAGGCCGCAGGCGATCGTTGCGCCGAAGACTGCCTGGATGCCCTCGCTCTGCCCGATCGCGATCATCGGACCGACCGCGGCGAAGGTGACGCCCTGCATCAGCGGCAGCCGCACGCCGAAGCGCCAGAAGCCGACCGACTGGATGATCGTCGCGATGCCGGCCACGAACAGGTCGGCGCTGATGAGGAACGCGAGGTCGCCGGCGGAGTAGCCGAGTGCGCCGCCGACGATCAGCGGGACCGCGACAGCGCCCGCGTACATCGCCAGGACATGCTGCAGTCCGAGCGGCGCGAGGCGGGCCAGCGGCGGGATGCCGTCGACCGAGTTCGTCGTGCGCTTGGCCGCCTTGGCGGCTTTCGCTGCCTTGCGGTCGTTGAGGTCTGTGGCCGTCATGCGGCACACTATGGTTCCGGCGGAGCACTCGCCAGGGTTTCGGGCCAGGCGTTCGGCAGTGTTTACGCGGCGTTACGCGCCCGCAACGCGCCCTCCCGAGAACCGACCCTCCACCCCACACCGGACTGCTCCCCTGTCGCAAACCGTCCTCGCCGCGTCAGCGAACGCCGTCTCGCGACAGTGGAGCGGTCCTGGCCCGCTCCGCTGTCAGGCCGTGAACACCGCGTGCACGTCGCCGACCCGCTCGCGTCCGCCGAGAGTGGTCAGCTCCATCAGCACGGCGGTCCCGATCACGTGGCCGTCGAGCACCTCGAACAGCTCGTGCGCCGCGACCAGCGTGCCGCCGGTGGCCAGCACGTCATCGACGAGCAGGACGCGCGTGCCCGGCTCGATGTCGTCGTGCGCCTCGATGGTCGCCTGCGCGTATTCGAGCGTGAAGGAGACGGATGCCGCGGGCCGGGGCAGCTTCCCCGCCTTGCGGATCGGCACCAGACCCACCTCCGCGACGGTCGCGACCGCGCCGGCCAGCAGGAAGCCGCGCGCCTCGATGCCGGCCACCACGTCGAACTGCCCGGAGAAGGGCTCGATCAGCGCCTCGATCACGGCGCGCAGCGCGGCAGCGTCGGCCAGGAGCGGCGTGATGTCCCGGAACAGGATCCCCGGTTCCGGGTAGTCCGCGATCGTTCGGATGAGGGATTCGGCGCGGTCGAGGGCTGCGGAGGGCACGCGCCAACCCTAGCCCGCGCCGCCGCGCCCATCCGAACGCCGGATGCAAGCGCTTGCACTAGCCTGGATGCATGACTTCGCTCGACCTCGCTGTCTTGTCCGATGCCCTGCCCTCGCGCCCCGGAGCGGAGTGGTGGCGCACCGCCGTGATCTACCAGATCTACCCCCGCTCGTTCGCCGACGAGTCCGGCGACGGCATCGGCGACCTGCCCGGCGTCACGGCCCACCTCGACGATCTGGCCGAACTCGGCGTCGACGCGCTGTGGCTGAGCCCGTTCCAGCGGTCGCCGCAGCACGACGCCGGGTACGACGTCGCCGACTACTGCGATGTCGACCCGCTGTTCGGCACGCTCGCCGATTTCGACGACATGCTCGCCGAGGCGCACAGCCGCGGCATCCGGATCATCGTCGACCTCGTCCCCAACCACTCCTCGACCGAGCACGAGTGGTTCCGCCAGGCGCTCGCCGCGGCCCCCGGCAGCCGGGAGCGGGCCCGCTACCTGTTCCGCGACGGCAAGGGCCGGCACGGCGAGATCGCCCCGAACAACTGGGAATCGGTGTTCGGCGGGCCCGCCTGGACGCGCGTCACCGAGGCGGACGGCACTCCCGGTCAGTGGTACCTGCACCTGTTCGACACGTCGCAGCCCGACTTCGACTGGTCGAACGAAGAGGTGCACGAGGAGTTCCGGCGCATCCTGCGCTTCTGGCTCGACCGGGGCGTCGACGGCTTCCGCGTCGATGTCGCGCACGGCCTGATCAAGGCCGCGGGCCTTCCGGACTACACCCCGCCAGCGGACGCCGCCTCGATGGGCGGCGAAGAGGACGACGTGCCCTACTGGGGTCAGCCCGGTGTCCACGATATCTACCGCGACTGGCACGAGGTGCTGGACGCGTACGACGGCGACCGCGCGCTGGCCGCCGAGGCATGGCTGCCCACCGCCGACAAGACGGCGCTGTGGGTGCGACCCGACGAGATGCACCAGGCGTTCAACTTCCCCTACCTGCAGACCGAATGGGATGCGGCGGCCCTGCGCACCGTGATCGTCGAGTCGCTGCGCGCGTTCCCCGCCGTCGGCGCCCCGAGCACGTGGGTGCTCTCCAACCACGACGTCGTCCGGCACGCCTCGCGTCTCGCGCTGACCGCCGAGAATCCGCAGGGATACGGCATCGGCCCCGACTCGGCCGGCAAGCCGATCCCGGCACTGGGTCTTCGTCGCGCCCGCGCGGCGACGACCCTCATGCTCGCGCTCCCCGGGTCGGCCTACCTGTACCAGGGCGAGGAACTCGGCCTGCCCGAGGTCATCGACATCCCGGACGACGCCCGTCAGGATCCGACGTGGTTCCGCTCGCACGGCGAGCGCTACGGTCGCGACGGGTGCCGGGTGCCGATCCCGTGGACCTCCGACGGCGCCTCGTACGGATTCAGCCCGACCGGGCAGTCGTGGCTGCCCCAGCCCACCGAGTGGAGCGACCTCGCCCGCGACGCGCAGGAGCACGATCCCGACTCGACGCTCAGCCTGTACCGCACGCTGATCGCGGCGCGTCGTGCGGGCGGACTCGGCGCGGGCGCGGTGGCGTGGCTGCCCGGCTTCGACCCCGACGTCATCGCATTCCGCAACGGGAATGTCACGGTCGTCGCGAATCTCGGCACCACCCCGGTCGTCCTCCCCGCCGGAGAGATCCTGGCGCGAAGCGAACCGTTCACCGGAGCGTCGCTGCCGGTCGACACCGCCGTGTGGATCGCGTCCCCGGCCGGCGACGCCTGACCCGGGAGCTCCACGTGGTCGGCATCGACGAAGTCGCACGCCTGGCCGGCGTCTCGACGGCGACGGTGTCGCGTGCGCTGAGCGGCCGAGGATCGGTGTCGGCCGCGACCCGGGCGCGGGTGGAGACTGCCGCTGCGCAGCTCGGCTACGTCGTGTCCTCGACGGCGTCGAGCCTGGCGTCGGGCCGCACCCGCAACATCGGGGTGCTCGTCCCGTTCGTGGACCGCTGGTTCTTCGGGGCGGTGCTCAGCGGAACGGCGGCGGCGCTGATGGGTCGCGGGTACGACATCACGCTGTACAACCTGAGCGCCGACCGCGACCAGCGCCGCCGCGTCTTCGACACGTTCCTGCGTCGCGGCCGTGTGGACGGCGTGCTCGCGATCTCGATCGCCCTCGACGACGACGAGATCGGCCGTCTCGGCGAGCTCGGGCTGCCGGTCATCGCGATCGGCGGCCCGAATCCCCTGCTGACCACGCTGACCGTCGACGACGTCACGGTGGCGCGGCTGGCCACCGCGCACCTCGTCGACCTCGGTCATCGTGAGATCGCGCGCATCGGCGCGAGCCCTGAGTTCGACATCGACTACCACATCCCCACGCGTCGCCGTCAGGGCTTCGAGCAGGCGTTGACGGATGCCGGGATCCCGCCGCGCGCAGAGCTCTTCGAGCCCGCCGACTTCACCATCGAAGGCGGTTCCCGCGCCGCGAAGGCACTGCTCGCCCGCTCGGACCTCCACCCGACGGCGATCTTCGCCGCGTCCGACGAGATGGCGATCGGCGCGATGCTGGCCGCGCGCGAGCTCGGGTTCCGCGTCCCCGAGGACCTGTCGATCATCGGGGTCGACGGTCACGAGCTCGGGGAGTTCTTCCGGCTCACCACGGTGGACCAGTTCCCGGCGGCTCAGGGGGCGCGCGCGGCTGACGCGATCCTGGACGAGATCGAGGAGTCGGATGCCGCACCCCCACGCGACGGGGCGCTCCCCCTGCCGTTCGAGCTGATCGTCCGGGGCTCGACGGCACGTCTCTGACCGCACACTCCCCCGTTTCCGGACGAGACTCGCCGCCACGCCCGGCGTCGACGCGGCGTGTCTCGTCCGGAAACGGCTGGGGCAGCCGCGGGTGCCGCTGCGGTCAGCGGCGGTGCCGGCGCGCGATCGCCTGGTACTCCTCGAACGCGGCGTTCTTGCGGCGCGCCAATTGCTGGTCGCCGCCTCGGACGAGGTTGACGAGGCCGAAGTCGAGCATCCACGCATCCGCCGGCTTCTCGTCGAAGCGGTACAGCCAGTCGACGAGATCCAGGAACGGGAACCACGTGTACCCGACCACGGGGACGCCCTCGCTCCGCAGGGCGAGGATCTCGCCCTCGGACTCGCGCAGCCACGCGATCTTCTCCTCCGGCGAACCCACCAACGAGGTCTCGGTGATGATGATCGGGAGGCCGTACCGCGCGCTGTAGAGCTGCACCAGGTCGCGCAGCCCTGCCGTCCCCGCCACGACGGGGGACTTTCCGCCCTTCTCGTCCATCCGGATGGTCGTGAACGTCGGGTAGTAGTTCACCCCGAGCACGTCCGGCTGCACCGCGTTCGCGGCGAACCAGACGAGGTCCTCGTCGGTGTAGCCGTGCTCCCCCAGCCAGTCGCGCAGCGGGTGTGCGTCATCGACGCGCCCGGTGATCAGATCCAGCGCCAGGAACCGGCGCTCCTCGAGGATCGCCCGCGACAGCGGCGTCGTCTCGCCCTCGTACCGGAATCCGGCATCGACGTGCACGAAGACCGCATCCGGATTGACCGCGGAGATCTCCTGCTGCGTGCGCACCATGCCCTTCGCCAGCACGCGCACCAGCGTGAGGAATCCGTCTGTGCCCTCGAGGTACGGCGGCCAGTTGCCCATCTCGCCGCACCACTCGGCGTTGACGATCGGCTCGTTCAGTGGCGTGAAATCGTCCCAGACGCCGCGGTACCGCTCCGCCACCGCGCAGGCGTACGAGGCGATCCGCTCGGGGTACTGGGAGTTCAGGAACGCATTGTCCAGCCAGGTCGGGGTCCCGTAGTGCATGAGGTCCACGATGCAGCGCAGCCCGAGCGATCGCATGTGCTCGGCGACCTGATCCGTCCACGACCAGTCGAACAGGCCCGGCTCTGGCTCGACGAGGTACCAGGGCACGCCCCACCGCACGAACTCGGCACCGGACTCCGCGACCAGATCGAGGTCCTCCCGCCAGTGCGAATAGTGCTGGGTCAGTTCGTACTCGTCGAGCCGGCGGTGTCCCGGCCGGATCTGCGGGATGAAGGTGTCCTCGATCCCGACGCCGTAGCGGAGCCGGTCGTGTTCGAACCAACGGGTCATGGAGTCCTTTCGGGGTGCGGACGCCGCAGCATCCGTCGTCATTTCAGCCCCGTCGTGGCGATGCCCGCGACGAAGCTGCGCTGGATGAGCAGGAAGAAGACCACGACGGGCAGCAGGGCGAGCAGCGACCCGGCCATGAGCAGCCCGTACTCGACCACGTGCTGTCCCATGAACAGCGCCAGGCCGGCCGGGAGCGTCGATGACTCGATGCTCGATGACATCACGAGCGGCCAGAGCAGGTCGTTCCAGTTGTACTGGAAGTGGAACAGCCCCAGCGTCAGCAGTGCGGGCTTGGCCAGCGGCATCACCACCTGCCGGTAGATGCGCCATTCGGATGCCCCGTCCACGCGCGCCGCCTCCTCGAGATCGCGCGGCAGCGAGAGGAAGAACTGCGTGAGGAAGAAGATCCCGAAGGCGTTCGTCATCCGCGGGATGATCATCCCCGGCAGGGTGTTGGTGAGCCCGAACCCGTTGAGCATGTCGTAGAGCGGGATCAGCGTGACCTGGAACGGCAGCATGAGCAGGATCAGGATCAGCACCATCACGACGCCGCGGCCGCGGAACGGGATGCGCGCGAGCGCGTACGCCGCCATCGAATCCAGGAACAGCGAGATGATCGTCACCCCGCCGGCGAAGATGATCGTGTTGACATAGAGCCGCGCGAACGGGATCCGCTCCCAGACCTCGGCGAAGTGCTGCAGCGTGAATTCGCGCGGCCACAGCGTCGGCGGGTACGTGACGATGTCCGCCTCCGGCTTGAACGCCGTGAAGGTCAGCCAGATGATCGGAAGCAGCATCAGGAGCGCGATCAGGATCGCGACGATCGAGAGCACCCACTTCGAGGCCCGGTACAGGTTGAGCTGCCGGCGGTCGCGGACGCCGGAATCGCGGATGCCGGTCTCCGGCGCGAGGGTCGAATCCAAGACGGTCATCAGTACGTCACCGCCCGGCGCCGGAGCCACCCGTATTGGACCATCGACAGCACGAAGACGAAGATCAACAGGACGAACGAGATCGCGGACGCATAGCCGAAGCGCAACTCCTGGAATCCTTCCCGGTAGATCAGCATGACGAGGGTCTCCGTCTTGAAGTAGGGGCCGCCGCGGGTCATCACATAGATCTGATCGAACGCCTGCAGGGTGGCGATGAGTGCCAGGACCGAGACGAGCAGCGTCTGGTTGGACAGGAGGGGCAGCGTGACCCGCCGGAAGCGCTGCCACGGACCGGCGCCGTCGATCTTCGCCGCTTCGTAGAGCTCGGTGGGTATCGACTGGAGTCCGGCGAGGTAGATGACCATGTAGAAGCCGACGAACTTCCAGACGCCGACCATCATCACCGCCGGCATCGCGAAGCGCGGGTCGCTCAGCCAGCCCTGCTCGGTGACGATCCCGATCTGACTCAGCCAGTACGACAGGAGTCCGATGTTCGGATCCAGCAGGAAGGTCCAGGCGATCGCGATGATGCCGAGCGACACGATGAAGGGCAGGAAGATCGCGGTGCGCACGAAGGTGCGGCCGACGAAGGCCTGGTTGAGCATCACCGCGAACAGCAGCGCAAGGATCACGGTGACCGGCGCCACGACCACCGCGTAGAGCACGGTGTTCCAGAACGCGTTCCAGAACGCGGGGTCGTTCACCAGCTCGACGTAGTTGTCCAAGCCCACCCACTCGGCGGCCGCGATGAGGTTGTAGTCCGTCAGCGACAGGTAGACGGCCTGGATCATCGGGTAGAGGGTGAACGCGCCCAGCACCAGTAGGGCCGGCGAGAGGAACAGCCAGGCCGTGAGCTGCCGGCGGGACGCCGGCCCGCGGCCGCGCCGGCGCCTGGTGGACACGAGCGAAGTGGCGGGCGCCAGTTCGGTGACCGTCATCGGGGATCTCCTTCGATCGCGTGGGCCGGAGCGGCAGCGCCCCGGCCCACGCGGTCCGTCACTTGTCGAGCTCTGCCTGGACCTGCTCGGACGCCGCCGGGAAGATCGAATCGACCGTCCCGTCGCCGTTGAGCGCCTTCTGGAGGGAGGGCCAGAAGATGGTCTCGGTGATCGTGCCGCCGGCGGCGACGCCGGCCAGCAGGATCTTCGCACGGTCGCTCACATCGGCGGCGCCGAAGATCGCGGGGTACGGACTGGCGGTGATCTGGTCCGCGACGTCGGCGCGGTTCGGGGGGAAGCCCGAGCCGTCCGCCCACGTGATCTGACCCTCCTGCGAGTTCCAGTAGGCGAAGAACTTGTACGCGGCCTCCTTGGTCGCCTCGTCGGTTCCGGCCGGCAGCCCCATCGAGACCACGTCGGCGAGGACGGCGTCGCTGTCCGGGCCCCCCGGCGGCGGCACGATGCCGTAGTTCAGTCCGGCGTCGTCGAACCCGGTCGTCATCCACGGCCCGACGATCTCGGTCGCGGCCTTGCCGGTGAGGAAGAGCTTGTCGGCATCTGCTCCGGACAAGCCGATCGGCGATGCCTTCTGGTTCTTGACGAGGTCGACCCAGAAGTTCAGCGCATCGAGGCTCCCGGCATCGCCGAGCATCGACGTCGAGCCGTCATCGGAGACCACAGCGCCACCGGTCCCCCAGAGCAGCGCGGGGAACACCGGCACCGTCTCGTGGTCGCCGAGGGCGGTCGCGTACTGCTCGGGCTTGCCGTCGCCGTTCTCGTCGACGGTGAGCTTGGGCACCATCGCGGCGAATTCGTCCCACGTGGTCGGCGGCGCCTCGGGGTCCAGGCCCGCCGCTTCGAAGAGGTCCTTGTTGTAGTACATCATCATGGGCGTGTAGTTCACCGGGACGCCGTAGTTGGTGCCGTCGTAGACCGAGGCGCTGATCGCGGCCTCCGCCAGGGCGTCCGAATCATTGGCCGCATCGTCGTAATAGTCATCGACCGGCATGAACATGCCCTGCTCGGCGAACTGCGGCATGCGGGCGGCGGACATCGCGATGATGTCCGGTCCGTCGTTGCCGGCCACCGCGGTGAGCACCTTCTGGTACAGCGTGTCCCAGGGCATGATCTCGGCCTTCACCGAGACCTCGTCCTGCGAGGCGTTGAAATCCTCGATGACCTTCTCGAGCGCGGGCCCGTCCGGACCGGTGAACCCGTTCCAGAAGGTGAGTGAAACCTTGCCGTCGGCATCGGCGCCGCTGTTGTCGTCGCCTCCGCCGTTTCCCTGGCCGGCGCAGCCGCTCAGCGCGAGCGCCAGGACTCCGGCTCCCACGGTGGCGATCCGGATTCCACGTGAGCGGCGCTGGCGAAGCGAGTGCTGTGTCTTCATCGATCTTCCTTCCTAGTTCAACGTTGAACGAACGGGTTGCCATCTGTTATACCTGAACCGGTAATCGTTGAACAAGACCCTTGTGGTAATCGTTGAACGAACGGCTCCGGTATGCCACTGTGAGTCGCACACGCACAGTATCGATGGAGATGACCACAGTGGGCAGGACGACTCTGAAGGATGTCGCCGAGCGCGTCGGCGTGTCCGCGAAGACCGTGTCCAACGTCGTCAACGGCACCGGTTGGGTCACCGACGATCTCAGAGGACGGGTCAAGGCGGCCATCGACGAACTCGGCTACCGGCCGAATGTCGCCGCGCGCAATCTGCGGAACGGACGAAGCGGCATGATCGCCGTCGCATTGCCGGACCTCAGCCAGCCGTACTTCGCCGAGCTGGCATCCGACCTCGTCCGCGCGGCGCAGGAGCGGTCGATCACCGTGCTGATCAACCAGACGGACGGCCGGGAGGATGCCGAGCGACGCATCGCCGAGGGCATCGACATCCCGGTGATGGACGGCCTGATCCTGAGCCCGCTCGCCCTGACCGCCGCCGACTTCGAGCTTCGCACCGACACCACCCCCCTGATCCTGCTCGGCGAGCACGTCGGCGAGACGGAGATGCCCCACGTCGCGGTGGACAACACCGCCGCCGCACGCGCCGCCGTGGAGCACCTCATCGGGCTCGGCCGACGGCGCATCGCGGCGATCGGCGCGCAGCAGTCCGGCCCGAACGAGACGTCGGTGCTGCGGCTGTCCGGTTACCGGCAGGCCCTGGAGTCCGCCGGCATTCCGTTCGATCCGGCCCTGGTCGCGACGGTCGACACGTACTACCGCGGCGACGGGGCCCAGGCCGCCGAGGCGCTTCTGGATGGCGGGACCCCGTTCGACGCGGTCTTCGCCTTCAACGACCTGCTCGCACTCGGCGCCCTGCACGTGCTCGGCGCACGCGGGGTGAGCGTGCCCGGGCAGGTCGCCGTGATCGGCTTCGACAACATCGAGGAGGCCGGGTACAGCACGCCCGCGCTCAGTTCGGTCGCTCCGGACACCCTCGCGCTTGCCCGCACCGCGATCGACCTGCTCACGGCCGATCCGCCGGCCCGCGGCATCCATTCGATCCCCTTCGTCATCGCCGCGCGAGCCAGCACCACTGGAGAAGACACGTGACCGCCGAACCGCTTCCGATCGCCTCCACCCAGGACGGCTCGTACCCGCGGCCGCAGATCGTCCGTTCGCACTGGGCCGACCTCACCGGCACCTGGGACTTCGCGATCGGGGCGCCCGGTTCCCGCCCCTCCGCCGTGGATTTCGACCGCACGATCGTCGTGCCCTTCCCTCCGGAATCGGCAGCCTCCGGGCTCGGCGAGCAGGGGATGCTGCACTCGGTCTGGTACCGCCGCGCGTTCGGCCCGACCGAGCTGGAGGCGGCAGGGTGGACGGATGCCGGCGGCCGCGTCCTCCTGCACTTCGGCGCCGTCGACTGGGAGGCAACGGTCTGGGTCAACGGCATCACCGTCGCCATGCATCGCGGCGGGCAGTCACCGTTCACCGCCGACATCACCCATGCGCTGCGTCCCGGCGCGTCGAACGAGATCGTGGTGCACGCCGTCGATGATCCCGAGGACGTCTCGATCCTGCGCGGAAAACAGGATTGGCGCGATCAGCCGCATGCGATCTGGTACTCCCGCACGACGGGGATCTGGCAGCCGGTCTGGCTCGAGGCGGTCCCCGAGACGGCGATCACGTCGCTCACCTGGTCGAGCGACATCCCCACCGCGGGGGTCGAACTCGAGGTGGAGCTGACGGGCGCGCTCGATGACGACACATGGCTGAGCGTCGAACTCACCCACGACGGGGAGCTGCTCAGCGAGACCCGCACCCGCGTGCTGTCACGATTCGAGACGGTTCGGATGCGCCTTCCCCGCCAGACCAACGGGCAGCAGCACGAGGAGCTGCTGTGGAGCCCTGAGCACCCGACCCTGATCGATGCGACGGTGCGGGTGCAGACCCGGCGCGGCACCGATGCCGTCGCCAGCTACCTCGGGATCCGCAGTGTCGCGGCATCCGGCTCGGCATTCCTGCTCAACGACCGTCCGGTGAAGGTGCGGGCGGTCCTCGCGCAGAACTACTGGCCGGAGTCGCATCTGGCTGCGCCCGGCGCCGGAGCCCTGCGCCGCGAGGTCGAACTCATCCGCGACCTGGGCTTCAACACAGCCCGCGTGCATCAGAAGGCCGAGGATCCGCGATTCCTCTACTGGGCCGACCGGCTGGGGCTCATGGTGTGGGCGGAGACGGCCAGCGCCTACGCGTTCGACCGGCGTGCGGCATCCAATCTCCTCTCCGAATGGACATCGCTGGTCGCCCGCGACATCTCGCACCCGTCCGTCATCGTCTGGGTGCCGCTGAACGAGAGCTGGGGGGTTCAGCACATCGCGCACGACGAGCGGCAACGCGCGCTCAGCCGGTCGGTCGCCGATCTCACGCGTGCGCTGGACGGCACCCGCCCGGTCATCTCGAATGACGGATGGGAGCACACGCGCTCGGACATCTGGACCATCCACGACTACGAGGCCGACCCGACCGTCATCACGCGGCGCTACGCGGATGCTGCTGCCCTCGACGCGATGATCGCCGGGTTCGGCCCCGCCGGGAGGCGGATCTCGGTGGACGGAGACCGCTCCTCGAAGCCCGTGATGCTCACCGAATTCGGCGGGGTGAGCCTTCGTGCGCGCAACGGCACGGACTGGGGCTATTCGACGGCCGAGAACCCGGAGGAGTTCGGCGAGCGCGTGTGCGCGCTGATCCGCGCTGTGGATGCCGCGGCGCCGCTGAGCGGGTTCTGCTACACGCAGCTGACCGACACCGGACAGGAGACCAACGGCCTGCTGTACGAGGACCGCACCCCCAAGGTCGAGGTGGCCGCGATCCGCGCCGCGGTGCGCGGCGAACCGTCGCCCTGACGCGCCGGCCGTTTCCGGACGGGACGCGCCGCCATGCCCGGCGTCCACGCGGCGTGTCTCGTCCGGAAACGGCTGCGCGACGGACCAGGGGCGGTGCGAGAGGTCGCCGGATAGGCTCGAAGTCATGACCCTCGACCTCGAAGCGATCTACATCGACCTGCACCGGCATCCTGAGCTGTCGTTCCAGGAGACCCGCACGGCGGGCGTCATCGCCGCGAAGCTGCAGGAACTCGGCATCGAGTTCGAGGAGGGCGTCGGAAAGACGGGCATCGCCGCGCTGCTGCGCAACGGCGACGGCCCGACCATCTGGCTGCGCGCCGACATGGACGCCCTGCCGGTACCGGAGCAGACCGGCCTCGAGTACGCCAGCACCGCGCGCGGCACCGACCCGAACGGCAACGACGTGCCCGTCATGCACGCCTGCGGCCACGACATGCACGTGACCGCGCTGCTGGGCGCGCTCGAGCGCCTGGTCGCCACGAAGGACGAGTGGTCGGGGACCGTCGTCGCCGTCTTCCAGCCCGCCGAGGAGTACGGGGCCGGCTCGCAGGCGATGATCGCCGACGGCGTGCTGGAGCGCTTCCCGAAACCGGACATCGTGCTCGGCCAGCACGTCACTCCGCTGCCCGCCGGGACCATCGGTGTGCGCTCCGGCACGCAGATGGCCGCCTCCGACGGGCTCACCGTGACCCTCTTCGGCCGCGGCGGGCATGGCTCCCGCCCGCACTCCACGATCGACCCCATCGTGATGGCGGCGGCGACCGTGATGCGGCTTCAGACCGTGGTCTCGCGCGAGGTCGACCCGCGCGATGTCGCGGTGGTCACGGTCGGGTCGATCCACGCGGGCCTGAAGAACAACATCATCCCCGCCGAGGCGAAGCTCGAGCTGAGTCTTCGCTATCCCGACGACGCGGCGCGCGAGCGCGTCCTGGCGAAGGTCGAGCGGATCGTGCGCGCCGAGGCACAGGCATCCGGAGCCGAAGAGCCGCCCACCATCGTCACCGACCACACCCTCCCGCCCACCATCAACGACGTGGACGCGACGGCCCAGCTCACCGCAGCCTTCGATGCGGCGTTCGGCGGCGGAACGGTCATCGACCCAGGCATGTTCACCGGCAGCGAGGACGTGTCGTGGTTCGCCCGCGACTCCGGCGCGCCGCTGGTCTTCTGGTTCTGGGGCGGAGTGGATCCGCAGAAGTACGCGGACGCCGTCGCGGCGGGCACCGTCGAGCGGGACATCCCGACGAATCACTCGCCGTTCTTCGCCCCGGTGCTCCAGCCGACGCTGAACAACGGGATCGACGCGCTCGTCGTCGCAGCGCGCGAGTTCTTGGGGACGCCCGCGGCCTGAGCCCCGGCGTCCGTCGTGTGACGCCCGTCGCATGTCACCGGAGACGCGTCGGCCGTCGCCTGAGCCGGCCGGCCGTCACCGGACTCGCGTCCACCGTCGCCTCAGCCCCGTCGCACCTCGCCGGATCAGGCGATTCGACGAGAACAGGACGATATCGTGGGATTCGTCCTGTTCCGGTCGGATCACCTGATCTCGTGTCGGCTGAGCGCCGCCGCTCCCGCCTCCGGTGCCGCAGCGGCGTCCGACGGCGCGTTCCGGCACGTCGGCGGCCGCGAGTTGCCGCTGATCTCGAAGTCCTGGCAGGTCATGAAGCGGGCGTTGTTGACTCCGAGCAGGAACGACGCGACCGTGATCCCGGCGACGACGAGCACGACGAGCCAGCGGGTTCGCCGCGGTATCTCCGAACCGAGATCCGGCCACATGATCCGCACCAGCACGAACACGGTGAACAGCAGCCCGATGAGCACCGCGACGATCGCGACGAGGTCGACGATCGCGGTCGCCAGATCCTGCGTGTCGTCGTCGACGGCGAAGTTGAGGGCCAGCCACAGAGTCGGCATCAGCAGCAGGAACGCGCGCACGAGGCGCGGGCCGACCGGCCTCCGCTCGACGAGGACGAACACGAACGCGGCGGTCGAGGCCGCCCACAGCGTCAGGATCTGATCGAAGAACAGCTCACCCCACGCACCCAGGGTGAATGCCGGCCACCACGCGGCGATCGAGATGCCGATCATGACGACACCGACCGGCACGTCGCGCCGCGCCTTCGCCCGCGCGGACGCGCCCCCGCCGGACGCATCCCCCGCGCCGGGCGCACCTCCCGCGCCGGGCGCAGGAACGGCGGCATCGGTCATGCGGGCACGGTATCACCCGCGGGGACGCGGGAATCCACGAGCCGCTGGCCGGAGACGATCCCCGGCAGGCCGCGGTGATCCTTCGTCGTGAACACCAGCACGAGCGAGAGGAGGAGGAACACCGGCTGCGCGATCGACCAGGGCTCCGGCAGAAGGCCGATCAGCTGGAAGCCGCCGATCCCGCCGAGGAACCGCAGCAGCCGCGACCAGAACGCCGGCAGGCGGGATCCGGTGTAGCGCAGCTGCGCGGCGGCATGGCCGATCGTGCGACCCGCCGTCATCATGTACACAAGGGTGACCACGAACGGCACCAGGTTCCCGACCAGGTCGTACCAGGACGCCTCGACCGTGGTGACCGTGCCTGCACTGAACACGACGTCGATGATCGCGAGCAGCACGCCGACGGCGAGCCCGGTCAGCACCACCGAGAGGAAGTCGCAGGTCATCGCCACGAGGCGCCGCGCTGCCGTCACGGGCGTCGGCAGCGCAGCATCCGGATCCGGGTCGTTCCGGTCGCGCAGCCGAGGGGGGATCGCCAGGGACAGGATGCTGCCCAGCAGCGCCCCGAGGGTGTTGGTGATCAGATCCTCGACGTCGAAGAGGCGGTACGCGCACGGGTAGATCCCCCAGACGCCGGTCAGCTGGGTCGTCTCGACGAGCAGCGACAGCGCGAAGCCGGCGAGCACCGCCGTGATCCACCCGCGGCGCCAGATCAGGCGCACGAAGAAGCCGAGGGGGAGGAAGAGCAGGACGTTCAGCGCGATCTGCAGGAACGCCGGATGGGTGAGCGGATGCCCGCTGCCGAACGCCGCCGCCAGATCACGGGGCAGCACGCCGACATCGAGCTGCGCCGTCGTGCAGCGGACCGCATCGGGGTCGGGAAGCGGGAGCAGGGTGTAGGTCCAGATGGCGAGGAAGTACACCAGCAGCGCGAACGCCAGCACCAGCCGCCGAGCAGTCAAGCGGCCGTGGCGGCGATAGCTGATCGCCACGTACGGGACGAACCCCAGCGCACCGAGGATCAGCCCGATCGCGATCGCGAAGACCCCCAGGGACACCTGATCCGACACGGAGGAATCCTAGCGAGCTCACGAGCACGGCCCGTCGCATTGCACGGGGGCGAGGACAGGCGTAGTGTCGCCCGCCGTGACTACAGACAGCGGCGACACGGGCGGCGCAGACGTCGTACCCGACTCGCCCATCGCCAAGCGGCTCCTCATCGGCGACCCGCTGACCTCCGAGAAGCTCGACGATCAACTCCTCCCGAAGAAGATGGCGCTGCCGATCTTCGCCTCCGATGCGCTCAGCTCGGTGGCGTACGCACCGCAGGAACTGCTGATGATCCTGCTCACCGGCGGGCTCGCGTTCCTCGCGTTCAGTCCGTGGGTGGCCGTCGCGGTCGTGGTGCTGCTTATCGTCGTCGTGGTCAGCTACCGGCAGCTCATCAGGGCCTACCCGTCCGGCGGTGGCGACTACGAGGTCGCCTCGAAGAACCTGGGCGAAGTGCCCGGAGTGGTCGTGGCCTCGGCCCTGCTGGTCGACTACGTCCTCACGGTCGCCGTGTCCGTGGCATCCGGCGTCGACAACATCATCTCGGCGATCCCCGAGCTGAACCCGGGCCGCGTCGAACTCGCGGTCGGCTTCGTCATCCTGATCGTCATCGTCAACCTGCGGGGCGTCCGCGAGGCATCCCTCGTCTTCGCCCTGCCCACCTACCTGTTCATCGGCTCGGTCGCGCTCATGATCGTGGTCGGCCTCACGCGCACCCTGCTCGGCGATCCGCCGGTCGCCTCGAGCGCGGAGTTCGGCGTCCAGGCCGAGAGCCTCACCCAGGCCGCCGTGATCCTGCTGGTGCTGCGCGCGTTCTCGAGCGGATGCTCCGCCCTGACCGGCGTCGAGGCCGTCTCCAACGGCGTGCCGGCGTTCCGCAAGCCGAAGATCCGCAACGCGCAGACGACGCTGACGCTGATGGGCGGCATCGCCATCCTGCTGTTCTCCGGCCTCACGATCCTCGCCCTGGTCTCGGGCGTCCACTACGCCGAGAACCCCTGCAACCTGATCGGCTTCGACTGCGACAACCCGCAGCCGAGCCTGATGGCCCAGGTCGCAGCGGCGACGTTCGGGATGGGGTCGATCCCCTTCTACGTCATCCAGGCCGTCACCGCGTGCGTGCTGCTGCTGGCCGCGAACACGGCGTTCAACGGCTTCCCCCTGCTCGGCTCGGTGCTGGCGCGGGACGGCTACGCGCCGAAGGCGCTGAACACCCGCGGCGACCGGCTCGTCTTCTCCAACGGCATGATCGTGCTCGGCATCATCGCGATGGGGGTCCTGGTGATCTACCAGGCGAACCTGACGACCCTGATCCAGCTGTACATCATCGGTGTGTTCGTGTCGTTCTCGATCGGCCAGATCGGGATGGTCCGGCATTGGCGGCGGGCGCTGCGCACCCTGAAGGAGCTGCCGCCGGATGCCGCCAGTCAGCAGTCCGCCGCGATCGAGCGGCGCTCGGCCGTGACCGGCCTCATCATCAATTCGCTCGGTGCGGGCATGACCGTCTTCGTCCTGATCATCGTGACGGTGACCAAGTTCACGCACGGCGCGTGGCTGGTCTTCATCGCCATCCCGATCCTGGCGACCCTGATGATCGGCGTGAAGCGGTACTACCGCGACGTCGAGCACGAGATCCAGATCGACGACTCCACGCACTTCGGAGCGGCCGGCGACGTCGCGCTCGTGCTCGTCGGGCGACTGCAGAAGCCGGTGCTCAAGGCGGTCGAATACGCCCTGGCCGCCAAGCACGAGAACGCGCTCGCGATCCACATCGCCGTCAGCGCCGAGGAATCCGACCTCCTGCAGAAGCAGTGGGCCGAGCACCGCATCCCGATGCAGCTCGTGATCGTCGAGTCGCCGTATCGCGCGTTCGCGAGCCCGGTCGCCCAGTTCATCAAGGAGTACCGCAAGAAGCACGGCTCGTCGGTGGTGACCGTCTACCTGCCGCAGTACATCGTGGGCCACTGGTGGGAGTCGATCCTGCACAACCGGCGCGCACGGCGCATCGCGAACCAGCTGATGCTGATCCACGGCGTCTCGATCACGCTCGTGCCCTGGCTGCTGGATTCGTCTGAGCTCATCTACGGTCGTCGCTCGCGGCCGCTGCCCGGCCAGGAGCGCTCGGGCCTGCCGGCCGGTTCGCCAGCGCACCACCACCGGGTCTCGCGACCCGGCGGTCCACCAGAGCAGGCGGCGGCCGGCGCCGCCCCGCCCGCACCGGCCGCGCCCGCCGAGAAGGTGCCGCCGGCCTCATAGACTGCGCGCATGGCGCAAGCGCAGGAGCGGCTGTCGGTGCTCCAGCGCGCGCGCTGGTGGCTCGCCGACTACCTGTACGCGGGATGGCGGCAGGCGGCATTCCTGCGTCCGCCATGGGGGGTCGGCGGCCACCGGCCGACGCCGGCCGCATGGCGCCGCGGTGACGTCGACCTCCCCGAGATCGTGCTCCTGCCCGGGGTGTACGAGCACTGGACGTTCCTCCGGCCGCTCGGCGACGCGCTGAACGAGGCGGGTCACCGGGTGCGGGTCGTGCACGGGCTCGGCACGAACCGCCGCGCAGTCGTGGCGACCTCCGAGCGCCTCGGTCGCGCGCTCTCCCGGCGGGGCGCGCCCGACGCGGGCCGGGTGCTCGTCGCCCACAGCAAGGGCGGCTTGATCGGCAAGCACCTGCTCGTCGCGTCCGGCGCGGCGAACGCGGCGGCGGTGGAGGCGGCGGCGGGCGGCGATGCCGCGGAGGCCGCAGCGAGCGCACCGGCGCCCGACGAGAGGACGGATGCCGCGACCGACGCCCCCCGCCCCCTCGGCCTGCTCGGACTCGTCGCGGTGTGCACGCCGTTCCACGGGTCGCGCCTGGCCGGCCTGTTCCTCGTGCCCAGCATCCGCGCCTTCCGCCCCGACGACGAGACGATCGTCTCGCTCGGCCGCGAGGAGAGCATCAACGGACGCATCGTCTCGATCTTCGGGCGCTTCGATCCGCACATCCCCGGCGGCAGCGCGCTGGAGGGCGCGACGAACGTGCTCGTGCCGGGGAACGGGCACTTCCGGGTCCTCGGCGACCCGAAGACCCACGCCGCCGTGATCGACGGGGTGCGGCTGCTCAGCGATCCCGGTCCGCTCAGCCCGCGCTGAGCCGTACCGTCGCGCGGAGCGCCACCCCGACGCGCCACGAGCGCACGCCGCTGAGATCTCGTGAGCATCGGGTCTCAGGCCGTATGGGAACCGTGAGGACCCGCGGTCGCGTGCTGAACGGGGTGTGAAGTCGTCTCCGTGCCTGTTCCGGCACGTTCCGGGCGCGTTCGTCCGGAGCCCGCACCTCGCAGCAGGAGTCCACGTGCTCGACCTTCTCTACGTCGCCCTGACGGTCGCGCTCTTCGCGATCGTCGGCCTTCTCGCGAAGGGGGTGGAGCGACTGTGATGTTCTTCGCGATCCTCGCCGCCGTCCTCGCCCTCGCCGCGATCGGCTACCTCGTCGTGGCCCTCGTCCGCCCGGAATGGTTCTGATGGACGGCGCCACCGTGCTGTTCGGCGTGCTCCAGGCCGCCACGCTCGTCCTGATCCTCGCGCTGCTGTACCGCCCGCTCGGCGACTACATCGCGCGCATCTACACCTCCGCCAAGGACCTCGCCCTTGAGCGGGGCACCTACCGGCTGATCGGCGTCGACCCGAGATCCGAGCAGTCCTGGCAGGCGTACGCGCGCGGCGTCCTGCTCTTCTCGCTCCTCGGCGTCCTGTTCGTCTACGCCCTCCAGCGCCTCCAGGCGGTGCTCCCGTACTCGCTCGGGCTGCCGGCCGTTCCGGAAGGGCTGTCGTTCAACACGGCGGTCTCGTTCGTCACGAACACGAACTGGCAGTCGTACTCGCCGGAGCTGACCCTGGGCTATTCCGTGCAGCTGACGGGTCTCGCCGTGCAGAACTTCGTCTCCGCGGCGGTCGGCATCGCCGTGGCGATCGCGCTGGTCCGCGGCTTCGCCTACCGGCGCTCCGGCACGATCGGCAACTTCTGGGTCGACCTCGTGCGCGGGTCCTTCCGCCTGCTCCTGCCGCTCGCGGTGGTCGGCGCGATCGCCCTGATCGCCGGCGGCGTCATCCAGAACGTCAACGGCTTCACCGACGTGTCCACCATCTCCGGCGGCAGCCAGTCGATCCCTGGCGGACCGGTGGCCTCGCAGGAGGCGATCAAGATGCTCGGCACCAACGGCGGCGGCTTCTTCAACGCCAACTCGGCGCATCCGTTCGAGAACCCCAGCGGATGGACGAACCTGCTCCAGATCGTCCTGATGCTGGCGATCCCGGTGGCCATGCCCCGCGCCTTCGGCCGGATGATCGGCGACAACCGTCAGGGCTCCGCAATCCTCGCCGTCATGGCGACGCTGGCGGTCACCTCGATCGCCCTGCTGTCGTGGGTCGAGTCGCAGGGCTGGGGCGCCGCGCCGCAGCTGGCGGGCGGAGCGATGGAGGGCAAGGAGGTCCGCGACGGCATCCTCGGCTCGACGCTGTTCGGCGGTGCCTCCACGCTCACCTCGACCGGCGCCGTCAACTCGATGCACGACAGTTACACCGCGCTGGGCGGCATGTTCCCGATGCTGAACATGATGCTCGGCGAGGTGGCCCCCGGCGGCACCGGGACGGGACTGTACGGGATGCTGGTGCTCGCCGTCATCGCGGTGTTCGTCGGCGGACTCCTCATCGGCCGCACGCCGGAATACCTAGGCAAGCGCGTCGGGCCGCGCGAGATCAAGCTTGCGAGCCTGTACATCCTCGTCACACCAGTGCTCGTGCTCCTCGGGACAGCGCTGAGCTTCGCGATCCCCGGGGTCCGCAGCGACGTCGAGTCGGTCTCGATCTGGAACCCCGGCGTCCACGGCTTGAGCGAAGTGCTCTACGCCTTCACGTCCGCCGCCAACAACAACGGCTCGGCGTTCGCCGGCCTCACCGCGAACACGCCGTGGCTGAACACCGCGCTCGGCGTGGCGATGCTCTTCGGACGCTTCATCCCGATCGTGCTCGCCCTGGCCCTGGCCGGGTCCCTCGCCGCGCAGGATCGGGTCCCCTCGACCGCCGGCACGCTGCCCACCTACCGCCCGCAGTTCGTCGGGCTGCTGGTCGGCGTGACGCTCATCCTCACCGCACTCACCTATTTCCCCGTACTGACGCTGGGTCCCCTGGCGGAAGGGCTCGTCTGATCATGTCCACCTCCACGCTCGCCCCCGACCGCACGGCCCCTGAGCTCGCCGAAGGGTCGGGCAGGCCCCGGGCCCTCAGCGGCGCGCAGGTGCTCGCCGCACTCCCCGGCGCCCTCCGGCGCCTGAACCCCGCGGCGCTGTGGCGCAACCCGGTCATGTTCCTGGTCTGGGTGGGCGCCGCCCTCACGACGCTCATCGCGATCGCCGAGCCGTTCCTGGGCGGCCCCGAGTCCTCCGGCGGCACCGCCGTCCCGGTCGGATTCACCTGGGGCATCGCGGCATGGCTCTGGCTCACGGTGCTGTTCGCGAACCTCGCCGAGGCCGTCGCCGAGGGCCGTGGGAAGGCGCAGGCCGCGAGCCTGCGCAAGACCCGGACCTCGACGACCGCCACTCTCGTCCCGGACTACGACCCGGCGACGGATGCTGCGGCGGAACGCGCGGAGACCGTGGCCGTCTCATCGGCCGAGCTCTCGCTGGGTGATGTCGTCGTGGTCACGGCCGGCGAGCTGATCCCCGGCGACGGCGACATCGTGTGGGGCATCGCGACCGTCGACGAGTCGGCGATCACCGGCGAGTCCGCACCCGTCGTGCGAGAGTCCGGGGGTGATCGCAGCGCGGTGACCGGCGGTACCCGCGTGCTCTCGGATCGCATCGTCGTGCAGATCACCTCCAAGCCCGGCGAGACGTTCGTCGACCGGATGATCGCGCTGGTCGAAGGCGCCGCACGGCAGAAGACCCCCAACGAGATCGCGCTGAACATCCTGCTCGCGAGCCTGTCGATCGTCTTCGTCGTCGTGGTCCTGACGCTGAATCCGATCGCGTCCTACGCCGCCAGCCCGGTGAGCATCCCGGTGCTGGTCGCGCTGCTGGTCTGCCTCATCCCGACGACGATCGGGGCACTGCTGTCGGCGATCGGCATCGCCGGGATGGACCGGCTCGTGCAGCGCAACGTGCTCGCGATGTCCGGCCGCGCGGTCGAGGCGGCGGGGGATGTCACCACGCTGCTCCTGGACAAGACCGGCACGATCACCTACGGCAACCGCCGCGCGACCGATTTCGTCGCCATGCCCGGCGTCGGCGACGACGAACTGGCACTCGCAGCGGCGACCTCGTCCCTGTCCGACCCGACCCCCGAGGGCACGTCGGTGGTCGCCTTGGCTGTTGCCCGCGGCATCCGCATCGCATCCCCCGAGGATGGCGTCGTGGTGCCGTTCACCGCGCAGACGCGCATGTCGGGGCTGGACGACGCCGACGGGACGCAGCTTCGGAAGGGCGCCGGGTCGGCCGTGCTGGCGTGGCTCGAGCAGAGCGGTGCGCCGGTTCCGGCATCCCTCCGCGCGCATCTCGACTCCGAGACCGACGCCATCGCGCAGTCCGGCGGAACGCCGCTGGTCGTCGCGACCCTCCGCCCGGCGACGGGGTCGGATTCGCCGACCGGTGCGGTGCTGGGCGTCATCCACCTCAAGGACATCGTCAAGGACGGCCTGCGGGAGCGCTTCGCCGAACTGCGCAGCATGGGCATCCGGACGGTCATGATCACCGGAGACAACCCCCTCACCGCCAAGGCGATCGCCGCCGAGGCGGGCGTGGACGACTTCCTCGCCGAGGCGACGCCGGAGGACAAGCTGGCCCTGATCCGTCGCGAGCAGGAGGGCGGGAACCTCGTCGCGATGACCGGCGACGGCACGAACGACGCCCCGGCACTCGCGCAGGCCGACGTCGGCGTCGCGATGAACACCGGCACCTCGGCGGCGAAGGAGGCCGGCAACATGGTCGACCTCGACTCGGATCCGACCAAGCTGATCGACATCGTGCGGATCGGCAAGCAGCTGCTGATCACCCGCGGAGCGCTGACGACCTTCTCGCTGGCCAACGACATCGCGAAGTACTTCGCGATCATTCCGGCGATGTTCATGGGCGTCTTCCCGGGACTTGCCGCCCTGAACATCATGCAGCTGAGCTCACCGGCATCCGCCGTCACGAGCGCCATCATCTTCAATGCCCTCGTGATCATCGTGCTGATCCCGCTCGCCCTCCGCGGTGTGAAATACCGTCCGGCGAGCGCCTCGCGCATCCTCAGCCGCAACCTGCTGATCTACGGCCTCGGCGGCGTGATCGCCCCGTTCGTCGGCATCAAGCTCATCGACCTCGTCGTGAGCCTCCTCCCGGGCTTCTGAGCCCGGCATCCCACACCCTCTCGAAGGAGTCTCCCCATGTCCACCACCCGCACCACGCTGCGCACCGCCGGCGTCGCACTGCGCGCCATGGTCCTGTTCACGCTCGTGCTCGGCATCGGCTACACCGCCGTCATCACCGGCATCGGTCAGCTCGCGCTGCCCTGGCAGGCCAACGGCTCCCCGGTCCAGGACGAGCGCGGCGACGCCGTCGGCTCCGCGCTGATCGGGCAGAGCTGGACGGATGCCGCGGGCGACCCGCTTCCGGAGTACTTCCAGTCGCGGCCGTCGGCCGCCGGCGACGGGTACGACGGCGGTGCGTCCAGCGGCAGCAACCTCGGACCCGAGAACGCCGACCTCGTCGCCGCGATCGGGGAGCGGCGGGCATCCACCGCCGCGTTCGAGGATGTCGCGATCTCCGATATCCCCGCCGACGCCGTCACCGCGTCGGCCTCGGGACTGGACCCGCACATCAGCCCCGCCTCCGCGCTCCTGCAGGCGGACCGGGTCGCCCGGACCCGGGGACTCGACGAGGCGACCGTGCGCGACCTCGTCGAGTCGCACATCCAGCCGCGCGACCTCGGCTTCCTGGGCGAGCCGCGCGTGAACGTCCTCGAGCTGAACCTCGCCCTCGACGCGCTGTCCCGCTGAGTCGTCGCAGTCGAGGTCGTAGGGTGAAGCGCATGAGACGGGGCCGCCTGCGGGTGCTGCTGGGCGCAGCCCCCGGCGTCGGGAAGACGTTCGAGATGCTCCAGGAGGGGCGACGGCTGCAGGAGGACGGCCGCGACGTGGCGGTGGCGGTCGTCGAGACCCACGGCCGAGCGGCGACCCAGGCGCAGCTCGCCGGGCTCGAGATCATCCCCCGGCGGCTGCTCGAGCACCGCGGAGTCGAGCTGGGCGAGATGGATCTCGAGGCCGTGCTCGCCCGGCATCCGTCCCTCGCCCTCGTCGACGAGCTCGCCCATACGAACGCGCCCGGCTCGCGCCACGACAAGCGGTGGCAGGACGTGGAGGCACTGCTGGATGCCGGCATCGACGTCGTCTCGACCCTGAACATCCAGCACATCGCGTCGCTGAACGACGTCGTCGAGAAGATCACCGGGGTTGCGCAGCGCGAGACGGTCCCCGACGCGGTGATCCGCTCGGCCGACCAGATCGAGGTCGTCGATCTCGCGCCGCAGTCGCTGCGCGATCGGCTCTCGGCCGGGTCGGTGTATCCCGCGGAGCGCATCGACGCCGCCCTCTCGAACTACTTCCGCCTCGGCAACCTCACTGCGCTGCGCGAACTCGCCCTCCTGTGGCTGGCCGACGAGGTGGACACCGCGCTGAAGAGCTACCGCGCCGAGCACGGCATCGACGGCACGTGGAACGCGCGCGAGCGGATCGTGATCGCCCTCACCGGTGGTCCGGAGGGTGAGACGCTGATCCGGCGCGGCGCACGGATCGCCGCGCGCGCCGCCGGCGGCGAGCTGCTGGCCGTCCACATCTCCAGCCAGGACGGCCTGCGCACCGAGGCGCCGGGCGCCCTGGCGGCGCAGCGCGCGCTCGTCGAATCGCTCGGCGGCACCTACCACCAGGTGGTGGGCGACGATGTGCCGCGCACCCTCGTCGACTTCGCGCGATCGGTGAACGCGAGCCAGCTCGTGATCGGGGTGAGTCGTCGCGGGCGGCTCGCCGCAGCGCTGAGCGGACCGGGCATCGGCGCCACGGTCATCCGCGAGTCGGGCGACATCGACGTCCACATGGTCACCCACGCGGCGGCGGGCGGGCGGTTCGCCCTGCCCCGCTTGACCGGCGGGGCACTGAGCATCCAGCGCCGCATCCTCGGCTTCGCCGTCGCGCTGGTCGGCGGGCCGCTCCTGTCGTGGCTGCTCGTGCTCGTCAGCAGAGACGACACGATCACCGCCGACGTCCTGGCCTACCAGCTGCTGGTGGTCATCGTCGCCCTGATCGGCGGCATCTGGCCGGCCCTGTTCGCCGCGGTGCTGTCGGGCATCACACTGGATTTCCTCTTCGTCGATCCCCTGTACACGGTGACGATCTCCGATCCCGCGCACGCCCTCGCGCTCGTGCTCTACGTCGTGATCGCGATCCTCGTCAGCTGGATCGTCGACCAGGCCGCCCGCCGTACGCGCATCGCCCGTCGGGCGGCGGCGGAGTCCGAGCTGCTGGCCACCGTCTCGGGCAGCGTCCTGCGCGGCGAGAGCGCGGTGCCCGCGCTGATCAGCCGCACCCGCGAGGCCTTCGCCCTGGCCGGCGTGCGCCTCCTGGATGCCGACGGCGAGGTGCTCGCCACCGACGGCGAGCCCGTCGCCGACGGACGCGCCACACGGGTGGCGATCGGCGATCGCGCCGTCCTCGAACTGCACGGCGGGGAGCTGGATGCCTCCGAACGCCGCCTCCTGGATGTCATCGTCGCCCAACTGGGCGCGACGCTCGAGCGCACCGATCTGACCGAGACGGCGCGCTCGGCGGGTGTGCTCGCCGAGACCGATCAGGTGCGCTCGGCGCTGCTGTCCGCCGTCAGCCACGACCTGCGCCGACCGCTCGCGGCGGCGGTCGCCGCCGTCGGGGGGCTGCGGGCCGCCGGCGGTGCGCTCTCGGACGCCGACCGCGCCGAGCTGCTGGCCACCGCCGACGAGAGCCTCGCCACGCTGTCGAGTCTCGTGACCGACCTCCTGGACGTCAGCCGCGTCCAGGCCGGGGTGCTGGCCGTCTCGCTGCGGCCCGTCGACGCCGCCGACGTGATCCTGGCGGCGCTGGACGAGCTCGGCCTCGGCCCTGATGAGATCGACCTCGCCCTCGACCCCGATCTGCCGCCCCTCTCCGCCGACGCCGTGCTGCTGCAGCGCGTCCTGGTCAACGTGCTCGCCAATGCGCACCGCCACGCCCCGGAATCCTCGCGCGTGCGCGTCACCACCAGCCGCCTGGCCGGCACCGCCGAGCTGCGCGTCATCGACCACGGGGTCGGTGTGCCCGCCGAGCGCCAAGGCGACATCTTCGCTCCGTTCCAACGCCTCGGCGACACCGACAACACGATCGGCCTCGGCCTCGGCCTCGCGCTCTCGAAGGGCTTCACCGAAGGGATGGGCGGTACGCTCACGCCCGAGGACACACCCGGAGGAGGCCTGACGATGGTGATCGCCCTTCCGGTCGCGCCCACCCGGACTCCCGCATGAAGGTGCTGATCGCGGACGACGACCCGCAGCTGGTCCGCGCCCTGCGCATCACGCTGGCCGCGCACGGTTACGACGTGGTCGCCGCGCCCGACGGCGCCGCCGCGATCACGCTGGCCGCGAAGGAGCATCCGGACATCGTGCTGCTCGACCTGGGCATGCCGCACCTGGACGGCATCCAGGTCATCCACGCTCTTCGCGGCTGGACGAGCGCGCCGATCCTCGTCGTGTCGGGCCGCACCGGCTCGGCCGACAAGGTGGACGCGCTGGATGCCGGGGCCGACGACTACGTCACCAAGCCGTTCCAGATCGACGAGCTGCTGGCGCGGCTGCGCGCGCTGTCCCGGCGATCCGGAGCGTCCGTCGGCGACGCCTCGGTCACGTTCGGCGACATCGCGATCGACCTGTCGGCCAAGTCGGTCACCCGTGCGGGTGAGCGCGTGCACCTGACCCCGACCGAGTGGCGGATGCTGGAGTTTCTGGCGCGAAACCCAGGCGCCCTGGTCACCCGGCAGTCACTCCTCAAGGAGATCTGGGCGAGCGAGCAGGTGAGCGATTCGGGCTACCTGCGGCTGTACATGTCGCAGCTGCGCAAGAAGCTCGAGGTCGACCCTGCGAACCCGCGCCATCTGCTGACCGAGTCGGGCATGGGGTACCGGCTCGTCCTGGACTGACCCGCTCGACGCGCTAGGAGCTGCCGGCCTCGACGCGATCGCGGAGCGGGTCGAGGATCGCCTCGGCCGCCCAGCCCGCGGCATCCATCGCGTCGCGACGGTCCATGCCGAGCTCCCGGGTCAGCGAGACCCACATCGACGCCGAATCCACATGCGACAGGGCGGCCACGATCGAGCGCCGCTCCTGCTCCTCGGCCGACGGGACCTGCTCGCGCAGGAGCGTCTCGAGCGCGTCGCGTCGGGGCGACGGCGCAGCGCCCGCAACACCCCGCATCGTCGTCTCGGCCACCACGAATGCGAGTTCGGGGCGCTGCGCGTATCGGTCCATCGCCTCGCGCACCGCGAGCGGCACGTCGAAGATCGAGCGCGACGGCGTGCGGGCGAAGATCGTGCGCTCCGACCAGGCCGCGGTCGCCAGGAGCAGGTCGACGCGTGTGCCGTAACTGCGGAAGACCGTGCGCTCGCCCACGCCGGCGCGACGGGCGATGAGCCGGAACGAGACGTCGTCAGTGCCCAGCTCCTCGATCAGCGCGACGTAGGCGGCGACGACGGCCTCCTGCGTACGGTTCAGCGCGCCGTCTTCGACCGGGTCGGCGGCAGAGGCATCCGTCATGCCCGCATGTCCAGCCGGGTCGGACCGACACCGGCGACGGCGGAGCGGACCGTGCGGTCGAAGACGTCGGCGGTCTCGGACGCGTCCAGATCGAACGAGCTGCGCATCCGGGCCCAGAACTGCGCAGATGAGAACGCCAGGAGCGTGGCGGTGAGCCTGCGCAGGTCGCGGCCGTTCAGCGTGGGCGCCTCGGTGGCGAGCATCGCCTCGATCGCCCGCGTGACGAAGCCGGGTTCGCTCTCGACCGTCGGTGAGACCGTCGCCGCCCGCGCGCAGACGAAGGCCGATGCCGGGGACGCGTCGAACTGCGAGAACCGGCGGCGCACGGCGGCGGAGAACTGGGGCATGGTGACGAAGGGATCCAGCGGGAACTCGCGCTCTTCAGTCCACCGGGCCAGCGACTCCAGCAGATGCGACCTGGTCGGGTACTGCCGGTAGACGGTGCGCTCGGAGACGCCAACGGCCAGTCCCAGCGCGCGGTACGTGATGTCGTCGAACGGGGTCTGGCGGAGCAGCTCGGCGGCGGCGGCGAGGATCGCCGTGGGCGTGTCCGCCGCTTCGTCCATCACGTCCTGCTCTCCTGCGCTCCGCGTCGTGGGCCTGTGTCGCGCCGCGCCGGCTCTGCACCCGGTCCGCGGGGCGGATCGGGTGGGAGGACGTAGCGGTCCGAGTCATCCAGCGCGAGCGCCAAAGACGATACGAACTGCACTTCCCCCATCGGCCCGCGTTCAGCCGAGGCCAGCATATCCGGCCGCTCGAAGGTGTACCCCGTGACGTGGCATCGCAGTCGCTCTCCGGACGGGTTCCCGTCGGAATCCAGCAGCGGCGAGTCGATCCCGTCCCGCCGGCGGCGCAGATAGAAGCGGCCGCGGGTGGCCAACGCCATCAGCGGCGTCACGACGACGGCGACGCAGATCGCGATCAGCACGGAGAACGGGCGCAGGTCCTCACCGAAGGCTCCGCCGAACGCCGCCAGCGAGAGCGCGGAAGCGAGCACCACCGACACCAGACCGACCGGATTCCAGTCGTAAAGCATCCCGCGGCGGAATTCCGGGTAGCGGGGCGAGATCCGCAGCACGTACTTGTTGATCGCGATGTCGGCCGAGATGGTCACCAGCCACGCCATCACGACATTCGCGTAGAGGCTGAGCACGATGTTGATGAGGCTGAACACGTCCAGCAGCATCAGCGAGAGCGCGATGGCGAGGTTGAAGTACATGAAGACGGATCGGCCGGGGTAGGTCCTGGTGATGCGGGTGTAGACGTTGGACCACGCGAGCGAGCCGGAGTAGGCGTTGGTGACGTTGATCTTGACCTGGGCGACCAGGATCAGCACGAGCGCGAGCGCGACCGCGAGCCACTCCGGCATCAGTGAGGTGTACAGGGTGATGAACTGCCACACCGGTTCGGTGGCGTGGCCGCCCAAGCCCGCCCCCACTTTCGCGATCACGTAGACGGCGAGGAAGAGGCCGATCACCTGCTTGATGCCGCTGAAGAGCACCCAGCCTGGTCCGGCGAACACCAGCGACGTCCACCACGACCTCGTGTTCGACCGCGTCCGGGGCGGCATCGCCCGGATGTAGTCGATCTGCTCGGCCAACTGCGGCGTCAGCGCGAAGCAGACTGCGGCGCTGGAGACGATCGCGCCGAACCTCACCTCGCCGTCGGCGTTGCCGGGGAACGAGACGAAGGCCTGCACCGCGGCCGGATCGGATGCGATCACCCACAGGAGTGGCAGGAGGGCGAGGGCCAGCCACAGCGGGGTCGTCCAGAACTGCAGTCTTTCCAGCGCCCGCAGGCCGTACCGCACGATGGGGATCACCACGACGGTGGAGATGATGTAGCCGATCGGCAGCGGGATGCCGACCGCGACGTGCAGCCCCTGCGCCATGATCGCGCCCTCGAGCGCGAAGAAGATGCAGGTGAACACCGCGAAGATCACCGTCGTGATCGCGGAGCCGTGATAGCCGAAGCCGGAGCCGCGCGCGATCAGGTCGAGATCCAGGTTGTAGCGGGCCGCGTAGTACGCGATCGGGTAGCCGACGAGGAAGATCGTCACCGAGGCGAGCAGGATGCCCAGCACGGCGTTGGTCGTGCCGTGCTCCAGGCCGATGCTCGCCCCGATGGAGAAGTCGGCGAGGAAGGCGATCGACCCGAGCGCGGTCACGCCGACGGACGCAGCACTCCAACGCCGGAAGCTGCGCGGAACGTAGCGGAAGGCATAGTCTTCGAGGCTGTCCTCCGCAGCCGCACGCGCCCCATCCGCTCTCGCCACCCTCGCCAGCACCTCCCGTGTGCCGACAGTCTGACGTCTCGGTGTTTCGGCCGCGTTGCGGGCAGCCCCGCGTGGTTCCTCTCGAGCTCAGATCGCCATCGCCGCGCGGACGCCTTCGGCGGCGGATGCCCCGCCCTCCCCGGTGCTGGAGGCGAACCCGCTCGCCAGCACGAGGTACTTGTCCGCCGCCTCCAGGGCGAACCCGATGTGCTGCTCGACGAGGAGCACCGAAAGCCCCTCGGCGGCCAGCTGCATGATGGTCTGCTCGATCTCGGCGACGATCGTCGGCTGGATGCCTTCGGTCGGCTCGTCGAGGATGAGCAGCTTCGGCTCCGTGATCAGGGCACGGGCGATGGCCAGCTGCTGGCGCTGACCGCCGGAGAGGAGTCCGGCCTTGCGGGTCGCGAACTTCTCCAGGGCGGGGAATCGCGCCAGCTGCTCGCCGATGAGGGCCTTGCCGCGCTTGCGACCGTCGGCCACCAGCTGCAGGTTCTCCATCGTCGTCAGCTGCGGGAAGGACTGCTGACCCTGCGGCACATACGCCATGCCGCGGGCGACGCGCTTGTTCGGAGCCAGGGACGTGACATCGGCCCCGTCGAAGATCACCTGCCCGCTGCGCGGCTTGATCAGCCCGATCGCGACCCGCAGCAGCGTGGACTTCCCGGCACCGTTGTGGCCGAGCACGGCGACCACGTTGTCCGACCGCGGCAGGGTCACGCCGTGCAGGACGAGCGTGCGTCCATAGCCGGCCTCGATTTCGTTCAGTTCGAGCATCTCAGGCTCCCTCACCGTGTGCGACGGCCCCGGCGGTGCCGAGGTAGACCTCCTGGACCCGCGGGTCGGCCTGGACCGCGGCCACCGTCCCCTCCGAGAGCAGTTTCCCCTGGTGGAGCACCGTGACGCGGGACGCGTAGCGGCGCATGAAGTCCATGTCGTGCTCCACGACCAGCACGATGCGGCGCTGGGCGATCCGCTGCAGCAGCTCACCGGTGGCGGTCCGCTCGTCCTGGCTCATTCCGGCGACGGGCTCGTCCAGCAGGAGCGCACGCGGGTCCTGGACGAGCATCATGCCGATCTCCAGCCACTGCTTCTGTCCGTGGGAGAGGATCCCCGCCGGGGTTTCGCGTTCCGCGCTGAGACCTGTCTCCTCCAGGGCCACCTCGATGGCCGGGTCGACGCCGCGTCGGGCGCGCAGCAGCGCGAGCGACGAGCGGTGCAGTCCCGCCGCGATGTCCAGGTTCTGCAGGACGCTGAGCTGCTCGAACACGCTCGCGGTCTGGAACGTGCGGCCCACGCCGAGGCGGACGATCTTCTGGGTCGACTTGCCCAGCAGTTCCTGGTCGCCCAGCATCACCGAGCCCGTGCCCTTGGACAGGCCGGTGATGGCGTCGATGCAGGTCGTCTTGCCGGCGCCGTTGGGGCCGATCAGGAATCGCACCTCGCCGGGGTGGGCGTCGAAGGAGACACCGTCGACGGCGACGAATCCGTCGAAGGAGACGCGGAGATCTTTGACGACGAGCGATCCGTTGTCGGCGGTCACTTCTTCACCTCTTCGATTTCGATGTCGGGTTCGAGCACGGCAGCCGGGTCCGCGAGGGCGGCGGGAGGCGTGTCGCGCGAGCGCCACACCAGGCCCTTCGCCCTGCCGAAGAGCGACGAGAGGCCCATCGGCAGGAACAGCGTCACCAGGATGAAGACCAGACCCAGGATGTAGATCCAGCCGTCCGGCCAGCTCGAGCCGAGACTGGACTGCCCCCAGCCGATCGCCATCGCTCCCAGCGCAGGTCCGAACAGCGACGCGCGGCCGCCCAGGGCGACGCCGGCGATCATGAGGATCGACGCCGAGGCGCCGATCTCGGCCGGGGTGATGATGCCGACGATCGGCACGAACATCGCGCCGGCGATGCTGGCCATCACCGCGGCCACCACATACGCGACCAGCTTGATGTTGGCGGGGTCGTATCCGAGGAACCGGACGCGCTCCTCGGCGTCGCGCGTGGCGATCAGGAGCTCGCCGAAGCGGCTCCGGTTGAGCTGCCACACCACGAGCAGGCAGACGATGAGCAGGCCGGCGGCGATCATGAACACCATGACCTTGTTCGCGTCGTCGTTCAGGACGAACCCGAAGAAGTACTTGAAGTCGCTGAGGCCCGTGTCTCCTCCCGTCTCGCGGA
The DNA here is from genome assembly GCF_900100885.1 of Microbacterium pygmaeum. Taxonomy (NCBI): domain Bacteria; kingdom Bacillati; phylum Actinomycetota; class Actinomycetes; order Micrococcales; family Microbacteriaceae; genus Microbacterium; species Microbacterium pygmaeum. The sequence goes on from NZ_LT629692.1 coordinate 444,330, forward strand.
TCGTCGAGCTGATCAGGACGGCGAGCGCCACCGCGAGCGCCTGGGACAGGATCGCGAAGTACGCGCCCTTGATCCGGCGCTTGAAGAGTGCGTAGCCGAGGATTCCGGCGACGATCACCGGAAGCAGGATGATCGCGCCCAGCGTGAACGCGTCACTGCGGAACGGCTCCCAGAACGGCGGAAGCGACGCGGAGGGGTCGTACAGGATCATGAAGACGGGAAGGCTCCCGACCGGGGTGCTCTCCAGCGTGAGGTGCATCGCCATGGCGTAGGCGCCGAGCCCGAAGAAGACGCCCTGGCCGAGGACCAGCATGCCGCCCCGGCCCCATGCCAGGCCGATACCGACCGCCGCGATGGCCCAGCAGCAGTACTTGCCGAGGTTGTTGATCCAGTGCATCGAGAGCACGGCGGGCGCCACGACCAGGAGCAGCACGGCGAACACCGCGATGCCGATGAGCGGAAGCCACGGTCTGATTCTGGTCATGTCAACCCCCGGGTGCGGACCGTGAACAGGCCCTGTGGACGGAACTGCAGGAACACCACCAGGAGCACGAAGGCGAGGACCTGCGCCATGCTTCCGGTCGTCCAGTCGGCGAAGAACGACAGCGCGATGCCGAGGGCCCAGGCGGCGATCACCGTGCCCTTGATCTGACCGACGCCTCCGGCGACGACCACGAGGAAGGCCGGGATGATGTACTGCGTCCCCATCTGCGAATTCGTGCCGCCGATCAGGGATGCGGCGACGCCGGCGACGCCGGCCAGGCCCGAGCCGACGAAGAACGTGATGCGGTCGATGTCGCGGGTGCGGATGCCGCTGGTCTCGGCGAGGTCGCGGTTCTGGACGGTTGCGCGAATCCGGCGTCCGAAGGACGAGTACTTGAGCCACGCGGCGAGCGCCGCAAGGCACAGCGCGGCGAGCACGATCGTGAAGACCTGGCGCAGCGGCCACGCGTAGCCGAAGATCCCGATCTGGCCGTCCAGCCACCCCGGCGCCTCCACCGGGACGCCCTGGGCGGGGAAGATCTGCAGCGCGATCTGCTGCAGGACCAGCGCCACACCGACGGTGACCAGGAGGGTGTCCAGCGGCCGCCGGTACATCCATTGGATGATGCCCACCTCCAGGAGGAGGCCGAGCAGCCCGGCGCCCAGGAAGGCGAGGGGCAGTGCCAGCAGGATCGAGATGTTGCTCGAGCTGACGACCAGCTGGGTGACGTAGGCGATGAAGGCGCCGGCCATGATGAACTCGCCGTGCGCCATGTTGATCACCCCCATCTGACCGAAGGTGAGTGTGAGTCCGAGCGCTGCAAGCAGCAGCAGGGCGCCCAGCGCGGTGCCGTTCAGGAGCGGCGGTATGAGTGCATCCACGTGCTGTCGCCCTTTCTGCGGGGACGGGAAGGTGGGGATGCTGGGGCGCGAGGTTCCGAGCCGTCTCCGGCCCGGAACCCCACGCTCCAGCGGGTGGATCAGCCTGCGGAGGCCACGAGCGCGTCGCGCACGTCGGCCGGGAACCAGTCGTAGCCCTCGAGGAAGGGGTCCGGAGCAATCGGGCCGTCCGAGGACCACACGATGTCGAACTGGTTGTCGGCGTTGATCTGGCCGATGTGCCCCTCCTTGGAGATGTGGTGGTTGTCGCCGTCCAGAGTCACGGTGCCCTCCGGTGCGTCGAAGCTGATGCCGCCGGCCTTCGCTGCGGCGTTCACGTCGTCCACCTCGAAGGATCCAGCAGCCTCCACGAGCTCCTTGTACAGGTAGAGCGAGATGTACGCGGCTTCCATCGGGTCGGAGGTCACCCCGCTGCTGCCCGGGTAGGCCTGCCAGTCTGCGATGAACTTCGCGTTCGCCTCGGACTCGATCGACTGGAAGTAGTTCCAGGACGCATAGTTGCCGGTGACCTCGTGACCCATCGACGGTGCCTCCTCCTCGGCGATCGACACCGAGATGATTGGCGTGGTCTCCGGGGTGAGCCCGGCGTCGTAGTAGGCCTTGATGAAGCCGACGTTGGACGAGCCGTTGATGGTGTTGAAGACGAAGTCGGGGTCGGCCGCGACGATCTTGGAGACCTGCGTCGTCCAGTCGTCCTTGTCGAGGGGGACGTACTCCTCGCCGACGATCTCGATTCCGAGCTCAGCCGCGTAGAGCTTGATGATCGCGTTCGCGGTGCGCGGGAAGACGTAATCCGAGCCTGCCAGGAACAGCGTCTTGACGCCCTGGGACGCGAGGTAGTCCATCGCCGGGAGGATCTGCTGGTTCGTGGTCGCACCCGTGTAGTAGATGTTGGGCGACGCTTCCAGGCCCTCGTACTGGACCGGGTAGAAGAACAGTCCGTTGTGCTCCTCGACGACCGGCTTGACGGCCTTGCGCGAGGACGAGGTCCACCCGCCGAAGATCGCGGCGACGCAGTCCTGGGTGAGCAGCTTCTCCGTCTTCTCCGCGAAGGTCGGCCAGTCGGTGGCGCCGTCCTCCTGGACGTACTCGATCTGCTTGCCGAGGATGCCGCCGTCGGCGTTGATCTCGTCCGCGGCCATGTGCAGCACGTTGGAGACCGTCTTCTCCGAGATCGCCATGCCACCGGTGAGCGAGTTGAGGAAGCCGAGCTTGATCGTGTCGCCCGTCGTGTCGATGCAGCTCTCGGATGCTGCCGCACCCGATTCGGTCGGTGCCGCGGCGTCGCCGGCGCGGACGCCGCAACCGGCGAGCACGAGGGCCGTCACCGCCGCGAGGGCGGGAAGGGCCACCAGGATGCGTGCCCTTCGGGTCCGTGTGGTTGTCATGGGATCTCCGTTTCTGTGTGGTGCAGGGTGGTGCTTCTCGGGATGGATGCTGCGATCTGCGGGCGCGCCGGATACCGCCGTCGCCCCGCGGCGATGCACGGACACACCGGTGGAGGGCATGCCGGAGGAAGGCGGGGCGGGCTGATCGGCGGATCAGGACGAGCTGCAGAGTGGGGCGGGGATGCAAAGCGCTGACCGTTCGGGACAGTGCGTGGAGCGGAAGTGCCGATGCTGCGGACGAGCGGGCCGACCATGGTGAGTCGGTGATGTCACTATGACACCCGTGTCATTACTTTGACATTTCTCGATTATTCCGAGCGTGTAAACAGTTCTCCGGCAGATCGTTGATTTCTCGCGCATTCTCCCGTGTTCTCGCGGAAAGAAGGGTCGGGCAGCCGATCCGGTTCGAAGTGAATCTGGCACACTCCTGACATGCACTTCACCCCCGCGGAGACCGAGAAGCTGATGCTCGCCGTCGCGGGCATGATCGCCCGCGACCGGCTGGCGCGCGGAATCGCGCTCAATCATCCGGAGACGGTGGCGCTCCTGACCTGCTGGGTCATCGAGGGCGCTCGCGAAGGACGCGGCGTCGCCGAGCTGATGGAAGCCGGTCGGCACGTCCTTCGCAGGGATCAGGTGATGCCCGGGGTCCCCGAGATGCTCGCCGACGTGCAGGTCGAGGCGACCTTCCCGGACGGCCGCAAGCTCGTGACCGTCCACCACCCGATCGACTGACGACGAAGGAGACCCGTGGCATCCCCCGCAACCGGCGGCCCAGGCGCGTACCGGATCCGCCCCGGTGACATCGAGCTGAACGGCGACCGGCGCGCCGACGAGCGCATCACGCTGGTGATCCTGAACACGGGCGACCGGCCGGTCCAGATCGGCTCCCATCTGCACCTGCCCGATGCCAACACGGCGCTGGATTTCGACCGCGTGCTGGCTCGCGGCTTCCGTCTGGACATCCCCTCCGGAACCTCGCAGCGATTCGAGCCGGGGGCATCCCGGCGGCTGGATGCCGTCGCGTTCCGCGGGCGGCGGAGGATTCCCGGCATCCAGATCAAGACGGATGCGCAGGCCGGACTCGATCCGAAGGAGGCTCCCGATGGTCTCGATCAGTCGTGAGCGATACGCCGCGATCTACGGCCCGACTGCGGGCGATCAGGTGCGACTCGGCGACGCCGACCTGTACATCGAGATCGAGCAGGACCTGACGGTCGGGGGCGAGGAGGCGGTCTTCGGCGGCGGCAAGTCGATCCGGGAGTCCATGGCGCAGGGCACGACGACCCGCGCCGCGGGCGCTCTGGACACGGTCATCACCAATGCGATCATCCTGGACTGGTGGGGGATCGTGCGAGCCGACATCGGCATCCGCGACGGACGCATCGTCGGCATCGGCCACGCGGGGAATCCCGATGTCAGCGACGGCATCACCGAGGGCATGTCGATCGGTCCTTCGACGGACGTGATCGCCGGCGAAGGCAGGATCGTGACGGCCGGGGCGATCGACTCGCACGTGCACCTGCTCTCCCCGTCGCAGCTGCACGAGGCGCTCGCGACCGGCATCACCACGGTGGTCGGCGGTGGAACGGGACCCTCCGAGGGGTCGAAGGCGACCACCGTCACCCCTGGAGCGTGGCATCTGACGCAGATGCATCGGGCGCTGGACGCCGTCCCGATGAACGTCCTGCTCCTCGGCAAAGGAAACACGGTCTCGGCCGCCGCCCTCAAGGAGCAGGCGCTCGCTGGCGCGGCGGGCTACAAGGTGCACGAGGACTGGGGTTCCACGCCCGCGGCGATCGACGCGGCGCTGCGCGCGGCCGAGGACTGGGGCCTGCAGGTCGCCCTGCACTCCGACTCGCTGAACGAGGCCGGCTTCGTGGAATCCACCCTCGGCGCGATCGCCGGCCGCTCGATCCACGCCTTCCACGTCGAGGGCGCCGGCGGCGGGCACGCGCCTGACATCCTGACCCTGGCCGGCCATCCGAACGTCATCCCCGGCTCGACGAACCCCACGCTGCCGCACACCGTGAACACGGTCGCCGAGCACCTGGACATGCTCATGGTCTGCCACCACCTCAACCCGGCGGTGCCCGAGGATCTCGCGTTCGCCGAGTCGCGCATCCGCGGCACCACGATCGCGGCGGAGGACATCCTCCACGATATGGGCGCTCTCTCGGTGACCTCCTCGGACGCGCAGGCGATGGGCCGTATCGGGGAGGTGATCACGCGCACCTGGCAGGTCGCCCACGTCATGAAGCACCGACGGGGTCCGCTCGGCGGCGGCATGCCGGCCGACAACGAGCGCGCGCGCCGCTATGTGGCCAAGTACACGATCAACCCGGCCGTGGCCCACGGCATCGCCTACGACGTCGGCTCGGTCGAGGTGGGCCGGCTCGCCGATCTCGCGATCTGGGAGCCGAAGTTCTTCGGCGTGCGGCCCGCGGTGGTCGTCAAGGGCGGAATGATCGCCTGGGCGAGCCTCGGCGACCCGAATGCCTCCATTCCGACTCCGCAGCCGGTGCTGCAACGCCCCGCATTCGGTGACGCCATCGGCGCCGACCTCGCCGTGACCTACGTCTCGCCGGCCGCGCTCGATGCGGGTCTGGCCGAGCACCTCGGCCTGCGTCGCCGCCTCGCGGCGGTCGGTCCGACCCGCGCGATCGGCAAGGCGCAGATGAAGAACAACGACGTCCTGCCGCAGATCGCGATCCGCCCCGATACGTTCGAGATCTCGATCGACGGCGATCCAGTGGAGCCGGCACCCGCGGCATCCCTCCCTCTCGCTCAGCTCTACAACCTCTTCTGATGCAGCCGGCAGCGCAGACGATCAGCCTCCTCCTGGCGGATGCCCGGCTCCCCAGCGGGGGGCACGCGCAGTCCTCCGGGGTGGAGCCGGCGCTGCTGGGCGGCCTCCCGGTCGACCAGATCGGGCTGTTCCTGGCGGCCCGCGCCCGCACGACGACGATGGTGGATGCCGCGACCGCCGTCGTCGCCCGGCACGCCGCGCTGGACTGCCGGCCGATGACGCGGATCGAACGGGCGTGGAGCGCCCGCACGCCCAGCGGGGCGATCCGTGACGCGTCGCGGGATCTCGGGCGGGGTCTCCTGCGGCTGGCGGCTGCCGTCTGGCCGGAGGCCACCTCGTCCTTCGGCGAGACGGGCGCCTCGCCGCCGCGTCCGCTGGTGCTCGGCGCGATCGCCGCGCACACCGGGCTCGATGCCGAAACGCTCGTCCGCCTGACGATCTACGACGACATGGCGTGCGCGGTCGCCGCGCTGCTCAAACTCGAGCCCGGCGACCCGGCCGGTGGTGTTCGTCGGGTCCTGGAGGCCTGCGCGTCGATGGAGCCGCACGTGTCCCGGCTCGCCGCGATCACCGAACACGCCCACATCCCCGCGGCCGGCGCGCCGCAAGCCGAGGCATGGTCGCAGGACCACGCCGTGACCACCAGGAGGCTCTTCCGTGCCTGACTCCCTTCCCCCCACCCGCGCGCTGCGTCTCGGCGTCGCCGGCCCCGTCGGCACCGGGAAGTCGTCGCTGATCGCGACGGTGTGCCGATCGCTCGCCGACGACCTGCGGCTCGGCGTGATCACCAACGACATCTACACCGACGAGGATGCCCGCTTCCTGCGCTCGGCCGGCGTCCTGGAACCCGAGCGCATCCGCGCGGTCGAGACCGGCGCGTGCCCGCACACCGCCATCCGGGACGACATCACGATGAATCTGCTCGCCGCCGAAGACCTCGAGCGGGACTTCGCGCCGCTGGATGTCGTCCTGATCGAGTCGGGCGGCGACAATCTGACGGCCACCTTCTCGCCCGCCCTGGTGGACGCCCAGATCTTCGTCCTCGACGTCGCCGGCGGCGGAGACGTCGCCCGCAAGGGCGGCCCGGGCATCGGACGCGCCGACCTGCTGGTGGTCAACAAGACCGATCTGGCCCCGTATGTCGGCGTCGACGTGCCGCGGATGGTCGCCGATGCCGAGGCGGCCCGCGACGGCCGGGCGGTGCTGGCGCTCTCGCGCACCGATGCCGTATCGGTGGCGGCGCTGCGATCGTGGGTTCTCGAGGTCCTGGCCGGTCATCGCAACGGATCGCACGTCCCGCAGGATCCGGGCCCGATGGCGCCGCACTTCCATGCCGACGAGGAGCACCCCGGAGGCGGCTTCCTGCACGAGCACGAGCACGAGCACACGCATGAGCACGAGCACGAGCACGGATGAGCACGACCCGGATCGCCGTGACCGCGGGGGATCCCCGCGCCCACGTCGACCTGGTCGTCGGCGCGCTGGCACCCCGGCTGATCGATCGCGCTGAGCGTCGTGCGCGGGTGGCGCTGACCGCCGCAGGAATGCTGCTGCTCGGCGGCGACCGGGTGCACATCCGCGTGGAGGTCGGCGACTGCTGCACCCTCGATCTCGAAGACGTCGGAGGCACCGTCGCGTATCCGACCCGCGGCGTGCCGTCCGAATGGATCGTGGACATCGATGTGGGCGCCGGGGGCGTGCTGCGCTGGCACGGTCTGCCGTTCGTCCTGGCCGCGGGGGCGGACGTGCGACGACGCACGACGATCTTCCTCCAGCCGCAGGCACGGGCGCTGGTCCGCGAGACGCTCGTGCTCGGCAGGTATGCCGAGACCGGCGGCCATCTCCGCTCGTCCTTCGATGTGGCCGATGCAGGCGGCCCGGTGCTGTGCGAGACCCTCGAGGTCGACGGGGTCGTGCCCGAGCCCGGCGTGCTCGGCGATGCACGCGTGGTCGACTCAGTGATCGCCGTCGGCTTCCGCCCGCCGGCCGCGCCGGGGCATCTCGTGCTCGACCAGCCCGGAGCAATCGCCCGTCATCTCGGCGGCCAGAGCCACGAGTCCGATCTCGATCCCACCTGGAGGCAGTGGTCCGTCGCGCTCGAGCCTGCGTCCGCCGCGGTGTCACCGGACCGCGGTCGCGTCAGCGTGCGCTGACGGAGTGCGAGTCAGGAGCCGAGCGCGCCCAGCCCCGCGACGAGCGCCCACGTGCCGATCCCCAGGAAGACCGGACCGGAGAGGATGCCGCACCAGAAACTCGGCGCGGCCACCTCGCGCGGCAGGAACAGGACCACGATCCCGACGGCCGTGATGAGGATCGCCGCGACCATGATCAGGGGCTGACCGAACACGAAGGCCAGCGGCACGAAGTGCACGCCGACGATGATCAGCACCGTCGGCGCGACGAGGAAGGTGCGGTCGGTCCGGACGTAGAAGATCGTGAGAGCGATGATCGCGGCGACCTCGAGCCAGAACACGACGATGTATCCGGTCAGGGCGGGGCTGCCCGATGCGAGCGTCGTCGGGGTGTCCCAGTGGCGGATCGCGCCGGCGATGCCGAACCCGGCCAGCACGAGCCCGCCGACCTGCAGGAGCACCAGCAGCACGCGCCAGATCACGCCCTTCGGCGGACGCTCCTGGCCCCAGCCGGCCCAGACGAAGGTGACGACGCCGAACAGGGCCCCGGTCATCACGAGGTCGCGGGCGTACTCGAGGTTCAGCATGCCCACACGCTATCGGGCCGGTCCTGCTCGCCTCAGCCGAGGCCCGCGCGCTCGTCGTCGTCGCGGGGCGTTTCGGCCCCGGCGACCGGCTTGCGGGACAGGCCGACGGCGCCGGCATCCGGCCCCTTCGTCAGGGCCGCAGAGACGGCGATCGACTCATCCACGCCGGGGTACTGGGGGCGCAGCTGCACCGCGTGCGACGCGCGCTGCTCGCGCTTTGCCTTCCGCGACGCGTAGATCAGGTTCAGCGCCTCGACGAGGATCGCGAAGGCCATCGGAGCGTAGATGAGCGCCTTGTCGATGTGCACGCCGAAGCCCTCGGCGACCAGGAACACACCGATCAGCAGAAGGAACGACAGCGCGAGCATCTTCACGGTCGGGTGCTTGTTGACGAAGGCGAAGATGAAGCGCGAGGCGAACAGCATGATGCCGAACGAGAGGACCACCACCGTGATGATCACGAGGAGGTTCTCGGTCATCCCCACCGCGGTGATGACGGAATCGAGCGAGAAGACGATGTCCAGCAGCAGGATCTGCGTGAGGACGGAGGCGAACGTGACCTGCGCGACCTTGCCGCCCGCGCCGTGCTCCTCCTCGGCGCCCTCGAGTTTGTGGTGGATCTCGGTGACGGCCTTGTAGACCAGGAACAGTCCGCCCGCGATGAGGATGAAGTCCTTCCAGGAGAAGCCCATCCCCCACAGGACGATCACGTCCTCTTTCAACGTGATGATCCACCCGGCGAAGAACACCAGCACGACACGGATCAGCATCGCGAGCGTCAGCCCGAGGTTGCGCGCGCGGGCCTGCTGCTCCTTCGGGAGCTTGCTGGCGAGGATCGAGATGAAGATGACATTGTCGACCCCGAGGACGATCTCGAGCACGAACAGCGTCAGGAACACCGCGATCAGGTCCGGCGTGAAGGCGAAGGAGAAGTCCACGCTCCCATCGTAGGCGGGCCGCTTCCCCGCTCCCGACGGCTTGACCGCCCGGCTCCCAGGCCCCCGGCGTAGCCTTGAGGAGTGCCCTCTCCGACCCGTTCGCCCATCCTGGATGCCGCACCACGCGCGCTGGATCCCCTCGCTGTTCGCGAGGATTTCCCGATCCTGAGTCGCTCGGTGGGCGGCCAGCCGCTCGTGTACCTCGACTCCGCCGCGACCAGCCAGAAGCCGCGTCAGGTGATCGATGCCGAGGTGTCCTTCCTCACCCGCGAGAACGCCGCCGTCCATCGCGGCGCGCACACCCTCGCCGCAGAGGCGACGGAGCTGTTCGAAGACGCCCGCGCCACCGTCGCCGGTTTCGTCGGGGCTCAGCCCGAGCAGCTGGTGTGGACGAGCGGGGCGACCGCCGGTCTGAACCTGGTGGCGTACGCGATCGGCAACGCAACCCTCGGGCGCGGCGCACCGGCGAGCGCGCGATTCGCGCTCGCGCCGGGCGACGAGATCGTGGTGACCGAGATCGAGCACCACGCGAATCTGATCCCCTGGCAGGAGCTCGCCGCGCGCACGGGTGCGGTCCTGCGGCATATTCCCGTGCGCGAGGACGGGACGATCGATCTGGATGCCGCGGCATCCGTCATCTCGGATCGCACCCGCATCGTGGCTTTCACGCACGTCTCGAACGTCCTCGGCATCGTGAACCCGGTGGTGGAGCTCGTCGCGCTCGCCCGCTCCGCCGGCGCGATCACCTTGCTCGATGCCTGCCAGTCGGCGCCGCACCTCCCGCTGGACCTGCCGGGGCTCGGCGTCGACATCGCGGTGTTCTCCGGTCACAAGATGCTCGGTCCGTATGGCATCGGCGGGCTGTACGGCAGACGCGAGGTGCTCGAGGCCCTGCCGCCGTTCCTCACCGGCGGCTCGATGATCACGACCGTCTCGCTGGACTCGGCCGAATACCTGCCTCCGCCGCAGCGGTTCGAGGCGGGGACCCAGCCGGTCTCGCAGGCGATCGCGCTGGCGGCCGCGGTCCGCTACCTCGACGCGGTGGGAATGGATGCCGTCCACGCCCATGAGCGGATGCTCGAGCGCCGGCTGCGCGAGGGGCTGCGACAGATCGAGGGGGTCCGCGTGCTGGGCGACCCTGCGACACGCTCAGGGGCGCCGACCGTCGACCGGGTCGGCCTCGCGGCGTTCGACGTCGCAGGCGTCCACGCGCACGACGTGGGCCAGCTGCTGGACTCCCGCGGCATCGCGGTGCGGGTCGGACACCACTGCGCCGCCCCCCTGCACCGCCGGTTCGGGCTCACCGCGTCCGTGCGCGCCTCGACCGCCCTGTACACCACGAACGACGAGGTCGACCTCTTCCTGGACGCACTCTCCGGCGTGCGCGCGTTCTTCGGGGCGACCGAGTGAGCGGCCTCGAATCGCTGTACCAGGAGCTCATCCTCGAGCACTCCAAGCGCCCGCACGGCAAAGGGCTCGCGGACGAGGAGGCGCCCACGGCGACCTCCCATCAGCGCAACCCGATCTGCGGCGACGAGATCACGCTTCGCGTGCGTCTGACGGGCGAGGGCACCGTCCGCGACGTCACGTGGGACGGCTCCGGCTGCTCGATCTCGCAGGCGTCCGCCTCGATGCTGGCCGTGCTGATCGATGACGGCGAAGGCCGGATGCCGCCGGGCGAGGCATCCGCTCTCGTCGACGGCTTCCGCACGGCGCTCCGCTCGCGCGGCACCATCGCGCTCGACGAGGAGACGTACGGCGACGCGGAGGCCCTGAGCGGGGTCTCGAAGTACACCGCGCGGGTGAAGTGCGCGATGCTCGCGTGGGTCGCCTTCGAGGACGCCCTCGCCCGCGCCGGCGCGTAGCCGCCAACTAGACTGGGGCGGTCCGGCGTCCCTCGAATCCTGGAGCTCAGCCGCGTGACCACCCCCACCGAAACCGTCCCCGCCGCAGCGCCCCGCCCCGCAGCGGATACGGTCGACAACGCGATCGCGACCCCCGAGAAGGAGCAGCCGTACGGCGCCCTCGGACTCAAGGCCGACGAGTACGCGCGGATCCGCGAGATCCTCGGCCGCCGCCCCACCAGCGGCGAGCTGGCGATGTACTCGGTGATGTGGTCGGAGCACTGCTCCTACAAGTCGAGCAAGATCTACCTCCGCCAGTTCGGCGAGAAGGTCTCTGACGACATGAAGACCCGCCTCATGGTGGGCATGGGCCAGAACGCCGGCGTCGTGGACATCGGCGAGGGCTGGGCGGTCACCTTCAAGGTCGAATCGCACAACCACCCGAGCTACATCGAGCCGTTCCAGGGAGCCGCGACCGGCGTGGGCGGCATCGTCCGCGACATCATCTCGATGGGCGCCCGGCCGGTCGCCGTCATGGACCAGCTGCGCTTCGGGGCGATCGACAACCCCGACACCGCGCGCGTCGTGCACGGTGTCGTCAGCGGGATCTCCTTCTACGGCAACTGCCTCGGGCTGCCAAACATCGGCGGCGAGACCGTCTTCGACGCGGTCTACCAGGGCAACCCGCTCGTCAACGCGCTCGCGGTCGGAGTGATGCGCCACGAGGACATCAAGCTCGCCAATGCCAGCGGCGCCGGCAACAAGGTCGTCCTGTTCGGCGCCCGCACGGGCGGCGATGGCATCGGCGGAGCATCCATCCTCGCTTCCGACTCGTTCGATTCCACCGGTCCGACCAAGCGCCCCGCCGTACAGGTCGGCGACCCGTTCGCCGAGAAGGTGCTCATCGAGTGCTGCCTCGAGCTCTACCGCGACGACCTGGTCGAGGCGATCCAGGATCTCGGCGCCGCCGGCATCTCCTGCGCGACCAGCGAGCTGGCCGCCAACGGCGGCAGCGGCATGAAGGTCGCTCTGGACAGCGTGCTGCTGCGCGACCCGACCCTCACGCCCGAAGAGATCCTGATGAGCGAGAGCCAGGAGCGGATGATGGCGATCGTGGCGCCCGAGAAGCTCGAGGCCTTTCTCGCCGTGGTCGCCAAGTGGGACGTCGAGACCAGCGTCCTCGGCGAGGTCACCGGCGACGGGCGCCTGGTCATCGACTGGCACGGCGAGGAGATCGTCAACGTCGACCCGTCCACGGTCGCCGTCGACGGACCGGTCTACGAGCGCCCGGTCGCCTACCCGACCTGGATCGACGCGCTCCGCGACGACTCGGCCACTGCGCTCGCGCGGACCGATGATCCCGACACCCTGCGCACCCAGTTCGTCCAGCTCGTCTCCAGCCCCAACCTCGCCGACACGTCGTGGGTGACCAACCAGTACGACTACTTCGTGCTGGGGAACACGGCGCTGAGCTTCCCCGACGACGCCGGCATGATCCGGGTCGACGAGGCCTCCGGCCTCGGCTTCGCGATCGCCACCGACTGCAACGGCCGCTTCTGCCAGCTCGACCCCTACGAGGGCGCCAAGCTCGCGCTGGCCGAGGCGTACCGCAACGTCGCCGTCACCGGCGCGGCCCCCACCGCCGTCACCGACTGCCTGAACTTCGGCAGCCCGGAGAACCCCGAGGTCATGTGGCAGTTCTCCCAGGCCGTCGCGGGGCTGGCGGACGGATGCCTCGAGCTCGGGATCCCCGTCACCGGCGGCAACGTCAGCTTCTACAACCAGACCGGCGATCAGCCGATCTTCCCGACTCCGGTGGTGGGCGTCCTCGGCATCATCGACGACGTCGCCCGTCGCATTCCGAGCGGCTGGCAGGATCCCGGCGAGAACATCTACCTGCTCGGCGTCACCTCCACCGAGCTCAGCGGGTCGGCCTGGGCCGGCACCGTGCACGGGCACCTCGGCGGACGCCCGCCGGCGGTCGACCTCGCAGCCGAGAAGCGGCTCGCCGAGCTGCTGCACGCCGCCTCCCAGCAGTCGCTGGTCTCCAGCGCACACGACCTGTCCTCCGGCGGCCTCGCCCAGGCGCTGGCCGAAGGCGTGATGCGCTTCGGCATCGGCGCCCGGGTGTGGCTGCGCGAGATCATGGAGCGGGACGGGGTGGATGCCGCATCCGCCCTCTTCTCGGAATCCACCGGGCGCGTGCTCGTGAGCGTTCCCCGCGAGGACGACGTGAAGTTCCGCGGCCTCTGCGATGGGCGCGGCTACCCCGTGCTGCGGATCGGCGTCACCGACATCCCCGGCGACGGCGGGGAGCCTGCGCTCGAGATCCAGGACGTCTTCACCGTGCCGCTCGGCGAGCTGCGGGGGCTGTCCACCGCAACCCTCCCCGCCGCCTTCGGCGCAACGGTCGTCGAGCCGAGCGCCTAAACTGACCGCATGGCACCGGACGACGAGTACGCGGATTACAACCAGACGCGCCAGAAGCGGGTCAAGGTCATCGCGTGGGTCGTCATCGTCGCGCTGATCCTCGTCGGCGGCGGCGCGACCGTGCTGGCACTGCTCTTCGGATGACCGATGCCGCCCAGCTGTCGGTTCGCTGACCGCCCGGGCGGCTGAGCCCCACGGCGATTAGCATGGGTTCGTGGAGCCGTTCCTCCTTTTCGTCGAGGGCTGGTGGTGGGTGGCTCCGGCTGCCGCCGGCGCCGGAACCGCAGCCTATGCCGGACTCACCATGAAGGGCCGTCGTGCGCGACGGCTCGAACTCGACGCCGCCCGTCACGAGGAGGCGACGGCCTATCGGGCCCTGATCGCCGCCCGGGCCAAGGTCAGCGAAGCGCAAGCCGAGGTCCTTGCGGCGCACGCCGACTCCGGCGCGCCCGGGTTCGGCTCATCCTTCCTCGACGGTGTGCTCAACGCCGCCGGCATCGTCGTGAGCCCGGAGACCAGCGATGCGAAGCGGCGTCTGCTCGAGGCCAAGCGCCGCGAGAAGTCTGCGGCCTTCGCCCTGCGTGCGACCCGCACGCGCGTCAAGGCGATCAGTGCGACCTATCACGCGGCCTCCGCGACCGACCCGCTCCCGCTGGAGAAGCTGTTCGGGGAGCATGACGCCGTCCTCGCGCGCTGGATGCGCTACGAGACCGATCCGATGACGGCGTTCGACCACCCGCAGCTGAGCGACTCCGGCAACCCGGCCACCCTGGCGTTCCTGCGCGCCCAGCGCGTGGCGAGCACGCTGCGACCGGCATCGGCTCGCGAGAAGGTCCCGCCGCAGCGGTTCGTCGAGTACCGCGATGCGGTGCGCGCACTGAGGATCGCGTTCGACGAGGCGGAGCGGCAGGCGGGCGCAGCGCCTCGGCCGGCTGCTCCCCCACGCGGCGCCACGTGGCCGATCCCCAGCTGGCTGCCGAACCGCCCGCAGGCCTGAGTCGCCTGGCAGCCTGCTTCGAGCCGAGCGGGTGCCGTCGGGCGACGGTTAGCATGACAGTGTGGAGCAGTTCTGGCAGTTCGCGGGCAACTTCTGGTGGCTCGCCTTCCCCCTCTTCGGGGTGCTCGCCGGCGTCGGCCGGGCGTGGGAGCGCGGTGCGCGCCTGCGCCACAAGCGGCGGCTCGAAGTCATCCACGCGAAAGCCGAACTGAAGGCCGCAGCGCGGGGCGGCGTTGCGGGACCGGTCGCGATCGCCGGTCGTGCGTCCTCCGCGAACACTGCCGATTCCACGGAGGCGTCGGGCGCGGCACCGACCCAGCTGGAGCGCCTCTTCGCCGCGCACGACGCGGTCACCGCGCGCTGGCTCGAGTACGAACTCGATGTCGCGAAGCTCATCGCCTTCCCGGCCATGAGCGACGGGCGCCAGCCGTTGACCGCTGCCTTCCTGCGCGCCAAGAAGGTCGCGGACGGTTTGCGCCCCGCATCCGTCAAAGCGCGGATCACGAAGGACCAGCTCGCCGAGTACCGCGACGCCGTCACCGATTTCGAGGTGGCCTTCGACGTCGCCGAACGCGATGCCAGGCGCATCCGCGACACATCCTTCAGCGATGCCGAGCGCAAGCGGCTGGACACCGCGAAGCAGCTCCTCTCGATCGCCATCGATCAGGCCGCGACGCCCGCCGAGCGCCAGGTCGCCTACCGCCGCGTGCGCGAGGAGCTGGACGGGCTGATCCTGCTCTCCGATGACGCGATCGAGGTGCTCGAGGGCAGAGTCGCCCTCGAGCTGACAACGGGCGAGGCGCCGGGTGCCCCGGCGACGAACGCCACACCTCCCGCAGCGCAGCGCCAGCCGTGGCCGGTCCCGGCCCGCAGCTCCGATACGGCTCCGGGTCGCGTCATCCGGCCCAAACCCCACTCCTGAGACCCGCCGCACCGCACGAGATCAGGTGATCTTGCCGGGGCAGGAGGATTTCGGCGGAAAGCTCCTGTCTCCGCCCGATCACCTGATCTGGATCGAGGCCTTGACGTGCATGTGGTTCCGTGGTTACTTAGTCAAGTAAGGAACCGACAAAGCGGAGGCGTCACGTGATCGAAGAAGGCAGAGCCCTCTTCCTGCAGATCGCAGAGGGGGTCGAGGACTCGATCATCGATCGGAGCCTGGCCGAAGAGAGCCAGGCGCCGTCGACGAACGAGCTCGCCGCGTTCTTCCGCATCAATCCGGCCACCGCCGCCAAGGGAGTGAACATGCTCGTCGACAAGGGAGTGCTCTACAAGCGCCGGGGTATCGGCATGTTCGTCGCGCCGGGCGCCCGCGAACTGCTGCTGGAGGAGCGTCGCACCGCCTTCGCCACCGCGTACGTCGAACCGCTGCTCATCGAGGCGCGCAAGCTCGGCCTCGGTCCGGAAGACCTGAGCGCTCTGATCCTCGATCGCGCGCACACCGCAGACACCACGGAAGGAACCTCACGATGACCGACGTGATCGAGGTCAAGGGCCTCACGAAGCGCTACCGCGACACGGTCGCAGTCGATGACGTCTCGTTCCGCATCGAAGCCGACACGATCTACGGGCTGCTGGGGCGCAACGGCGCCGGCAAGACGACGGTGATGTCGATCCTCACCGCGCAGAATTTCGCCACCCGCGGCGAGGTGCGCGTCTTCGGCCAGAACCCGTACGAGAACACGAAGGTCCTGCAGCGACTGTGCTTCGTGCGCGAGAGTCAGAAGTACCCCGACGACGCGCTGCCCAAGCACGCGTTCGCCACCGCGCGGCTGTTCTTCCCGCACTGGGACCAGCAGCTGGCCGAGCGGCTGATCGACGACTTCCAGCTGCCGATGAAGCGCCGCATCAAGAAGCTCTCCCGGGGCCAGCTCTCCGCGGTCGGGGTCGTCATCGGCCTCGCCTCGCGGGCCGAGATCACCTTCTTCGACGAGCCGTACCTCGGCCTGGACGCCGTGGCCCGCCAGATCTTCTACGACCGGCTGCTCGAGGACTACACCGAGCACCCGCGCACGATCATCCTGTCCAGTCACCTGATCGACGAGGTCTCCAACCTCATCGAGAAGGTCCTCGTGATCGACCGCGGCCGGATCATCATGGACGAGGACACCGATGCCGTCCGTGACCGCGCTGCGAACATCGTGGGCGACGCCGCCGTCGTCGACGCCTTCGTCGCCGGCCGCGAAGTCATCCATCGCGAGACGCTCGGACACGTGGCATCCGTCACCGTCCTCGGCGCGCTCACCGCGGCCGACCGCGAGCGCCTCACCGCCTCCGGCCTGGATGTCGCGCCGGTCTCGCTCCAGCAGCTCATCGTGCGCACCACCCAGCACGCCGCCGAATCGATCGGCGCCGCAGGCGAAGCATCCGCCATCGACGAAGGAGCACTGCGATGACCACCCTCGATGTCACCCGCGACCGCGCACGCGTCCCGAACCGCACGCTCGGCGTCGTCCGCATGCAGCTGATCAACCGGCAGACCTACATCTGGATCCCGCTGATCATCCTCGGCGGCGCGTTCGCGCTGACGCTCGCGATCTACGCGATCCTGCAGAATGCCGGCATCGACGGCCCGAAGTACGGCGGCGGCGGGCAGGCGCCGCTCTGGTACTTCATGGTGGTGGGCATCCAGGCGCTCACGCTCACCTTCCCGTTCTCGCAGGCGATGAGCGTCACACGGCGCGAGTTCTACCTCGGAACCCTCCTGACCGCCGCCCTCACCTCTGCGATCCTCGCCGGGATCTCCGTGATCGGCGGCCTGATCGAGATGGCCACTGACGGCTGGGGGATGAACGGATACTTCTTCGGCCTCCCCTGGATCTGGGAAGCGGGCCCGGGCGGCGCGTTCCTGCTGAACTTCGTGGCGGCGATGCTGTTCTTCGTGATCGGGTTCTGGGCCGCGACGATCTACAAGCGGTTCGGGGCTGTGGCGCTGACGATCGTGCTGGTCGGCATCGGAGTGCTGCTCGTGGCGGGCCTGTGGCTGGTCGGGCGAATGGATGCCTGGGCCGCGGTCTTCGGCTGGTTCGGCAGCGTCGGGGTCGTCGGGCTCTCACTCTGGGGCGGGCTGCTGGGTGCGGTCCTGGCCGGGATCGCCTTCCTCACGCTGCGACGCGCGATCCCCTGAGACCGCCGGTTCCGCTGCCGTCAGCGCAGCGGAACCGGAACGTCGACGCCGCCCTCGTGCGTGAGCCGCGCACCCATCTGCACCAGGCTCGGCTGGTCCACGAAGCCGCCGGCGAACAGGGCCTGACCCTGCGGGAACGAGGTCGAGCGCTCCAGCAGCGACTCCGGCGCGTAGCCGAAGACGCCGGCCAGCTCGTCGATGTCGCGCGGCGAGCTCATCCGCATCAGCGCCAGGTTGTCGCACTGCGACAGCGCGTTCGGGTGCACCTTCGACGGGCGCTGGGTCGACAGCAGCAGCCACAGCCCGTACTTACGGCCCTCCGCGGCGATCTGCACGATGCGCTCGGTGAGCAGGCGCTGCACCGGCGAGACCGGATCCGGCGTGCAGAGGTTGTGTGCCTCGTCGATCACGATCAGCCGCCCGATGCGCTGCTCGCGGTTCTCCCAGAGGTGATCGAGGACCGCGAGTGCCGCGGCGCGCGACTCGGTCGGCGTCGGGAAGCCGCCGAGGTCGACCACCGTCGCGTCGGGCTGTTCGTCGATGTCGTCGGTCACGCTGCGCTGACCCCACGCCCACAGCTTCCACTGCGGCACGCCGAGGTTCTCCAGGCGCTGGGCCAGCTGATGGCGGATCTTGTCCGGGTGGGCGCGCAGGAAGGAGACGAGGTCGTGGTCGGGGATCATGCTGACATCGCCCTCGACCCGGAGCATCGCGTTGTAGTCATCGGCGTCCAGGAGCGGATCGATCTGGAGGATCGCCGCCCGCGAGCGCAGCGGCAGCTCGAGGAAGCGCGCGTGCAGCGGTTCGCCGACGCCGGGGGATGCGCTGCGCACGCGGATGTCGCGCTGCGCGAGCTCGGCGGCCTCCGCCGCGGGGGCGTCGTCGCGGATCTCCCCGAGCCGCACGAAGTCCGAGTTCGGATCGAGGATCACCAGCGGGAGCCGGGTGTGCAGCAGCAGCTGCTCGAGCGCGACGCCCAGGGCGTAGGTCTTGCCCGAGCCGCTCTGCCCGCACCAGAACGTGTGCCGGTTCATGCGGGCGGCGACCAGCCGGGCCGGCGAGTACTCCTCGGACTCCACCAGCCGCCCGATGGTCAGGTGCGTGCCCATCAGCTCTCCTCCGCGGCGGCGACGTGGTGGCGGATGACTTCGGCCACCACGAACGCGAACCACTTCTGCGCGAACTCGGGGTCGAGCTCGGCCTCGAGGGCGAGCGTGCGCAGGCGGGCGATCTGCTGCTCCTCGCGGGCGGGGTCGGATGCCGGCATCCCGTGCTCCGCTTTGAGCAGACCGACCTGCTTGGTGGCGCGGAAGCGCTCCGCGAGCATGAAGACCAGCGCCGCGTCGATGTTGTCGATGGTTCCGCGCAGACGCAGGAGTGTGGCCCGCGCCTCATCGTCGGCGGAGCCGGCTGCGCTCGTGTGATCGGTCATGTATCCCCCTCGCTCCCCGACGATACCGGCCGGGCATCGCGCGCGCGGAGAGGATGCCGTCATTCATACCCGACGGGTGACGGACACGCGCGGCCCCCGGCCCTAGAGTGTCACCCATGACCGACGGCACCCCTTCGCCCGAGCCCCTCGCGGCTGACCCCGCCAGCGGCACCGATACCGGTGAGATACTCGCCGACGCGACCGTTCCGGCCGACAAGGGCGGACGCCCGCTATGGGCACGACTGGACAGCCCGTTCGGCGTGGGGTTCCTCCTCACCCTCGGTGGCCTGGCTGCGATCCTCCTCGGCATCGCGCTGACCAACATCGCCACGGTGATCATCTACATCGCGCTGGCGATGTTCGCCTCCCTCGGCCTGGACCCGGTGCTGAAGTGGTTCGAGCGGCATCACGTCAAGCGCGTCTGGGCGATCGTCATCGTCTTCTTCATCTTCGGCGTGCTCGCCGTCGGACTGCTCTGGCTCGTCGTCCCGACCCTCATCGACCAGCTCGGCGAGTTCTTTTCCGGCATCCCCGCGACCATCACGAACTTCGAGAGCTCCGACTTCTATCACTGGCTGGAAGGGTTCTTCGGCGAGGGTCTGACGACGCTCATCAACGACATCCAGTCGTTCCTGACGAATCCGTCCAACATCGCCGCGATCTCCGGCGGCATCCTCAAGGTGGGCGCCGGCATCGCGACCGCCCTTTCCGGCGGACTGATCATCATCGTCCTGACGCTCTACTTCGTCGCGTCGCTTCCGGCGATCAAGGAGTCCATGGTCCAGTTCGCGCCGGCGCGCAACCGCCCGAAGGTCCGCGACATGACCAACCAGATCACCGACTCCATCGGCGGGTACCTCATGGGCATGGTGATCCTGGCGTTCTTCAACTCGATCGTCGCGTTCCTCCTGCACCTGTTCCTCGGGCTGCCCTTCCCGCTGCTGATGGGGGTGCTCGCGTTCTGCATCACGATCATCCCGCTCGTGGGTCCGGTGCTGTACTGGATCACCGCATCGATCCTCGCCCTGTTCACGAGTCCGGTGGCCGCGCTGATCTTCGCGATCTGCTACCTCATCTACATCCAGATCGAGGCGTACGTCATCACCCCGCGCGTGATGAGCAAGGCGATCTCGATCCCCGGCTCGCTGGTGGTGATCGGCGCCCTGATCGGCGGCACGCTGCTCGGCCTCCTCGGCGCGCTGATCGGGGTGCCGGTGACCGCGTCGATCCTGCTGATCATCAAACAGGTGTTCCTGCCGAAGCAGGACGCGAAGATCTAGCGCGCCGCCGCCAGACACGTCGGCGACGGCACGTCGATCCGGTGCCGCACGCGCGATGGCACCCCGGTGCGCTGGTCGAGGGTCAGTGAGACGACGTCGTCGGAGTGCTGCCCGGCGATCAGGATCGTGTCGCGCACCACGAGATGGTGGCGCGGCCAATCGACCTCGGCATCCACGAGTGCGACCGGACTCAGCGCATCCCCGGCGCCGCGCACCCGCAGCGTGGAGATCGTGTTGCTGCCGCGCACGCCCGCGTAGAGGAATGCCCCGTCGCGGGACATCGACAGCTCGGCGGCGGTGTCACCGGCCAGCGTCTGCGCACCGAGCACAGCCGCGGTCACGATCCGCCATGCGCCGGACGCCTCCGCGGCCAGCGCGAACACCTCGCAGCTGAGTTCGGCGACGACGTACAGGTGCCCGCTCGGGTGCCAGACCATGTGCCTCGGTCCACTCCCCCGCGGGAGCGCCACCTGCTGCACGGCCCGCAGCCCGTCCGCAGTCGCCCGCCAGAACCGCACCAGGTCCAGGCCCATGTCGGTGGTCGCGACGAGGTCATCCGGGAGGAAGATCGCCTGATGCGCGCGGGAGACGCGGGATGCCGCATCCTCGAGCGCCGGCTCGTCCGAGTCCTCCTCGCCGGAGACCGGCACCTCGTGCTCCGGAATGAGGTGCGCGAACTCCGCGCCCGCCGCGGCGCGCAGGGCCCGCGCCGCGTCGGCGAGATCGGCGGCGCCGCTGAACTCGCCGGCTCCGCGGGTGTCGGCACGGGGGCGCAGATCGACCGCGCCCAGAAGATCGCTGGGGGCGGCATCCGGTCCATACGGATCCACCGCCGCCGCGGCGATCACCGGCGCGGACGGCATGCCCGCGGCATCCAGCCTCATCCGCACCACCCGCCCGTCGTTCCAGCAGCTGGCCACCAGTGACCCGCCGTCCGGCGCCACGGCGACGTGGCAGACCGCCGAGCCGGCTTCGACCGGGCCGCCCAGCGGTGCGAACGACGATTCACCGGTGCGCTGGAACGCGCGCACCGTGCCGGCATCCTCCATCGCCGCGTAGACAACCTCGAGTGCGGGATGGATGCTGACCCACGACGGTGATCCGTCGGTGACGACCGCGTCGCCGGCGAAGGCGAGCTGCCCGCCCGCCGAGCCGTCGTCCGGATCGCCCGCCAGCAGGACGCCGATGCCGGTGGCGTTGCCGTCGGAGCGGGCGGTGTACCCGCCGGTCCAGAGCTTCACGGAGTGACGGTCGTCAGTCGACGAGGTCGTGACGCACGATCACGGCGTCGCGCGCCGCTCCGACGCCGATCACCGAGATGCGGGTGCCGCTCAGCTCCTCGAGGTGCAGCACGTAGTCCTGGGCCTCGATCGGCAGCTCGTCAAAGGTGCGCGCGCCCGAGATGTCCTGCGACCACCCCGGCAGGTACTCCAGGATCGGCGTCGCGTGGTGGAAGTCGCTCTGGTTCACCGGGACCTCGTCGAACCGCACGCCGTCGACGTCGTAGGCGACGCAGACCGGGATCTCGTCGAGTCCGGTGAGGATGTCGAGCTTGGTCAGCACAAGGTCGGTGATGCCGTTGATCCTCGTGGCATAGCGCGTGATGGGCGCGTCGTACCATCCGACGCGACGGGGGCGTCCGGTGGTCGTGCCGAACTCGAAGCCGCGGGAGCGCAGCCACTCGCCCTGGGCGTCGAACAGCTCGGTCGGGAAGGGACCGGAGCCGACGCGTGTCGTATAGGCCTTCACGATGCCGACGATGCGATCGAGCCGGTTCGGACCGACACCGGACCCGGTGGCCGCGCCGCCGGCGGTCGCCGATGACGAGGTCACGAACGGGTAGGTGCCGTGATCGATGTCGAGCATCGTGGCCTGACCGCCCTCGAAGACGACGACGTCACCGGCGGCGAGCGCGTTGTCCAGGAGCAGTGCGGTGTCGCACACGATGCCGCGCAGGCGCTCGGCGTATGACAGGAGGTCGTCGACGACCTCGTCGACCGTGATCGCCCGGCGGTTGAAGACCTTCACGAGCAGGTGGTTCTTCTGGTCGAGCGCGCCCTCGACCTTCTGGCGCAGGATGTTCTCGTCGAACAGGTCCTGCATGCGGATGCCGACGCGATTGATCTTGTCGGCGTACGCGGGGCCGATCCCGCGGCCGGTCGTGCCGATCATGCGCTTGCCGAGGAAGCGCTCGGTGACCTTGTCGAGCGTGCGGTGGTACTGGGTGATGATGTGCGCGTTGGCGCTGACCTTGAGGCGCGATGTGTCGACGCCGCGCGCGTTCAGCGCCTCGATCTCGGCGAACAGCACTTCCAGGTCGACCACCACGCCGTTGCCGATCACCGGAGTGACGCCGGGAGAGAGGATGCCGGAGGGCAGCAGGTGCAGCGCGTACTTCTCGTCGCCGATCACGACCGTGTGACCGGCGTTGTTGCCGCCGTTGAACTTGACGACCCAGTCGGTGCGCTCACCGAGCAGGTCGGTGGCTTTGCCCTTGCCTTCGTCGCCCCACTGGACTCCGACGATCACGATGCCTGGCATGGGCTGCTCCCCCGCTTGTCGGCCATGCCACGCTAATCGCACAGCTACCGCCCATCCTATCGAGAGGGGGCGCCGGACGCCGATATGGTGGCGCCATGCTCACCTCACCCGCATGGGCCCGCACGTGGTCGATCCTCCGTCTGCTGATGGCCGTCGCGATCCTGGCGGCGGTCATCACCCAGCTGGTCGCCTCTGTCACCCGGACCGCCGAGAACGGTCAGGACGTCGGCACGGTCGTTGCGAACTTCTTCAGCTTCTTCACGATCCTCTCCAACGTCGGCTCCGTGGGTGTGCTCCTTTGGGCGGCGATCTGGTACTTCCGCCGCGGGAGGCAGTTCCGCAGCGAATCGCGGGGACTCGCGATCACGCTCGCGTCGGTCACGACGTACATGATCGTGACCGGGGTCGTCTACAACCTGCTGTTGCGTGGCATCGAGCTGCCCCAGGGCGCCGAGCCGGTGCCGTGGTCGAACGAGACGCTGCACGTCGTCGGGCCGATCTTCCTGCTGGTCGACCTGTTCGTCGGCCCGCTGCGCCGCCGGCTCCCGTGGCGGAACGTGCTGATCGTCATCGCGTTCCCGATCGTCTGGGTGCTGTACACCCTCGTCCGCGGCCCGCTGGTGACCAACCCGGTCTCGGGCGACCCCTTCTGGTACCCGTACCCGTTCCTGAACCCGAACAACTTCGACCTCGGCTATTTCGGTGTGCTCGGCTACGTCGTCGGAATCGCTGCGGTCATCGTGGGCATCGCCTTCTTCGTGATCTGGATCGGACGCCGGCGCGGCGCTCGTCGCTCCGATCGGGATGCCGCGGCCGCCTCATCCGCAGAGCGGCCGCGCGCCGCTCGATAGACTCGAGGGCATGTCGAAGGTTCTCCAGTCACTGCCCGTCGGCGAGCGCGTCGGCATCGCCTTCTCGGGGGGTCTGGACACGTCGGTCGCCGTCGCCTGGATGCGCGACAAGGGCGCCATCCCCTGCACCTACACCGGTGACCTCGGTCAGCCCGACGAGGACGACATCGACGCGATCCCCGACCGCGCGCTCGAGTACGGCGCCGAGATCGCCCGCATCGTCGATGCCAAGCGCGCACTCGTGGAGGAGGGTTTCGGCGCACTGGCCTGCGGCGCCTTCCACATCCGCTCCGGCGGACGCACCTACTTCAACACCACGCCCCTCGGCCGCGCCGTCACCGGAACGCTGCTGGTGCGCGCCATGAAAGAGGACGGCGTCGACATCTGGGGCGACGGGTCCACCTATAAGGGCAACGACATCGAGCGGTTCTACCGCTACGGACTGCTCGCCAACCCGCGCCTGCGCATCTACAAGCCGTGGCTGGACGCCGACTTCGTCACCGAGCTGGGCGGGCGCGCCGAGATGAGCCAGTGGCTGGTGGAACACGGCTTCCCGTACCGCGACTCCGCCGAGAAGGCGTACTCGACCGACGCCAACATCTGGGGGGCCACGCACGAGGCGAAGACCCTGGAGCATCTGAACGTCTCGCTGGAGACCGTCGAGCCGATCATGGGGGTGCGCTTCTGGGACCCGACGGTGCAGATCGAGACCGAAGACGTCACGATCACCTTCGATGCCGGTCGCCCCGTCGCGCTCAACGGCGTGGAGTTCTCCGATCCGGTCGCGCTGGTCCTGGAGGCCAACCGCATCGGCGGCCGGCACGGCCTCGGCATGAGCGACCAGATCGAGAATCGCATCATCGAGGCCAAGTCGCGCGGCATCTACGAGGCCCCGGGCATGGCGTTGCTGTTCATCGCATACGAGCGCCTGGTCAACGGCATCCTGAACGAAGACACTCTCGCCACGTACCACGAGCAGGGTCGCCGCCTCGGCCGACTGATGTACGAGGGCCGCTGGCTCGAGCCGCAGTCGCTGATGCTCCGCGAGTCGATCCAGAAGTGGGTCGGCACGACGATCGACGGCTCGGTGACGCTGCGGCTGCGCCGCGGCGAGGACTACTCGATCCTCGATTCCACGGGGCCGAACTTCTCCTACGCACCCGAGAAACTGTCGATGGAGCGCGTGGGCGACGCCGCCTTCGGACCCGTCGACCGCATCGGCCAGCTGACGATGCGAAACCTCGACATAGCCGACTCGCGCTCGAGACTCGAGCAGTACGCCGGCCTGGGCCTGATCGGCGGCGCGACCGGCGACCTCGTCGGGCGGGTCACGGCGGGCGAAGCGGACGAGATCACCGAGTCCGCGACCGAATCGGATGCCGCGGTCGAAGCCCTCGAGGACGCCATCGAAGCGGCATCCGATTCGGCCATGTTCGACGCTGGAACCGACTGACCGGACATTAACTTGCACAGTTATGTGCAAGTTAGTTAGTGTGATCGGGTGACCGACACCGACCTCTCCGCGCGCCCGCGGCGCCGTGACGCCCAGCAGAACAGGCAGAGCATTCTCGATGCGGCTCGTCGCGCGCTGGCGCACGATCCACAGGCCTCGGTCGGGGTGATCGCGCAGGACGCCGGCCTGTCGCGCCGCGCGCTCTACGGACACTTCGAGGACCGCGATTCGATCATCCGCGAGCTCGTCGCCTCGGGTGCCCAGCGCTTCAACGACATCGCCGCGCAGATCGAGACCGAGGACGCGCGGCTCGCCCTGGCGCAGCTCGCCGCTCGCCTGTGGAGCGACGCCGCACACGTGCAGGTGGCCGCGGCGATCGCGCTCGATGACGCCCACATCGACGACACCGCCGCAGCGCTCGCGCCGCTGCGACGCCGCGTGGTGGAGATCGTGCGCTCCGGGCAGGAGCGCGACGAACTGCGCACCGACATCGCCGCCCCCACCCTCGCCCGGCTCATCGAGGAAGCCGCGCGGGGCGCGATCACCCGGGTCGACGCGGGATCCCCCGACGCGCAGGCCCTCGCGGTGAAGGCAGTGATGAGCATCGCGGGCCTGTCCTGGCGCGAATCGGTGGCGCTGCTCGCGCAGCATCCCGAACTGATCGGAGACGCATCGTGAAGGTGGAACTGCGCGAGGTCGCCAAAGGCCGGCGGATGCACGCCCTGCCCGAGACGAGCCTGACCTTCGAGTCCGGCCGTGTCGTGCTGGTCGCCGCGGAGACCGAGCAGCGCCCGACCGTGCTCGGCCTGATCGCGTCGGGCCGCCTGCGCCCCGACGCCGGCAGTGTCACCATCGACGGAAGGACGGATGCCTCGGCGCTTCGCCTGGCGACCGCGCTGGTCGATGCGCCCGACGTCTCCGAACCCGAGCCGAACGTCTCGGTCGCCGGCGTCGTTGCCGAGGAGCTCATGTTCGCCGGCCTCGCGTCGCATCCGATCGCCGCGCGGCGCTGGCTCGAGGATCTCGGCATAGCCGAGATCGCCGGCACGCCGATCGGCAATGTGGAGCCCGAGGAGCGGATCCGGATCCTGTGCGAACTCGCCGCGCTGCGGGCCGGCGTCGCGGGGCTCGTCCTCACCTCGCCCGACCGGCACGGCGGGGAGCCCGCCGCGTGGTGGTCGATCGCCGAGGACTTCGCCGGCCGCGGACTCGCGGTCCTGGTGATCGCCGGGCGCGCCTCGGCGGCCCTGCTCGCCCACGCCGAGTCGCCAGCCGCCGGCGAGGAGCAGGTGCTCGCCGCCGAGGCGGAGCGCCCCGTTCCCGCCGACGAAGCACCCGCCGCCGACGCGGACCCTGCCCCCGAGGCATCCGAACGTCGGACGATCCCGCTTTCGTCGGAGGATTCCGGCGAAATCGTCCGACATTCGGATAATTCTCCGACGCTCGGATCCGAGGACGGCCGTGAGACCGACGCTGGTGAAGCGGATGCCGGGACTCCGCCGACCGACGAGGACGAGGCGACCCGCGCATGAAGGTTCCGCAGATGATCGCCGCCGAATTCCGGCGCCTGACCTCGACGCGCATGGCCGTCATCGCGCTGATCGCGCTGATCGCCGTACCCGTGCTCTACGGCGGACTGTACCTCTGGGCCAACCAGGACCCGTACGCGAAGCTGGCCGACATCCCGGTGGCCCTCGTGGTCGACGACGACGGCGCGACGATCAACGGCACCGCCCGCAACGTCGGACACGAGGTCGCCGACGAGCTCGTCTCGGACGCGAGCTTCCAGTGGCACGTCGTGGACGACGAGTCGGCCACGGCCGGTCTGGACTCCGGCGACTACGACTTCGCCGTGGAGATCTCGGCGGACTTCTCGGAATCGATCGCGTCGATCACGACCGATCAGCCGCGCACCGCGCAGATCCTGCTGCGCACCAATGACGCGAACAACTACCTCGCCGGCACGATCGGCACGCAAGCCGTCGAGCGGATCCGCGCCACGGTGGCCGAGAAGATCGTCCGCGAAGGCGGACTGACGCTGCTGGACGCGCTCGCGACGATCCGGGTCGACCTGGCCGAGGCCGCCGGCGGCGCCCAGCAGCTGGTGGACGGTCTGGCGACGGCCCAGAGCGGCAGCGCGCAGCTGGCGAGCGGTTCCGCGGAGCTGGCCAGCGGCACCGCGCAGCTCCAGACCGGCGCGGCGCAGCTCGCCGACGGCACGGCGCAGATCGCGGACAACCTGGTCGCCCTCCGCGACGGAGCGGGACAGGTCGCCGACGGCACGGCGCAGCTGGCCGCAGTCGCCGACCGTGTCGGCGCGGCATCCGCCGATGCCATCGGCCTCCTCCCGCAAGCGCGCGCGGACATCGAAGCGCGTCTGGTCGCAGCGGGCCTTCCGCCTGAGGAGGTCGCGGCGATCCTGGCCGAACTGGACCCGGTGGGCGCGAAGCTGACCGAGGTCGACCAGCGCGTGCAGACTGCGGTCGGCGATGTCGATCGCCTCAACGCCGGCGCGGGCCAGGTCGCCGCCGGCAGCGCGCAGCTCGCCGATGGCGCCCGCACCGCCGCCGACGGTGCCGCCGCGCTCTCCGATGGTGCGGTAACCGCCGCGGAAGGTGCCGCGCAGCTGAGCGACGGTGCCGCACAACTCGACGGCGGCATCGGCCGGCTGGCCGGCGGCGCCCAGACACTGCAGAGCGGACTCGCCTCCGGCGTGGCGCAGCTCCCCGACACAGATCAGCCCACTCGCGAGCGTCAGGCGGCGACCCTGTCCGACCCCGTCGATGTCGAAACCAGCGCCGTCACGAAGGCGTCGAACTACGGCGCCGGCCTGGCACCCTTCTTCGCAGCCCTCGCCGGCTGGATCGGGATCTACGCGCTCTTCCTGATCGTCAAGCCGATCTCGCGGCGCGCCGTGACCGCCCTCCACTCGCCCATCCGCGTGACCGTGGCCGGCTGGCTGACCCCCGCCCTCCTCGGCGCGGTGCAGATGGCCGCGCTGTTCGGCATCCTCGCCGTCGCGCTCGGCTTCGGCTTCGCGCATCCGCTCGCCACGCTCGGGATCATGGTGCTCGCGTCCTTCACCTACGCGGCGATCATCCTGGCGCTGAACGTGTGGTTCGGCTCCGTCGGGCAGTTCCTCGGTCTGGTGCTGATGGTCCTGCAGCTCGTGACCGCCGGCGGCACCTTCCCGTGGCAGACCCTGCCGGCTCCGCTCGCTGTCCTGCATCACGCCCTGCCGATGGGCTACGTCGTGGATGCGATGCGCCAGCTCATGTACGGCGGCGACCTCGGCCGGGTGTGGGCCGACATCACAGTGCTGCTGGTGTGGCTGGGCGGCGCCCTGGCGCTGACGGCGCTCGGGGTGACCCGGATGACGCACCGGCGCACGCTGCGCGACCTGCAGCCCAGCCTGATCGGCTGATCTCTTCGGGGATGGCCCGCGGCGGGTTACGATGCCTTCCGACGCCGCGACCCGAATCGCGGCCTCGAGGACCACGACCACCGGGACCGGGTCCGACACCGTGACACCGAGAGAACTTCAATGTCGAAGCCCCGTACGGGACCCCTCCTCACGCCACACGCCGCCGGGTCGGCTGCGCCACCCCGGCGGCGCTCCGTCGGTCGGATCATCGGGATCAGTGCGTTCAGCCTCGTGGCCGCCATCGTCGTGATCGCCCTGATCGCCGCCGGCTTCGTCGTCTGGACGATCCAGCGCTCGTTCCCGCAGCTGTCCGGCTCGATCGGCGTCGAGGGCCTGGGGGACGACGTCACCGTCCAGCGCGATGCGCTGGGCATCCCCACCATCACCGCATCGACGACGGACGATCTCTTCTTCGCCGAGGGCTACGTCCACGCGCAGGACCGCTTCTGGGAGATGGACTTCCGTCGCCACGTGACCAGCGGCCGATTGGCCGAGCTGTTCGGCGAGTCGCAGGTGCCCACAGACATGTTCCTGCGCACCCTCGGCTGGCACGAGGTCGCTGCTGAGGAGGTGGATGCGCTCGATCCGACGGTGCGGTCGTATTACGACGCCTACGCACACGGCGTCAACGCCTACCTCTCCGAGCACCGCGGGGCGGACGTGTCGCTGGAGTACGCGGTGCTCGGCCTCCAGAACGCGGACTACGAGATCGAGCCGTGGACAGCGGTCGACTCGGTCGCGTGGCTGAAAGCCATGGCATGGGACCTCCGGACGAACATCGAGGATGAGACCGACCGCGCGCTGATCGCCCCCGACTTCGACCCCGAGCAGATCGACGAGCTGTACCCGGGCTACCCGTTCGATCAGAACCCGGTGATCGTTCCGTCGATCACACCGGCCGATTCCGTCCCGCCCGTCGCGCGGGCCGCCGTCGCTTCGAGCGCCGACGCATCGAGCGCCGATGAGCTGCCCGCATCCGCAACCGTCACGTCGCGCCGGGCCGACAGCGTGATCGAGGCGGTCAGCGAACTGATCGGCGGCGCCGGCGAGGGCATCGGTTCCAATTCCTGGGTGGTCTCGGGCGACCTCACCGAGACCGGCATGCCGCTGCTCGCCAACGATCCTCACCTCGGCGCCGCGATGCCCAGCGTCTGGCACCAGGTGGGTCTGAAGTGCCGCGTCAAGAACGCGGACTGCGGGTTCGATCTGTCGGGCTTCAGCTTCTCCGGCGTCCCGGGAATCGTCATCGGCCACAACGACCGCATCGCGTGGGGGTTCACGAACCTGACCACCGACGTCACCGACCTGTACATCGAGAAGGTCGACGGGAACTCCTACTGGCGTGATGGGGCCCTCGTGCCACTCGAGCGGCGCTCCGAAACGATCCGCGTCGCGGGTGGCGACGACGTCGAGCTCGACATCCGCTCCACCGTCCACGGACCGATCGTGTCGGGACTCACGCCCGAGTTCGACGCGATCGCGGCGGATCCGTACGTCGGAACCGACGGCGCCATCACCGCGCCCGCCGATGCCCCGGCGGGTGAGTCTGCCGTCAGCCTCGAGTGGACCGCGTTGGAGCCCGGCCCGACAGCGGCATCCATCTTCGCTCTCAACCTCGCCCAGGATTTCGAGGGATTCCGCGCCGCTGCCGAGCAGTTCGACGTGCCCGCGCAGAACCTGATCTACGCCGACGTCGACGGGAACATCGGCTACCAGTCACCGGGGAAGCTGCCTGTCCGCGGCGCCGGCGACGGTTCGATGCCGCAGCCCGGCTGGGATCCGGCGTACGACTGGCAGGGGTATGTCCCGTTTGAGGAATTGCCCGTCGTCTACAACCCGCCTGCGGGCTACATCGTGACTGCCAACAACGCTATCGTCGACGAGGACTACCCCTACGCCTTCACCCGAGACTGGGATTGCGGTTGGCGCGCGGCCCGGATCACCGATCTCCTCCAGCGCGCGGCAGCCGGCGGCCCGCTGACCGCCGAGGACATGCGCGACATCCAGGCCGACAACGAGTTCTTCTTCGGCAAGCGCCTGGCCTCCGCATACGCCGACATCTCGGTCGGCGAGCGCGGTCCCGACGCGGCGCTGGATCTGCTGCGATCGTGGGACGCGCAGAACGATGCGGACTCGGATGCCGCGGCCTACGCCAACGTGCTCTGGGACCAGCTCGTGACGGACCTGTTCGTGAACGGTCGCGCGCACCCCGCCCCTGTGGCGGATCAGGGACGGCTGTTCCTGGTCGTCGATCGCCTGCTCGATGATCCTGGCTCGCCCTGGTGGACGAACGACGCGCTGGATGTGGACGGGCAGGAGCAGATGCTCGTCCACGCAGCCCGCGCCGCCTATGACCGGATCGTGACTGCGCAGGGCGATGATCCGGCGCGCTGGAACTGGGGTGCGCTGCACGCACTCGAACTGCGCAGCGGCACCTTCGGCTCCTCGGGCATCCCCGCGATCGAGATGCTGTTCAATCGCGGTCCGTACGCAGTGGGCGGCGGCTCATCGGTGGCCAACGCGACCGGATGGACCATCGGCAGCGGCTTCCAGACGGTGACGGTGCCCTCGATGAGAATGGTCGTCGACCTGTCGGACTTCGACGCCTCGGGCTGGAACCACCTCACCGGAACGAGCGGCCACGCGTACCATCCGAACTACATCGATCAGACCGAGGCGTGGCAGCACGTGCGCCTGACGCCGTGGGCGTTCAGTGAGAGCGCCGTGGCGGCGGCGACCACCGACACGCTGACCCTCATGCCCGCCCGCTGACACGCAACGGACAGGGTTCTCGGAGAACTCGTCCAGACTCGCCGCCTACCGTGTACGGGTTGGTCCGACCTCCCGAAGGTCCGGCTCCGGCACCCTCAGCCTGCCCCCGGGTTCCCCGATCGCTCCGCGATCCAGGTCTGCCCTCTGCCCCCACCGTCGTGGGCTTCTGCAGGGAAGACCGATCATTGGAGTCCTGTGCGCTTTCGCACTTTCAGCCGCGCGCGTGCCGCGAACCGAGCGAAGAAGTCCCTCCTGCCCGTCGTCGTCGCCGCAGCGATCCTGACCGCCGGCGGCATCTCGGCCGGCGCCGCGAGCGCGATGGCCGTTACCCCTGCACCCGCCGCGCTCAGCCCGACGGTCGCCCCGACAGCGGAGCGCCCGATCGACCAGGACGCCGCGTTCCAGGTCACGGTCGCCCTCGCTGTGGAGCGCAACGCGGCCGGCAAGGTCGACACCGCCCACCTCGCCTCCGCGATCGACGAGCTCAGCGACTCCTCGTCGCTGTCCACCCGATCCGTGCGCGCGCTCACGACGCAGATGAAGGCTGCATCCGTCGAGGTGTCAGCCTCCCTGACGGCGTACAACGCCGCTGCGGCGGCGCAGGCGGCCGCGGATGCCGCAGCGGCGGAAGCGGCCGCACAGGCAGCCGCCGCCGAGGCGCTCGCCCAGGCCAACACGCCCGACGGTGCCCGTGCCACGGCGCGCAGCCTCGCCGCATCGCAGTACGGGTGGGGCGACGACCAGTTCTCCTGCCTGGATTCGCTCTGGCAGAAGGAGTCCGGCTGGGACTACCAGGCCTACAACGAGGGCGGCGGCGCCACCGGCATCCCCCAGGCGCTCCCCGGCTCGAAGATGGCGTCCTTCGGCTCGGACTGGGAGACCAACGCCACCACCCAGATCGCCTGGGGACTGGACTACATCTCCGCCGTCTACGGCACACCGTGCTCGGCGTGGGGCCACTCCCAGTCGGTCAACTGGTACTGATCCTGCAGGATCAGCCGCCGGCCGCCGGCGGAGTCCGCTTCGAGTCGGCGAGCTCGTCCACCAGGAGCGACCGCTCGTCGATGGTCCCGTTGCGGTAGGCCTGCCGTCCCACCATGTGGGCGGAAAGGGGCGCCGTCGCGAGCTGGAAGAGCACCACCGGCACGAGGAAGGCGACGACCGGCCACGACCGCAGCGAGAGCGCGATCGCCAGGCAGATCAGGATCAGGCCGAGCACCTGCGGCTTGGTCGCCGCGTGCAGCCGGGTCGGGACGTCGCGGAAGCGCAGCAGCCCGATCGCCGCCGTCAGGCACAGGAGCGCTCCGATCAGGATGAGGATCAGCGCCGCGACATCCAGGATCTCGTCCATGTTCACTGGTCCACGTTGTCCTTCCGCGCGACGAACCGCGCGATCGAGATCGATCCGAACACGCCGACGGCCGCGATGATCAGCAGCACCGGCAGCGTGCGGGTGTGGTGATTGATGGCCATCTCGGCACCCAGCACGCACATCACGAGCGTGAGCAGGACATCGGATGCGACGGCCCGATCCAGGATCGAGGGTCCTTTGACGATGCGCCACAGCGTCAGGAGCGCGGCGATCGCGAAGACCACGTAGATCACGACGAGCAGGATGCTCATGATGTCCCTCCCTTCCGCGACGGCTGCGGTGTCTCCGACGACGCGGAGCGAGTCGGGCGATACAGTGCCATCTGGGCGCGCGAGCCCACCGCCATCACGATGCGCTGCTCCCAGTGCAGCACGCTCTCACGCTGCTTCTCGATGTCCGCCGCGTCGCGCACGCCGATCACGTGCAGGTAGAGGATCCGCCGGTCGCGATCGGCATCGACGATGAGCGACCCCGGGATGAGGGACGCTGTCACGGCGGTGTGCGTCATGATCAGGTCGTCGTCCGTGCGAAGGGGAACGGCGATGATCGCGGTGCCGGGCTGACGCCGGAAATCCAGCACCTGCCACGCGACGATCAAGGATCCCTTGACCAGCGACGCGATGAACTCCAGGACGAAGACCAGCCCGTACCAGAGGTTCACCCGGCCGGAGAGCTCGACCGGCGGCAGTCGGAACACGCGGGTGACGGCGATCGCAGCGATGAGGCCGGTGATGAAGGCCAGCACGGTGAACTGACCCCACAGCAGCATCCACAGGGCGATGAGCCAGACGAAGAACGGCAGCTGACGCCAGACCTGCGCGAGCACGCCTCGCTTGGCGGCACCCGCGCCGTCTCCGGGCTGGCGTGCCGGGCGGCCCGCGGTGCTGGCGGCGCTGTGATCGGCGCGGGAGGTGTGGTGGATCGGCGCGGTCATCGTCCCGCCTCGTCCTCGAGCTGCGAGATGCTGACCGGTTCCAGGAGCGCGGCGCCGATGCGGGCGCACACGTCGTACAGCGGCCCGGCGAAGATCGTCAGGGCGACGGTCACCGCGACCATCCCCGCGGTCGCCGCGGTCATGATGCGCGGGATGACGCGGCGCTCGGTCTCCACGGCGGCCGCCGGCGACGCACCCAGGTACGAGATGCGCGCCTCCGTTTCCGCCGAGTCGTCCTCCTCGCGCCAGAAGGCGAGGTTCCACGCCCGCATCAGCGCATAGAGCGTGAGCAGCGACGTCACGATGCCGGCCACGATCAGCACCATCATCAGCGGCGTACCGACCTCGGCCGCCGCGTCGAACAGGGCGTACTTGCCGATGAATCCCGAGAACGGCGGCAGCCCCCCGAGGTTGACGGCGGGGATGAAGTAGAGCACCGCGATCACCGGGGCGGCCCGCATGAGTCCCTTGACGCGCAGGATCGACGTGCTGCCGGCACGACGCTCGATGAGACCGACGGCCAGGAACAGGGTGGTCTGCACGACGATGTGATGGACCATGTAGTAGATGGTCGCGCCGATCGCCGCCGGTGTGGCGATCGCCAGACCGAACACCATGTAGCCCACGTGACTGACCAGGGTGAACGAGAGTATTCGTTTGAGCTCGGCCTGGGCGAGCGCACCCAGGACCCCGACGATCATCGTCGCGAGGGCGACCACCAGCAGCAGCGTGTTCACGTCGTTGTCGCGGAAGAGCTCCGTCTCGGTGCGGATCATGGCGTAGACGCCGACCTTGGTCAGCAGGCCGGCGAAGACGGCGGTCACCGGTGCCGGCGCGGTCGGGTACGAGTCCGGCAGCCAGAACGAGAGCGGGAAGACGGCCGCCTTGATGCTGAAGGCCAGGAGGAGCAGCACGTGGAGCACGGTCTGGGTCTGCTGCGGCAGCTCGACCATGCGCTCCGAGATCTGCACCATGTTCACGGTACCGAGTGCGCCGTAGATGACTGCGATCGCCGCCAGGAACAGGATCGAGGACACGAGCGATACGACGATGTAGACCACACCGCTTCGGATGCGCGACTCCGTGCCGCCGAGCGTGATCAGCACGTAGGAGGCCACGAGCAGGATCTCGAATCCGACGTAGAGATTGAACAGATCACCGGCGATGAACGCGGTGAAGATGCCCGCAGCAAGGATCAGGTACGACGGGTGGAATATCGACACCGGCGTGTCATCATCGTTGTCGGCGGCGCCCTGCCCGACCGAGAAGAACAGCACGGCCAGCAGGACGACGCTCGAGACGACGACCAGCAGGGCCGCCAGCCGGTCGACGTACAGCACGATCCCGAACGGGATCGGCCAGCCGCCGACCGAGACCGCGATCGGTGCATCGCCCGCATCCACGACCACCAGCAGCACGGCGGCGATCGCGAGCACGATGGTCAGGGTCGCGATCGACACAGCGATCTGCGTTCGGCGGTGCCGCCCGGCGATCAGTGCGATGGCCGCACCCAGGAGCGGCAGGGTCACGAGGAGGGGGACGAGGGCGCTGAAGTTCATTCGTCCTCACCTCGCTTCGGCTCGTCGGCACGCGTGCCGGGGCCGGATCCGCGTCCGCGGTCCGGGCGATCGGTGGGAGCGTCGTCGCGCAGCCAGGCGAAGTCCCGGCTGCCGAGCACCGTGATCGGTGCGGTGTCGAGGCCGACGAAGTCGGTCGTGGAGTCGTCGCCGATCAGCTCGGCCTCGTCGTCGAGGGTGTCTTCTGTCTCGACACTGCGGTCGCGAAGCGCGATGTCCTCGGCGTCGTCCTCGACCGTGTCGGCCTGACCCAGCTGCCAGGACCGGTAGATCAGGGCCAGCAGGAACGCCGAGATCGCGAAGGTGATGACGATCGCGGTGAGGGTGAGCGCCTGAGGGAGCGGATCCGACATCTCATCCGGTGAAGCCGATCCGAAGAAGGGAGCCACGCCGGGCTGGCCCATGACGATCAGCAGCAGCAGGTTGGTCGCGTTTCCCAGGAGCAGGAAGCCGATGAGCACGCGCGTGAGGCTGCGCTCGAGCATCGCATACACACCGCAGGCGAAGAGCACCGCCATCACGACGATCAGCACGAGGGAGACGTTCATGACGCGCGCACCCCGCTCTCGGGACTGGTCTCGCGCAGTTCGAGCGCCTGGCGGTCGACCTCCGCGCCGAGGCTGCGCAGCACGTCCAGCACGAGTCCGATGACGACGAGGTACACACCGATGTCGAACAGGGTCGAGGTGACGAACTCGACGTGGCCGATGCCCGGGATCTCCCACTCCCAGAACGAACTGGTCAGCGGTGAGAGTCCGAACAGCAGCGGCACCACGGCACAGGCGACGGCGAGGGTCATGCCCGCTCCGAGCAGACGCCCGGCGTCGGTCGGGGCCGCCGCGCCCAGCTCGTAGCGTCCGCCGGCGACGTATCGCATCACCAGCGCCATGCCCGCCACCAGTCCGCCCGCGAACCCGCCGCCGGGCAGATTGTGGCCGGCGAACAGCAGGTACAGCGAGACGATGATGATCGAGTGGAACAGGATCCGCACGATCACCTCGAGCATGATCGACCGGTTCTCCGGTCGCACGCGCTGACCGCCCACGAGCCACGCCATGCGCTGGGTGCCGGTCGCCTCGCCGCGCGGGCGCACCCCCTCCGAGGTCTCCACGAGCGGACGCCGGGTACGGGAGGCCGCCGGCGGCAACGGCGCCGTGGACATGGAGAGCGTGTCGGCGCGATGGGTGACGAACACCAGCGAGGCCACGCCGGTCGCCGCCAGGATCAGCACCGACAGCTCGCCCATCGTGTCCCACCCGCGGAGGTCGACCAGTGCGACGTTGACCACGTTCCTGCCGTGCCCGAGCTCGTAGGCGAGCGTGGGGAACGCATCCGAGATCGGCGTCGCGGTTCGCGCAGCGGTGGCCACCAGCGCCACCAGCGCCATGGTCGCACCGACCGCTGCGGCCAGCACCGCCCGCGCGACGGGCCAGACCGACGCGTTGTGCTCGCCCATCCGGGACGGGATGCGCCGCAGCACGAGGGCGAACGCCACGAGCGTGACCGTCTCGACGAGGATCTGGGTGAGCGCGAGATCCGGCGCGCCGCTCGTGGCGAACAGCAGCACCATGCCCAGTCCCGTCACCGAGACGAGCACGACCCCGCTGTAGCGCTTCCGCGCCCGCACCGCGACGAGCCCGGCGGCGATCATGATGGGTGCGACCACCAGCTGCATCGGCGTCTGATACGCGTCCAGCTGCGCGCGCCATTCGGTGCCGGCCAGGAGCGCGGTGCCTTCGGCGGCGACGAAGACGACGAAGATCGTGCCGACGTACACCGGTAGTGATCCGCGCTGGGTGAGCCCGGTGACCACGACCGACACGCGGGCGATGCCGCGCAGTGACGCGTTGTACACGTCTGCCGACGTGAACGGGGTGATCCGCTTCGTCCACGCCTTCGCCGAGGGAGCCAGCGCGGTGAGCCAGAACAGGCCGGCGCCGACGACGATCGTGGCCAGCGAGATCCACAGCGCCGGCTCGAAGCCGTGCCAGAGGAGGAGATGGGCCGGATGCTCGGGCGCCGCGACCCCCGGAGTCGACAGCGGCGCGAGGTCGGCGTAGGGACTGAGGACGACATCCAGCAGCGGCGCCGCGAGCCCGGCGATGATCGTCAGCGATGCCAGCAGCACCGGCGAAGCCAGGAAGCCGATCGGCGGATCGGGCCACGCGGTAGCCGGCAGCGCGGCGCCTTCGGCATCCTTCTTCGTCCAGAACGCCCCCCAGAGGAAGCGGATGCCGTACGCGGCCGTCAGGATCGACCCCAGGATGATCCCGATGAGCCCGACGATGCCCCAGGCCGCCCCTCCGGCCGCTTCGTGCAGGAACGCCGTGAGGATGCCTTCCTTGGCGACGAACCCGATCGCCGGGATGATGCCGACCATCGAAGCGATGGCGATCGTGGTGAAGGTCGCCATCACCGGCGCCTGCCGCCCGACACCGCTGAGCTCATCGATGTCGCGGGTGGACAGCTGGCGGTCGATGACGCCGACGACCAGGAACAGCGCCGACTTGAACAGGGCGTGGCTGATCAGAAGGGCGAGGCCTGCGAGCGCGGCATCCCGCGTTCCATAGCCGAGCACGATCGTCAGGAAGCCGAGCTGGCTCACGGTGCCGAACGCGAGGATGCGCTTGAGGTCGCTCTCCCGCAGCGCCTGGATGCCGCCGAGCAGCATCGTGAACACGCCGAGCCCGACGACGATCGGACGCCATGGTCCCGCCCCCGCGAACACCGGCGCGAACAGGGCGATCAGGTAGATGCCCGCCTTGACCATCGCCGCGGCGTGCAGGTAGGCGCTGACCGGCGTGGGTGCGGCCATCGCACCGGGGAGCCAGAAGTGGAACGGGAAGATCGCGGACTTGCTGAGCGCGCCGACCAGGATCAGCACCAGCGCCGCGTCCACGACCGCGCCGGTGGGCGCCGCAGCGAGGATCGCGGAGATGCTGGAGGTGCCGGTCTGCACGACCATCAGCACCACGCCGATCAGCATGACGAGCCCACCGAGGCTGGTGACCAGCAGCGCCTGGAGCGCGGCGCGGCGGCTGGCGGAGCGGCGGTTGTAGTACCCGATGAGGAGGTAGGACAGGACGCTCGTGATCTCCCAGAACATGATCAGCACGACCAGGTCGTCGGTGAGCACGAGTCCGTACATGGCGCCCGCGAACGCGAGCAGGACGGCGGAGAACTGCGCCAGGCCCTCGGTCTTGCCCCGGAAGTACCAGCGGCAGTAGACCATCACGAGCGCGCCGACGCCGGTGACGATCAGCGTCATCACCCACGACAGCGTGGTCATCCGCATCGACAGCTCGATGCCGAGCGGTGGGATCCAGTTGAATGCCTCGAAGGGAATGTTCCCGGCCAGCACGGCCGGCGTCTGGATCGCGGCCTGTACGAAGGCGGCGATCGGCAGCAGCGCGGCGACGTAGAACGCTCGTTCGCCGATGCGCCCGACGAGCCAGGGCAGCAGCATCGGCAGGATGGCGAACGCAGCGAGAATCACCAGCATGGGCGGCCTCCTCGTTGTCGTCGGCCGGACGGCTCAGGAGCGGGGCACGGGCGATCGGGGTCGACTCCCATTCTACGGGGAGCCTGGAAGCTGCTCCCCGTCAGGGAGCGACCGCGGTCGTGTTCCCCTCGCGGAACACGCAGGTGAAGCGGATGGATGCCGCGTCCTCGCCGGCCAGCATCGCCGCGACGGCCATGCCCGCGGCGCGCCCCTTGTCGGCGGCCGGCTGGACGAGGGTGGTCAGCTCGTACGGGGCGAGCCCGTCCACCACGATCCCGTCGAACCCGGTGACGCTGACATCCTCCGGCACCCGGAGACCCGCCTCCTCCGCGGCGCGGATCACCCCGGCTGCCAGCAGGTCGCTCTGCGCGAGGACTGCGGTCGGGCGGGGTCCGTCGACGGAGAACAGTGCACGGCCGGCGGCCAGCCCCTCGTCGATGAAGCTCCCGGCGGACGCGAACACCGCGGCATCCGGATACACATCCCGCGCTCCGGCCAATCTCTCGCGGGTGACGTCGATCGTGATCGATTCGCCGTCTTCGAGCCGGCCGCGACCGCGCCCCGTCCGCAGCGGCAGGGTGACGATCGCGACCCGGTCGTGGCCCAGGCTCCTCAGGTGGCTGGCGGCTTGGCGTTGGGCCTCGCGGTTGTCCAGCTCGATGCGCGGAACCCCGTCTCCGGCGTCGCCCTCGATGACCACGACGGGAATCCCGCGGGAGCGGACCACCGCCAGCGACTCTCTGAGCATGCCGCTGCACCCGACGAGGACAGCCGCATCCAGTGGAGCCGTGGTGAGCGTGGGCTGCGCTCCGTGCGGTCCGGCGCCCTGCGAGACGTCGTCGCGCAGGAGCAGCAGGCCCGCGCCCAGGGAGGCGACCCCGTCTGCGAGGCCGTCCATCATCCGCGTCTTCACCGGGTCCAGGAACACCGTTCCCAGATGTTCTTCGAACACCACTCCGACGATGCCCGATCGGCCACGCCGCAGCGACGCCGCCCGGGGATCGGGTCCGGTGTACCCCAGTTCGGCGGCAGCCTCGAGCACCCGAAGGCGCGTCGCGTCGGAGACCGGTGTCTTGCCGCTGAACACGACGGACGCCGTGGACGGCGAGACGCCCGCCTGCCGGGCGACGTCGGTGATCGTTGCTCTGCGGGCACTCATGATGCGACTGATCGTACCCGGCCCGTTTCCGCGCGTCGAATCGATTCGGTACGCTTGTCGTCATGGACTCGACGATGACCCGATCCCAGTACGTGCGGTGGCGGACGGCGATCTTCGCGATCTTCCTGGCCAGCGGCCTGTCGATCGCGACCTGGGCCGCGCGCGTCCCGGACATCAAGGACGAGATCGGGGTCGACAACGCTCAGCTTGGTCTGATGCTCCTGGCCGGCGGGATCGCCTCGATCCTGGGCGTCACGGTCAGCTCGGTCATCCTCGCCCGTTTCGGCGCACGGCGCGGGATGCTCGGCGCGATGATCCTCTTCGGTCTCGGCGTCGCCGTCATCGGCATCGGGGCGGAGGTGTTCGCCTCGCCGATCGTCGTGACGGTGGGGCTGCTGCTGTGGGGATTCGGCAACGGCGCCGTCGATGTCATGATGAACGTCGAAGGCGCCGCCATCGAGAAGCATTCGGGCAAGACGATCCTGCCGCTGTTCCACGCGTTCTTCAGCTTCGGCACCGTGCTCGGTGCGGGTCTGGGCGTCCTGGCGATCGCGATCGGCGCCGGCGTGCTGGTCCACCTCAGCGTGATGGCCGCGCTCATCGTCGTCATCGCGTTCGTCAGCGTCGCCAACGTGCCGGCCACCGAGGACGAGGTGGTTCCGGCGGAGACGGGCGAGAAGCTCGGGTGGCGCGAGCGTCTGAGCATCACGCTGTCGGCCTGGCGCGAACCGCGCACCTACGCGCTCGGCGTGATCATGCTCGGGATGGCCTTCGCCGAAGGCGGCGCCAACGACTGGCTCGCGCTCGGGGTCGTGGAGGGCCACGGTGCCGATCCCGCACTCGGGGCCGCGGGCCTGGCCGTCTTCTCGGTCAGCATGACCGTGGTGCGCATGTTCGGCGGCCCCCTCGTGGATCGCTTCGGGCGCGTGGCCACGCTGCGCGTCCTGGCGGTGACCGCCACGATCGGCCTGCTGCTGTTCATCCTCGCGCCGTCGCTGCCGCTGGTCTTCGTCGGCGCGGCGCTGTGGGGCGCAGGCGTCTCGCTCGGCTTCCCGCTGGGCATGTCCGCCGCCGCCGATGACCCCGCCCGCGCAGCGGCCCGCGTGAGCGCCACCGCGACGATCGGCTATATCGCGTTCCTCGCGGGTCCGCCGCTGCTGGGCCTGATCAGCGAGCACATCGGCCTGCTGAACACGCTGTACATCCTGGTCGCGCTGATCGTGGCATCCGGCATCGCCTCCCCCGCCGCCAAGCCGATCGCCGGGTCCACCGTCGGCGCCGGCCACTCGCACGGACACTGATCCCCACCCGGACGGACGGTTAGGCTCGTCGGGTGCGCCTCGTCATTGCCCGCTGCTCGGTGGATTACACCGGTCGCCTCAACGCGCACCTGCCGCTGGCGACGCGCCTGCTGGTCCACAAGGGCGACGGCAGCCTGCTGGTGCACTCGGACGGCGGGTCGTACAAGCCGCTGAACTGGATGAGCCCCCCGTGCACGCTGTCGGTCGAAGTCCCCGACGCGGATGCCATCGCCGACGGCGTCACCCAGCAGTGGCGGGTCACGCACGCCAAGAGCGGGGATGCCCTGCTGGTGCACATCCACGAGGTGCTCCACGACTCCGCGCATGAACTCGGCGTGGACCCCGGTCTCATCAAGGACGGTGTCGAGGCCGACCTGCAGCGGCTGCTCGCCGAACAGGTCGAGGTGATCGGCGAGCACCTCACCCTGGTGCGCCGGGAGTTCCCGACCGCGATCGGCCCGGTCGATCTGCTGCTGCGGGACCCTGCGGGTGGGACGATCGCCGTGGAGGTCAAACGCCGCGGCGACATCGACGGGGTGGAGCAGCTGACGCGCTACCTCGAGCTGCTCGGTCGCGATCCCCACCTCGCCCCGGTGACCGGCGTGTTCGCCGCGCAGGAGATCAAGCCGCAGGCGCGGGTCCTCGCGGCGGACCGCGGAATCCGCTGCGTGACGCTGGACTACGACGGCATGAAGGGCGTGCAGTCCGGCGCTCCGAGGTTGTTCTAGGCACAGGTAGCGTTGTGCCCATGGGGAATCGATCACCGTGGACATGCATCCTGTGGGACGTCGACGGGACGATCATCGACGCGTCGGACGGGATCCTGCGGCGCCTGACCATCACGCTCGAGCACTTCGGCCGTCCGGCCCCGACCCGCGCGGAGCTCGTCCACTGGATCGGGCCGCCCATGTTCGACTCGTTCCAGGTGACCGGGGGCATGACTCCCGATCAGGCGACCGAGGCGGTGGCCTACTACCGCGTGCTCGGCAAGGCCGACGGCTACACGACAGGCGCACGGGTGTACGACCACGTCGCCGAGCTGATCGCCGAGATCCACACCGCCGGGGTGCCGCAGGCGACCGCCAGCTCGAAGCCCGAGGTGCAGGTGCAGGCGCTGATGGACCATTTCGGTCTGACGCCTGATTTCGCCACGATCGTCGGGGCGACCCCGGACGAGCGCACGCTCGGAGCGAAGGCCGACATCGTCGCCGAGGCGCTTCGACGCCTGTCCGCCGCCGGCGTGGACATCAGCCGTCCGGTGCTGATCGGGGACCGCCGCCACGATGTCGACGGGGCGGCTGCCAACGGCGTCCCCGCCATCTTCGTCCGCTGGGGATTCAGCTGGCCGCACGAGTCCGAAGGCGCCCAGGCGGCGGTCGACACCGTCGAGGAGCTCCGCGACCTCGTACTGATCCCGGACACCGATGCCTGAGACGAACGGTGACGTGCTGGCGTGGGTGGTCCCCGCGCTGGTGGTCTTCGGGGTGGCGGCCATCGCAGTGGTCGCACTGGTCTGGTCGCTGCGCCGCGCGCGTCGCTCGCCGCGTGCGCGGGCAGCCGCCGAAGCCCAACGCGCCGGGGCAGGCGCGACGCTCGTGCGCCTCGACGACGCCGTCGACGAGCTCGACCTCGAGGTCGGACTGTCCGGAGCGCTCTACGGCGGCGGCGCGCCGACGTCGCTGCGCCGGGCGCGCCTGACCTCGCAGCATGTGCGCGACACGTCCTTCGAGGAGTACCGGGCGATCTCGGGGTCCGATGCCTCCCCCGACGAGATCAAGCGCGTCTCGGCGCGCATCTCCCGGCGGGCTGCCGACGCGCTGGCCTCCATCGCCGCGGCGCGGACGGAGCACTCCGGCTGGGTGCAGGCGAACGTGTCAGCAGCGCAGCAGGTCGCCGCGGCCGAGGAGCGGCTGCGCACCCTTCGCGCGTCGATGGGGGATCCGGCCGCCCTCGTCGCGCAGCTGTCCTCGCAGTTCGCCGAGGAGGAATGGGCCGAAGCCGCCCGCGCCGCTCGCGACGCGGTCGAGGATGCCGAACAGGCCGAGCGACACCTCTCCACCGCGGCGAGCGCGGCCGCCGACCCCTCGCGCAGCGCGCTGCCGGACCTCGCCGCCGCCGAACGGGCCCTGCGGCGCGCCGAGGCGGACGGCCGCGTCCTCGAAGAGGCTCACCGACTCGCACTGCAGGCAGCGCAGGCGGTGCCGGGCGAGTTCGCCGCCGCCCGCGCCGCGCTTCGTCAGGCTGCCACGATCCGGGAGCAGCTCGAGCCGGGAGACGCGGATCGGCTCGGAGCTGAGCTGCGTGCGATCGATGCGGAGCTGGATTCGCTGGAGACGGATGCCGCGCGCCGGCCCGCTCGGACCATCGACGGGATCGCCCGCCTGCGAGGTCGCCTCGACCTGGCCCTCGGCGATGCCCGCACGGCGCAGCAGCGCATCCGCGGGGCACGCACCGCGCTTCCCGGAACACTCGCGGCCGCCCGGAACGCGATCGGCCACGCCGAGGCATCCGTCCTCCAGACCCGCGCCGGAGCCGACGCCCGCTCCCGGCTCGCCTCAGCGCATCGCGAACTCGCATCGGCCCGCCAGGCACCCGATCCCGTCGAAGCACTCGACGCAGCGCGCCGCGCGATGCGCGACGCGGAGGATGCGAAGGCGCTCGCGGATTTCGATCGGCTCGGACGCGCCTGATCCCCCGCGGTGCCGCCGGATCCGCGGGCTCGCGCCGCTATCGTGAAGGCATGACCGACGTCGCGACCAAGCCGCGCCCCGCAGTCCTCCGCGTCGCAATGCGCATTCCGGCGACACTGATCTTCATCGCCGTGATCCTCGTCGTCGGCGTCGCCTCCGCCGGCCTGTGGA
Source organism: Microbacterium pygmaeum (assembly GCF_900100885.1). Taxonomy (NCBI): domain Bacteria; kingdom Bacillati; phylum Actinomycetota; class Actinomycetes; order Micrococcales; family Microbacteriaceae; genus Microbacterium; species Microbacterium pygmaeum. The sequence goes on from NZ_LT629692.1 coordinate 488,424, forward strand.
GCCCGTTCGAGGATTCCACCCTGTTCGACTCGGTGGCGTACGGCCTGCCCGCGCTGTCCGAAGGCCGCTGGTGGACGCCCTTCACGGGCACGTTCTTCATCAATCAGCCCTGGGTCTACATCCTCACGATCAGCACCTTCATCGGCATGGCCTACCTGGAGTTCCGGCGGGGATCGCTGGTCGCGCTCGCCTACTTCTGGGTCGGGCAGCTGTTCGCGATCTTCGCCAGCGCCCTCTTCCTCTGGGTGAGCGCACTCCTGCCCTGGCCGTGGGCGCAGGAGCAGGCGCTCGTCCTGGATGTCGGGGCCTCCGGAGGCACGTTCGCCTGCATCGCCGCCGCCGCCGGTCTGCTGGCTGCGCCCTGGCGCGTGCGGGCCTGGGTGATCCTCCTCGGCGGAGTGTTCGTCGCGCTGTTCTTCTGGGGCTCGCTCGCCGACCTCGAGCATGCGATGTCGGTCGTCCTCGTGCTCTTGGTCGACCGGTCGCTGCGGGTTCAGCGAACCACGCTGCGCGAACAGCGCCTGATCGCCTTCACCTTGATCCTCGCCCTCCTCGCGATCGAGATCCTGACCTTCCTGGTTCCCACGGACGGGCCGTTCGGGCACACCGAAGCGGTCGGCGGGGCGTGGACCGACCTCGCGCTGGACGTCGCGGTCGTCCTCCTCGTCGCCAACGGACTGCGGCGCGGCCGGCGTTGGTCGTGGGTGATCAGCATCATCCTGGCTTCCTTAAACGTCCTCAGCGGCGTGCTGATCATCGTGTTCGCGCTGGCCTTCGGCGCCGATTCGCTGGATTCGACGCTCGGCGACCTGAATGTCGCCATCGCCCAGTCCGCCCTGTGGCTCATGCTCCTGGTCTACCTCGTGTGGGTGCGCGGCGCGTTCCGGGCCCATCGCAAGGCGACCGTCGGTGCGCCCCCTGAGCCCTCGGTGGAGGACGTGAAGCAGGCGCTGCGGCAATCCGGCGGCGGGACGCTCTCGTGGATGACGACCTGGGGCGGCAACAGCTATGCACGCACCTCGAACGGAATCGTCGCCTACCAGCGACGCGCCGGCGTCGCCATCGTGCTCGCCGATCCACTCGGCCCTGAGTCCACCCGTGACCGATCCGTGCGCGAGTTCATCACGATGGCCGAGCGCGCCGGTCTCGTCCCCTGCTTCTTCAGCTCCAGCGACGCGACGAAGGCCGCAGTGCCGGCGTCCTGGCGCAGCATCGTGGTGGCCGATGACACGATCGTCGATCTGCCCGGGCTCGAGTTCACCGGCAAGGCGTGGGGAGCGGTGCGCACGGCCATCAACCGGGCGGCGCGCGAAGAGGTGACCTTCCGGATGTCACGCCTGGTCGATGAGACGTGGGGCATCCAGCAGCAGCTGCGCGCGATCTCCGAGATGTGGGTCGGCGACAAGGGACTGCCCGAGATGGGCTTCACACTGGGCACCCTGGACGAGGCGAAGGATCCCGAAGTGCGCGTCGCGCTGGCGATCGCGGCCAACGGCGACGTCGACGGATTCCTGTCGTGGCTGCCGGTCTACGGGCCGAACGGTGCGGTGCACGGGTGGACGCTGGATCTGATGCGGCGCCGGGACGGCGGCTTCGGGCCGGTGATGGAGTTCCTCATCGGCTCGTCCGCGAAGTTCTTCTCCGAGGAGGGTGCTCAGGTGCTCTCCCTCTCCGGGGCGCCGCTCGCGCACGACTATCCGCCGGACGCCGGAGCCATCAAGAGCCTCTCGGAGTGGCTCGCCAGCACCCTCGAGCCGGTCTACGGCTTCGGCTCGCTGCACAAGTTCAAGGAGAAGTTCCACCCGCGCTACGAGACCATGTACCTGCTGTTCCGCGACGAGACCGATCTGACCCGCATCGGCGCCGGGCTCACGCGGGCGTTCCTGCCGGATGCCACGCTGCGCCAGTTCGCGGGCGCGGGCATGGAATTGGTGAGGGGCGACCGAGACTGAGTCCGTCGGAACTCCGGCGCGATCGCCCCTCAGGCGTGGCGCGGGGCGCCACGCGGTCGGTCCTCAGACCGGACGAATGTTCTCCGCCTGCAGGCCCTTGGGCCCCTGGGCGACTTCGAATTCGACGCGCTGGTTCTCTTCAAGCGAGCGGTAGCCGCCCGACTGGATCGCGGTGTAGTGCGCGAAGACGTCGGCGCCGCCGTCATCAGGAGCGATGAAGCCGAAGCCCTTCTCCGCGTTGAACCACTTGACCGTGCCCTGGGTACTCATGTAATGCCGTTCTTTGGGGTGCTCGACGCACTGTACGTCAAGTCACGATCACGCTATCGAAACTGCGTGAAAAGGGAACAGGACGTGTCGAGAATGGTGACACAAATGTTGCGATCGGCCCGTGCTGCCATCGTCCGCCCGGGCTGAGCGAATGCACTCGAAGCCCGGGCGTCGACGGATCCCCCCGGATAGGCCACGCGAGGCGTGACACCACACACTCTACCGATATATCAGTCCTCCCACGAGCGTGGATTCGCCTGTATGCGGCTGAATCGGTGGACGTACACTGGACCCGATCATGACCACCGAATTCGCTCCGCTCGCGCCGCGCGGAACCGTCCTGGGCGACGAGGTCTACACGGTGCTCGGCGAGGCGATCCTCGACGGACGCCTTCCACCCGGGGAGCGCCTCCGCGATCGGGAGCTGGCCGGGCGGCTCGGGGTCTCCCGCACACCCGTCCGCGAAGCACTGCAGCGCCTGGAGCGCGCCGGGCTGGTCGAGGTCTCGCCGAACCGGTACACACGGGTCTCCGATCCCGACGAGCGGCTCCACCACGACACCCACGAGTTCGTCGTCCATTTCATGGCCAACGCAGTGCGCATCGCGACACGTCGGTGCAGCGACGAGGATCTTGCTCTGGCGGTGCAGTACGCGGATGCCATCCTCGACGCCTCCCGGGCTGATGACCACGCCGGCATCCTGGCCGCGAGCGCGCGCTTCTTCGAGCACATCACCCATGCCACGCGCAACGTCGTGTTCATCCGCGTCATGGACGAGGCCGAACTGGCCTTCCGCCGGAATCTGGACGGCTGGCAGCCGTTCGTCGGATGCCCGATCGATCGGACCGAGGGCTACACCGCATTCCGGGATGCCGTCGCCGCACGCGACGGCAGGCTCGCCGAAAGCGTGATCCGCGATCTGCATGGGATCGACTGACGCCGTGGCCCACATCGATCTGCACCCGCTCGAGGATGACGACCTCGATGCCGTCTTCGAGATGATGCGCGACCGCGACGCCGTTCAGGCGGCGGCGTTCACGGCCAGCGACCCCGACGACCGGGATGCGTTCGAGGCGTGGATCGCGCGGCAGCGCTCAGCGCCGGATGTGGCCTGCCTCGTCGTCACCGAGAACGGCGGCTTCGCCGGCACCATCGCCGCGTTCACCGTCGAGGGCGACCGCGAGGTGAGCTACTGGATCGCCAAGCATGCCTGGGGCCGGGGTATCGCGACCGAGGCGCTGCGGCTGCTGATCGCGCGCGAGGCCGAGCGACCGCTGTTCGCACGCGTGGCAACGCACAACGCGGCATCCCGTGCCGTGCTCGCCAAAGTGGGGTTCACCGAGGTTTCGCGCGATGTCGATTTCGCCCCCGGCGTGGGCCGCGAGGTCGAGGAGATCGTGATGACCCTCGTCCCGATGCTCGAGTAGGCGCAGGATTCGGGGCGGACGCGGAAATGGGCCCCGATCGGGACCCATTTCCTTTGGTGCGCGAGGGGGGAGTTGAACCCCCACGTCCTTTCGGACACTGGCACCTGAAGCCAGCGCGTCTGCCTATTCCGCCACTCGCGCGAGATGCGGTGCGCCCGGAGGCCCTGTGCAACTCAACTTCCCGAGGATATCACGCAGTTTCCCGCGCCTCGAATCCGAGCATCCACAGGCCGTACCGCCATGATGGAGGGCGTCCATGGTCAACACAGACTGTGCAACTAACATGTACGAACCGGTCTGCCCTGCCTAAGGAGTCGCGTGGGACTACTTGACAGCTTCGAGAAGGGTCTCGAGCGCGCCGTCAACAGCGCGTTCGCGAAGACCTTCCGCAGCGGTATCCAGCCCGTCGAGATCGCCTCCGCTCTGCGCAGCGAGCTCGACAAGAAGGCCGTCGTCGTCACGCGCGACCGCATCCTGGTTCCGAACTCCTTCACCGTGCGGCTCTCGCCCGCCGATGACGAGCGCATGCGCACGCTGGGCACCACGCTGGGCGAAGAGCTCGACACCCTCGTGCACAAGCACGCCAAGTCGCAGGGCTACAGCTTCGCCGGACCCGTCTCGATCGCGCTCGAGCGCGACGACCAACTCTCCACCGGCACGCTCCGGGTGGACTCGGCGACCGCCGAAGGCCGGGTCGCCTGGCGCGGCGTCGTCGATGTGGAGGGCAAGCGGCATCCGCTCCTGAAGTCCCGCACGGTCATCGGCCGCGGCAGCGACGCCGACATCACGATCTCCGACGCCGGCACGAGCCGCAAGCACGTCGAGATCCTCTGGGACGGCGAGCGAGCGATGGTCCGGGATCTGCAGTCCACCAATGGCACGCTCCTGAACGGCCGGAAGGTCACCGAGGCCGCGCTCGCGCCGGATTCCACCGTGACGATCGGCCGCACCGACATCGTCTTCCGGGTCGTGGCGCAGGCGGCACCGCCGAAGCCGCAGCTGCCCGCTGACGCCACGCGCGCCTACGATCTGCGGGACGGGGGTCCGCTCCGGTGAGCGAACTGACCCTTCTGCTGCTGCGCATCGGGTTCCTCGTGCTGCTGTGGTTCTTCGTCTTCGCGGTCGTCTACTCCCTGCGCGCCGATCTGTTCGGCGTCAAGGTGCGACGCATGCCCGACGCCGGCCCCGCACCGGCGGCCCTCGGCTCGGCCGGGGCGTCGGCCGCCGCTGGCCCGCGCGCCTCCGCCACCGCGCCCGTCACCCCGACCGCCGCGCGGCCATCCGCCGCCACCGGCGGCCCCGCGACGACGGATGCGGTGTCGCGCATCGTGATCACCAGCGGCCCGAAGGCCGGTCTCGAGCTGCCGCTGGGCACCGAACCCCTGACGATCGGACGCTCCAGCGAGTCGGGGCTCGTCATCCGCGACGACTACACCTCCAGCCACCACGCCCGCCTGGTGCTGTGGGGAGAGCAGTGGATGATCCAGGATCTGGATTCCACGAACGGCACCTGGCACAACGGCGTCCGCGTGAGCGCGCCCGTCCCGGTCGTCACCGGCGCCCCGATCAAGGTCGGCGCCACGACCTTCGAGCTGCGGAAGTAGCATCTCCTCCCTCATGGTCTTCCAGGGCTCGAGCACCGCCATCTCCCATACCGGGAAGGTGCGCTCCAACAATCAGGATTCCGGCTACGCCGGCTCGAACCTGTTCGCGGTGGCCGACGGCATGGGCGGGCACGCCGGCGGCGATGTCGCCTCGAGCCTGGCGATCATGCGCCTGGAGCGCCTGGATCACCCGTTCGATTCGACCTCGGCTGCCGAGCGGGAGCTTCAGGCGGCGATCGCGGATGCCGCGACCGAGCTGATCGACACGGTGCACGTCAAGCCGGAGCTGGCCGGAATGGGCACCACCGTGAGCGCGATGGTGATGGTCGACGACTACGCCGTGATCGCGCACATCGGCGACTCCCGTATCTACCTGTACCGCGACGGTGCGCTCACCCAGATCACGACCGATCACACGTTCGTCCAGCGGCTCGTCGATTCCGGCCGCATCACACCGGAGGAGGCGCGGTACCACCCGCGGCGCTCGGTGCTCATGCGCGTGCTCGGCGACATGGATCCCAACCCCGAGCTGGACACCTTCATCATGCCGACGCAGGACGGCGACCGGTGGCTGCTGTGCTCCGACGGACTGTCGGGCGTGGTCGATGATCCGCACACCGCGAAGGCGCTCGGGCTCGGATTGGCCCCAGGACGCACCGCCGACATCCTTCTGAAGCAGGCGTTGGACGGCGGCGCCCCGGACAACGTCACCATCGTCCTGGTGGACGTCGGAGGGCAGCATCCGCTCTTCTCTGGAACACCCACGATCGTGGGCTCGGCGTCCAACCCGACCGGCATCGAGGTGCCGGCGGCGCGCTCCGGGCGCAGCGGATGGCTGCACCCGAACCGTCAGGCGGCGAACGAGCCGACGCATTTCGAGCCGGCGGCCGAGTTCCTCGAAGAGCTCATCGAGGAGGACCGGCGTCGGGCCAAGCGGCGCCGGATCGGCTGGATCGTGGGTCTGGTGGTGGTGCTGGCGCTCATCGCCGCACTGCTGTTCGCCGCCTACAGCTGGACGCAGACGCGCTACTTCGTGGGCGCCGACGACGACACCGTCGTGATCTTCCAGGGCATCCAGCAGAACATCGGGCCGATCTCGCTGTCCACTCCGCACGAGGACACCGAGATCCTCCTGGCCGATCTGCCCTCCTTCAGCAGGGCGACGGTGGAGCGGACGATCTCGGCGCGCTCACTCGCGGACGCCGAGGCGATCGTCGTGCGCCTGCGTGATGCGGCGGAGGCGAACGGATGACCGCGGCGCCGAACACCACGAAGCCGTCCGGACAGGACTCGCCCTCGACCGATACGGCGGTGCTGCGGGCGCTGCGGCGCATCCGCGTTCCGCAGACCCAGCGCAACCGCGAGCTTTTCCTGCTGATCTTCGCGTTCCTGGTCAACGGCTCGGCGATCGCCCTCGTCCAGCTGGGCACGATGGGCGCGATCGACGCGGCATTCCTCTTCTACTGCGGCGCGCTGATCGTGCTGGTGCTGGCGATGCACATCGTGCTGCGCCTCTTCGCGCGGGACGCGGATCCATTCGTCCTGCCGATCGCCACGATCCTGACCGGTCTCGGCATCGCGATGATCTACCGCATCGACATCGCCGTCGAGCTGGGCGGCTGGGACGCCTATTCGACCAAGCAGCTCGCCTGGGCGGCGATCGCCATCGTCGGGGCCATCGCGATCGTGATCCTGCTGCGAAACTACCGCGTGCTGTTCCGCTACACCTACATCTTCGGGCTCGCCGGCATCGTGCTGCTGATCCTGCCGATCATCCCCGGTCTCGGCACCGACGCCAACGCAGACGTCTGGGTGTCGCTGGGCTTCTTCTCGTTCCAGCCGGGAGAGCTGGCCAAGATCTCCCTGGCCATCTTCTTCGCCGGCTACCTGGTGCGCACCCGGGAAAGCCTGACCGCGGTCGGGACCCGCTTCCTCGGGATGACGTGGCCCCGCGCGCGCGAGCTCGGTCCGCTGCTGGTGATCTGGCTCATCTCGCTCGGCATCATCGTGCTGCAGCGCGACCTCGGCACCGGGCTGTTGATCTTCGGCATGTTCGTCGCGATGCTCTACGTCGCGACGGGCAAGACCAGCTGGGTCATCATCGGCGTCGTGCTCGCGGCCGCGGGCGCGTTCCTGGCCTCCAGGGTGCTGCCCTACGTCGGCGGCAGGTTCTCGAACTGGCTCGACGCCTTCAACCCGGAGGTCATCGATCGCGCGGGCGGCAGCTATCAGCTCGTGCAGGGCATCTTCGGCCTGGCCCAGGGCGGGCTCGTGGGCACCGGCCTCGGCCAGGGCCGGCCGTACATCACGCCGCTGTCGCAGAGCGACTACATCCTCGCCAGCCTCGGCGAGGAGCTCGGCCTGATCGGCGTCTTCGCGATCCTCTGCCTCTACATGGTCTTCACCAGCCGCGGCATCCGCATCGGACTGGCCGGCCAGGACGACTTCGGCAAGCTGCTGGCGACCGGGCTCTCCTTCACGATCGCGCTGCAGGTGTTCATCATGGTCGGCGGCGTGACCAGGATCATCCCCCTCACCGGACTGACGACCCCCTTCCTCGCCGCCGGCGGTTCATCGCTGGTCGCCAACTGGCTGATCGTCGCGCTGCTGCTGAGAATCTCGGATGCCGTCCGCAGCCGTCCTCGGGTGGTGATCGGCTAGCCCATGACCAAAGAACTCAGACGCCTCAGCATCCTGATGCTGCTCATGTTCGTCGCGCTGTTCGCCTCGACGAGCGTGATCCAGGTCGTGCAGGCGGAGAGCCTCGCCTCGAACTCCCGCAACACGCGCGCGCTGTACGACTCCTACGAGGTCCAGCGCGGGTCGATCATCGCCAGCGGCGCTGCGATCGCGAGCTCGATCCCCTCCGACGACGTCTTCAGCTGGCAGCGCATCTACGTCGATGCGGACATGTGGGCGCCGGTGACCGGGTACATCAATCCGGCGCTGGGTTCGTCCACCGGCATCGAGCAGGCCATGAACCAGGCTCTCAGCGGCACGGCGGGCTCGCAGTTCCTGACTCGCGTCGAGCGGATCCTGACCGGGCAGCCGCCGCGTGGATCGAACGTGGAGCTCACCCTTGACGCCGACATCCAGCGGGCGGCCTACGACGCGCTCGGTGACCTGCAGGGCGCGGTGATCGCGATCGAGCCGGCGACCGGTCGCATCCTGGCGATGGTCACGAGCCCGAGCTACGACACGAACGCGCTCGCCTCGCACGACACCGATGCGGTCAATTCCGCCTACGACCTGCTGGACGCCGATCCGACGCATCCACTGTTCAACCGTGCGATCGCCGGCGACCTGAACCCGCCCGGTTCGACCTTCAAGCTCGTCGTCGCCTCGGCGGCGCTCGCCTCGGGCGACTACACGCCCTTGTCGAGCCTCCCGAACCCCGCCGTGTACCAGCTGCCGCAGTCGACGAACGTCGTCTACAACGCCAGCGGCGGGGCCTGCGGCGGCGGCGACACCGTCACGATCGCCGATGCGCTGCGGCTGAGCTGCAACATCCCGTTCGCGGAACTGGCCGTGCAGCTCGGGGACGACGTGATCCGCCAGGAGGCGGAGAAGTACGGCTTCAACAGCGCGTTCACGATGCCGCTGGTCTCCACGGCCTCCAGCTACCCGCGCGGCCTGGATGACCCGCAGACCGCGCTCTCCGGCTTCGGCCAGGGCCGGGTCACGGCCACGCCGCTGCAGATGGCGATGGTCTCGGCGGGCATCGCCAACGGCGGCATGGTGATGAATCCCCGGATGGTGGATCAGGTGATCGCGCCCGACCTGTCGGTGCAGCAGACCTTCGAGGACACCGAGTACGGCCGCGCACTGGACGCGGACATCGCCGCGGAGCTGGTGAGCATGATGGTCGCCAATGTCAGTGACGGTGCAGCCTCGGGTGCAAGAATGGACGGGGTCGAGGTGGGTGGGAAGACCGGCACGGCAGAGAACGGAGATGACCAGCCGTACACACTGTGGTTCACCGGGTTCGCACCCGCAGTGAATCCTGAAGTGGCGGTGGCGGTCGTCGTCGAGGACGGCGGCGGTCAGGGTCAGTCGGGCAGCGGCAACACGATTGCGGCGCCCATCGCGAAGAAGGTCATGGAGGCGGTGCTGGGCAAATGAGACCGACGCAGGGAGTGACCTTCGGCGGCCGCTACGAGCTGGACTCGCGGATCGCCATCGGCGGCATGGGCGAGGTGTGGGAGGCCACCGACCACGTCATCGGCCGGACCGTCGCCATCAAGATCCTCAAAGACGAATACATGGGCGACCCCGGCTTCCTCGAGCGCTTCCGCGCCGAGGCCCGCCACGCCGCCCTCGTCAACCACGAAGGCATCGCCAGCGTCTTCGACTACGGCGAGGAGGCCGGGAGCGCCTTCCTGGTCATGGAACTCGTGCCCGGCGAAGCGCTGTCGACGATCATCGAGCGCGACGGCTCCCTCTCCACCGACAAGACGCTCGACATCGTCGCCCAGACGTCCGCGGCGCTGCAGGCAGCCCACGCCGCCGGACTCGTGCACCGCGACATCAAGCCCGGAAACCTCCTGATCACGCCCGACGGGCGCGTCAAGATCACCGACTTCGGCATCGCCCGCATCGCCGACCAGGTGCCGCTGACTGCGACCGGCCAGGTGATGGGCACGGTCCAGTACCTCTCGCCCGAGCAGGCGTCCGGGCACCCCGCATCCGCGGCCACCGACACCTACTCGCTGGGCATCGTCGCGTACGAATGCCTGGCGGGCAAGCGCCCCTTCACCGGAGAGTCGCAGGTCGCCATCGCGATGGCGCAGATCAACGATCAGGCTCCGCCGCTGCCGCCGACCGTTGCCGTTCCGGTGCAGAACCTGGTCATGGCGATGATCGCCAAGAAGCCCGAGGACCGTCCGGCCTCCGCCGCCGCGGTCGCACGCGCCGCGACCGCGCTGCGCCAGGGCGACGTCGCCGCCGCAGCCGCGGCCGTCCCCGCGATCGCGGCCGGAGCCGCCACCGGTGACGACATGACGCAGCTGCTGACCCCTGCCGGTCAGACCGCCGCGGCCACGCAGATGCTGCCCTCCGCAGGGCCGGTGGATGAGATCGAAGAGCCGAAGAAGAAGCGCAGCCCGTGGACGTGGCCGCTGATCGCCCTCATCGTGCTGCTGCTGCTGGTGCTGGGCGGGACGCTGTTCGCGTTCTTCTCGAACCAGGATCCGGCTCCCGCGCCGACGACGTCGACGACGGCGCCGGCGCCGCAGCCCACCAAGACGACGCCGGCCCCGTCGCCGACGGAGACCCGGGTGGACGTCGGTGCGCTCGGGCTCACGGGCATCAGCTGCGACGAGGCCCGCGGCAAGGTCGAGGCCGCGCAGCTGGTCGCCAACTGCGTCGAAGGCAATGCCGCGGGCACCGCCGATCAGGTCGGCCAGGTGTATTCGGTCAACCCGACCGGCCGCGTCGATGTCGGAACGACCATCGAGCTGACGTACTACGGCGGCGAAGTCCCGCTCGGCGTCCCGACCGCACCGACCGCCAACCCCACCTCCGTGACCCCGGGCGGCTCGCTCACGGTCACCTGGCCCGCGTTCACGTGCCCCTCCGGGACTGGTTCGGTGAGCTCCTACAACTTCACCGCCACGAACGGCACGTTCGCCAACGGCCAGTCGACATCGGCGTTCACCCCGGACGTGCGCAATGCGCCCGTCACGGTCCCTGTGAATGCCACCGGCTCGGTTCTGGTGACCTACACGGTCACCTGCAGCGGTGGATCGGCCGGACAGCGCACGACAGACCCGTCCGGAGAGGCGACGGCGACGATCACCGCCGCGACTCCCGCTCCGACGGCCGACAGCGACGACGAAGGCTGACCCGGCGGGGGCTCGCGCCTCGCTAGGTTAGGCTGACTCTGTTCCACCCCAGGGAGTGACCGTGACAGCAGAGCCGCGCGTGCTTTCGGGGCGCTACCGCGTCGAAGAGCTCATCGGTCGCGGTGGCATGGCCACCGTCTACCGAGGCTACGACCTGACGCTGGGCCGCCAGGTGGCGATCAAACTCCTGAACCGCGATCTCGCGAACGACAATTCGTTCCGCACGCGCTTCCGGCTCGAGGCGCAGGCAGCCTCCCGCATGGCGCACCCGACCATCGTCCGCGTCTACGACGCCGGCGAGGACACCGAGATCGGCCCCGAGGGCACACCGCGGCCGGTTCCGTACATCGTCATGGAACTCGTCCGCGGTGCGCTGCTGAAGGACGTGATCTCGGCCGGGCCGGTGCCCGTCGCCGACGCCGTGCGCTACATCGACGGCATCCTCGAGGCACTCGAGTACTCGCACCGCGCGGGGGTCGTGCACCGCGACATCAAGCCGGGCAACGTCATGATCACCGACGCCGGCCAGGTGAAGGTGATGGACTTCGGCATCGCCCGCGCCGTCTCGGATTCCTCGTCGACCGTCGCCGAGACCACCGCGATCATCGGCACCGCCGCATACTTCTCCCCGGAGCAGGCCAAGGGGGAGCCGGTCGACGCGCGGGCAGACGTCTACTCCACCGGGGTCGTGCTGTATGAACTGCTCGCGGGTCGTCCGCCGTTCCGCGGCGAATCGCCGGTGGCCGTCGCGTACCAGCACGTCAGCGAAGCGCCCCTGCCGCCGTCGGAGATCAACGAGACGGTGCCGCGTTCCCTCGACACGGTCGCCCTGCGCGCCCTGGCGAAAGACCCCTTCCAGCGCTACCAGGATGCCGCGGCCTTCCGCGAGGCGCTGGACGCAACGATCGACGGCAAGGTCCCCTCCAAGCGCGCGGTCGGCGCACTGACCAGCGAGCTGTACGGGCCCAACCCGCGCCAGGCCGCCGAGACCGCGCGGTCCCTGCGGCAGCTCAGCACCGACACCACGATGAAGCGCACGCAGGCCGGGCCACCGGTCGCCTGGATCTGGGCCGGCGTCGCGATCCTGGCGGTGCTGTTGATCTCGGTGCTCTTCTGGGTGCTGCAGATCCGTCCGTCCGGCGAAGTCCCCTCCAATGCCCGGATCGTCCCAGACGTGTCAGGAATGACGTACGAGCGCGCCGCCACCGAGCTCGGCGATGACGATCTGATCGCGTTCCGCCTGGACGAGGCCAGCGTCGACGTCGCGACCGGGAACGTGATCCGCACCGACCCCGAGGCCGGAGCATCCGTCAGTCCGCAGCAGGAGATCCGCGTCTACGTGTCGACGGGACAGGAGACGGCGACCGTTCCCACGCTGAACGGCTTGAGTCAGGATGCTGCATCCGCCGCACTCGCGCAGGTCGGCCTCGCTCTGGGGTCGGTGACGCAGCGCAACGATGCGGGCCTGAGCGCCGGCACGGTCATCTCCGCCGATCAGGCGGCGGGATCGGCTGTCCCGGTGGGCACGTCGGTGAACCTCGTCGTCGCGACCGGCCGGGTCGTGATCGTCGACGTCACCGGCTACACGCTCGATGCCGCCACGCGCGAGCTCGAGGGCGCCCAGTCGCAACTGACCGTGGTGACGCAGGAGGACGCGACCTGCACGGCCGTCGACCCGCCCGTGGTGCGGACGCAGTCGATCGCGCCGGGCGAAGCACCGGTGCACTCCGAGGTCGTGCTGACCTACTGCACCGGTCCCTGACCCGCTAGAGCGGTCCCTGGGCTCGGCGAAGGGTAGGCCGCAACGCCGCGCCCCGCGCCGCGGCATCCGCCACTCCGACGCCTTCCAACCAGTTCCCGAGGAGGCGGTACCCGCCCTCGGTGAGCACCGCCTCGGGGTGGAACTGCACGCCCTGGATCGGCGCATCGCGATGCGCGATCCCCATGATCACGCCGCCGTCGGTGCGGCTGGTGACCAACAGCTCAGGAGGAACGGTCCCCGGAACGATCGCGAGGGAGTGGTACCTGGTGGCGGTGAACGGGCTGCGGATGCCCTCGTAGAGCGCCGAGCCGTCGTGACGAACGGCCGAGGTCATCCCGTGCATGAGCTCGGGCGCGTGCTCAACGGTCGCCCCGAACGCCTCTGCGATCGCCTGATGGCCGAGGCAGACGCCCAGGAGGGGCACGCCGGCGGAGGCGGCGGCATGGACGACTGCGATCGAGGCGCCCGCGGCGGCCGGCGCTCCGGGCCCCGGTGAGATCAGCACGCCGCGGTAGCCGGCGATCGAGGATTCCGCGGAGGCCGGATCGATCGCATCCGCCTCGACGAGGTCGGAGTCGGCACCGAGCTCGTGCAGGTACCCGACGAGGGTGTGGACGAAACTGTCGTGATTGTCGACGACGAGGATCACGGCGTCACTGGACCGTGACTTCCTGGGGATTGACGATGGAGCTGATCCAGGGGAACGCAGAGAAGACGAGACCGTAGAGCACGGCCGCGACCAGCACCAGCAGGATCAGCACGCGCACCCACCAGGGGCCGGGCAGCACGCGCCACAGTGCACCGTACATCAGGCGTCCACTCCATCCGTCAGCGACGCCGGCGGGCCGGAGCCACGAGGCGTGAAGGACTCGAAGACGCCGTACGCGACGATGCGCTCGGTCATCGAGAACATCGGACTGCAACTGGTCATCGTGATGTAGCGCTCGCCGGCCGGCGTGTCCGGCGCCTGCGGAACCGGCAGCAGCACCTCCACCTCACTGGGCGTCACGTACTCGAGCGTGCGGAATCGATACGTGTACCAGCCCTCCGGTGTCTCGATGATGATGGCGTCGTTCACGTGCAGCTCGGCGAGCCGGTTGAACGGAGCGCTGTACGTGGTGCGGTGCGCCGCCACGGCGAAGTTGCCCACCTCGCCGGGCATCTTGGTTCCCGGATAATGCCCGACGCCGATGGGATCCAACGTGTTGGCCCGGGTCACGCCACCGGCGATCTGTCGTGTGTAGTCGGCGCCGAACCGTGGGATGTACAGGTTTCCGAACACCTGCGCGTCGGCCGCCTCCGGAAGGATGATCGGTTCCGCGGTCGCGGTCGGCTCCGGTGTTGGGGTGATCTCGGGGTTGGCGGCGACGTACTCCTGCTCCCACTGCTCGGACAGCTCCTGCGCCACGGCGTTGCGCTCGACGCCGTAGATGATGTCGCCGACCCACAGCTGCCAGACGACGTACAGCAGCGTCACGACGCCGACCGTGATCAGGATCTCGCCGATGACGCCGACCACGGACACCCGTCGCCGCGGCCGACGCGGCGTCCGCGTGCGGCGCGTGGGTTCCGCTTCGGTCGGCGCGTCGGTCACGGTTGGATTCTAGTTCGCGGCGGCTGTGCTGCTGCCGCCAGTGCTGGCCGGCGCAAGGGCGAAGGGTAAGATGGCGGTCATGGCACGACCCGGCAAAGAAGATGACTCGCTGATCGAGCGCAGCGAAGGCGAAGCGGCTCCCAACCCGGTGTGGTTCAAGCCCATCATGATCGGCCTCATGCTGGTGGGTCTGGTCTGGGTGCTGGTGTTCTACCTCAGCGGCATGCAGTACCCGATTCCCGGCATCGACGCCTGGAACCTCGTCATCGGATTCGGCATCGCGTTCGTCGGGTTCCTGATGACGACCCGCTGGCGATAGCCTCCTCTTCACGACGAAAGCCCCGGTCGCGACCGGGGCTTCGTCGTTGCCGGAAGTTGTGAACAGGGTTGTTAACAGGTGTGGAATTACACCGGTGTCATTTGTCCCCACCTGTGGACAGCCCTGTGCATAACCTGATCAGAGATAGATCAGCGGCGGGACGAGCAGCAGAGCGCCGAGCCCGACCGCGACAGCCACGAGCAACCAGATCTGCAGCGCACGGCGGCGGACCGAACGCGTCCGCGCGTAGATCAAGCCGACCAGTGCGCCGACCACCAGACCGCCGACGTGCGCCTGCCAGGACACGTTGAAGCCGGGGACGAACCCGATCACCAGGTTGATCGTCAGGACGACGGCGATGCCGGTGATGTTCGCCCCGATGTGACGCCCGATCACGATCAGCGCGCCGAACAGTCCGAAGATGGCGCCGGATGCTCCGACGACCGGTGTCGCGAAGGACAGCAGCGCCACCGCCACCGAGCCGCCGAGCGCGCCCAGCACGTACAGAACCAGGAAGCGCCATCGTCCGAGCAGCGGTTCGAGGCTGCGCCCGATCATCCAGAGCGCCAGCATGTTCAGGGCGACGTGCACGAAGCTCGAGTGCACGACCGCGGCCGTCAGGAGGCGCCACGGCTGCAGTGCTCCGGTCGCCTCCGGATACAGCAGCGGCGCCCAGAATGCCAGGTTGTCCTGAACGACGGACCCGACACCCGGAATCAGCCCGACCACATACACCAGCATGGTGATCCCGATGATCGCGTAGGTCACCAGCGGGCGCGAGTCGGACATCGCCACCGCGCGAGGCCGCGACCACCGCCGCTGCGCCTTCTTCTGGGCGGGCGTCTGCGTCTTCTTCTGGTCGGCGAGGCACTCGGGGCAGATGACGCCGACGGCGGCCGGCGTCTGGCACTCCGGGCAGATCGTCCGCAGGCAGCGCTGACACAGCACGAAGCTCTGCCGGTCCGGATGCCGGTAGCAGAAGTTGTCGCTGTTGCGCTGGAACTCGGGCGAGGTCACGGGACGATGCGGGCGTCCGGCGTCTCAGACCGTGACGATGTCGACGGACTCCAGGACCACAGGCTCCAGCGGCCGGTCGCCGGCGGCGGTCGGCACGGCGCTGATCGCATCGACGACGGCCTTCGAGGCGTCATCGGCGACCTCGCCGAAGATCGTGTGCTTGCCCTGCAGCCACTCCGGGCCGCGGCCGCCCTGACCGGGGACGGTGATGAAGAACTGCGAGCCGTTGGTGCCCTCGGCCTGCCCCGTGATCGCGTTGCGGCGCAGGCCGGCATTCGCCATGGCCAGCTTGTAGGGGGCGGTGAAGGTGAGTTCGCCGTTGATCTCGTCGTTGAAGTTGTAGCCCGGACCGCCGGTGCCCTGACCGAGCGGGTCGCCGCCCTGGATCATGAAGCCCGAGATGATGCGGTGGAACACGACGTCCTTGTACAGCGGTCCATCGCCCGGCTTGCCGGTGGCCGGGTCGGTCCACGATCCGCTGCCGTCCGAGAGGCCGATGAAGTTCTGCACCGTCCGCGGCGCGTGATCTCCGAAGAGGTTGACGACGATGTCGCCGTGGTTGGTGTGCAGTGTCGCTACCGAAGTGTGCTGAGGCATGTCAACCATTCTCTCAGAGTTCGGTGAAAGGCTTCCGCGGTCGGACGCGTCTGGCAAGATGGGGAATCTACATCCCCAGCGATAGGGAGGGCATCGTGAGCCTCAACCGCAAGCGCAAGAAGGAACTCCGCAAGCTTCAGGATCAGGCGAACAGCCTGTGGGAGTCGCAGCAGGTGCTCGTCAGCGAGGCCGCGAACGTCGCCCGCGAGGCGGGTCGTCAGCTCGGCCACTTCGGCCGTGAGCAGGTCGTACCCGGCGTGAAGGACGGCTACGGCAGCTATGTCGCGCCCTACCTCGACAAGGGCGTGCAGTTCTCCAAGCAGGTGCTGAGCGACAAGGTGGTTCCCACGGCGGGTGCTGTCGTCGGTTCCGCGTTGTCCGTGTGGGATGCCGCGAACGACACGCGTTCGCGTCTGGCATCCGGTCGCGGCTTCGCGCTGCCGGACGCGGCCACCTACGCCAAGAAGGCCGACAAGTACGGCAAGCAGGCGACCAAGCAGCTGGCATCGCGCCTTTCGGTGCTGGAGCCCGCGAAGAAGAGCATCGGCGCCGGCGGTGTCATCGCGATCATCCTGGGCGTGGTCGCCGCGGTCGGCGTCGCGTATGCCGCATGGCAGACGCTGCGAGCCGACGACGAGCTCTGGGTCGCGGACGACCCGCTGCGCGCACCCGACGAGTGACCCTGGAGGGCGACCCGACGTCTCGCGTCCGCGAGGCGGCCTCGGCGCGTGCGCTTCCCGTCGAGATCCGCGAGCGTCCCGCGGCCGGGAGCCTGGCGGAGGCAGCCGACCTCCTGGGCATCCCCGCCGCCGGGATAGTGAAGACGCTGGTGGTCAAACGCAGCGATGACACATATCTGTTCGCGCTGATACCCGGTGATCGATCGATCTCGTGGCCGAAGCTCCGGGCGATCGTGGGTGTCAACAAGCTCCAGCTGCCCGATCCCGAACGGGCTTTCGCCGCGACGGGATACGAACGAGGCACGATCGTGCCGATCGGCAGCACCCACGACTGGCCGGTGTACGCCGACGAGTCGATCGTTGACAGCGCATCGCGATGGGCGCCGGCGTGCACGGCTTCAGCCTCTTCGTCGATGCCGATGCGCTCATCGAGGCCTACGGTGCGACGGTCGCCGACATCTCGCAGCCGGCCGGCTGATCCCTCAGGCGTCGTCGGCCATCTTCAGGGCGATGTCGACGAGCTTCACGCGCTGCAGTGTGCGCAGGCTCGAGCGCGGGAACCACTCGGCTCGGTCGGTCGATCCGTCCGTCTCGTTGCGCAGTCGTCCTCCGGTCACCCGCGCGCGGTAGACGATCCGCAGCGCGTGCAGGGGCTCTGTCGCATCGACCGCGAGGCGCCGGCCGGCTGGGATCACCCTCGAGTGGATGCCGAGCAGACCCTCGAGGACGACCCGATACCCGGTTTCCTCGTGCACCTCGCGTCGAGCCGCGTGTTCGGGGTCCTCACCCGCCTCCAGCCCTCCGCCGGGGAGCGTCCAGGCAGCGCGGCGTCCCTCGTTCCAATGGGCGAGCAGCACGCGGTCGTCCGCATCGACGATGACGGCGTAGGCCGCGACCCGCGTATCCATTCCTCGACTCTAGCCAGTCGCACGGTTCGCCCCCGCTCGCCGGAGCGGCGGTGTACAGCCGACCCGCACCAGGTGGTACCGAAGACCACTGTGGAGAGACGGACGAGTGCAGCGAATTCCTCGGAATTCGGGATGTGGAGCCTAGGAGAATCGAACTCCTGACATCCTGCTTGCAAAGCAGGCACTCTACCAACTGAGTTAAGGCCCCCGGGGAATGGGATGTGGGGCTACCAGGACTTGAACCTGGGACCTCTTCATTATCAGTGAAGCGCTCTAACCGCCTGAGCTATAGCCCCGCTGCGACGACGCGAGCGTCGTCAACCTCCAAGACTTTACCCGAATCGCGGGCATTCCCGAAATCGACGGAGGGATGCTGCACCACCGTCTAGTTGCTGGTGAAACCGACCAGCAGACCACCGGTGACCTTGACGGCCAGGTTGTAGATGCCGGCCATGACGGCGCCGAGCACCGTGATCACGATCAGGTTCAGAATCGCCACGACCGCGGCGAAGGCCATGACCTGCGGGAGACCGACGAACGCCTCGATGGAGACGCCGCCGTCGGAGAAGCTCTGGAAGAATTCGTCCACCTTGGTGATGAGACCGGTGGTCTGCACAACCAGGAACACCAGGAAGAAGCTCACGACCGTGACGATCGCGACCGCGACCGCGGCCAGGAACGAGAGCTTCACGGCCGACCAGAAGTCGACGTAGACCAGACGGAGGCGAACCTGCTTCGCGGAGGTCTTATGGCTGGATTTCTTGGCGAGCTTGTCGGCTACCGTACTCATGCGTCAGTACCTTCTTCGGGGGACTCGGGGGAGGCCTCGGGAGTGTCGGTCACGGACTCGACGTCTGCCGACTCGATGTCGACGGCCTCGATTATCTCGG
Source organism: Microbacterium pygmaeum (assembly GCF_900100885.1). NCBI lineage: Bacteria > Bacillati > Actinomycetota > Actinomycetes > Micrococcales > Microbacteriaceae > Microbacterium > Microbacterium pygmaeum. The sequence goes on from NZ_LT629692.1 coordinate 507,287, forward strand.
CAAGGCCCCGTTCCGAATTGCGCGCGATCGCGATGATGCGATCATCGTCGTCGGTGCGGGCGAACACGACACCCATGGTGTCACGACCCTTGGCCGGGACCTCGGCCACGGCAGAGCGTACCACCTTGCCGCTGGCAAGAACCACCAAGACCTCGTCGTCCTCGGCGACGATCAGACCGCCGGCGAGAACCCCGCGATCGTCGTTCAGACGGGCCACTTTGATGCCGAGACCACCGCGGCTCTGGCCGCGATACTGACTGATCTCGGTGCGCTTGGCGTAGCCGTTCTCGGTGACGATGAACACGTAGCCCTCGTCGTGGGCGACCGAGGCCGACAGCAGACTGTCACCCTCGCGGAACGACATCCCCTTCACACCCTCGGTGGAGCGGCCCATCGGGCGCAGCGAGTCATCCGATGCGGTGAAGCGCAGCGACATGCCCCGTCGGCTGACCAGCAGGATGTCATCGCCCTCGTTGACGAGGAGGGCGCTGACGACCTCGTCGCCCTGATCGGTGTCCGCGCCGCGGAGCTTGATGGCGATGACGCCGCCCTGGCGGTTCGTGTCGTACTCGGTGAGGTGGGTCTTCTTCACCAATCCGCCGCGAGTGGCCAGCACCAGGTGGGTGGCGACCGAGTAGTCGCGGATGTCCAGGATCTGCGCGATCTCCTCGTCGGGCTGCAGCGCCAGGAGATTGGCGACGTGCTGACCCTTGGCATCCCGTCCCGCCTCCGGTACTTCGTACGCCTTGGACCGGTAGACACGCCCCTTCGTGGTGAAGAAGAGCAGCCAGTGGTGCGTCGTGGTCACGAAGAAGTGCTCGACGACGTCGTCGGCGCGCAATTGGGCGCCTTTGACGCCCTTTCCGCCGCGGTGCTGCTGCCGGTAGTTGTCGCTGCGTGTGCGCTTGATGTAGCCGTCACGGGTGACGGTGATCACCATCTCCTCTTCGGGGATGAGGTCTTCCACCGACATGTCGCCGTCGAAGCCGGCGAGGATCTGGGTGCGACGGTCGTCTCCGAACCGCTCCACGATGGAGGTCAGCTCATCGCGGATGATGGTGCGCTGACGCGTCGGGTCGGCCAGGATCTCCTTGAAGTCGGCGATCCGCGCTTCGAGCTCGTCGGCCTCCTCCAGGATCTTCTGCCGCTCGAGCGCGGCCAGGCGGCGCAGCTGGAGATCCAGGATCGCGATCGCCTGATCGTCGTCGATGTCCAGCAGCGCCTTGAGTCCCTCGCGCGCTTCGTCCGCGGTCGGGGACCGGCGGATCAGGGCGATGACCTCGTCGAGCGCGTCGAGCGCCTTGAGGTAGCCGCGCAGGATGTGCATGCGCTTCTCGGCCTTCGCGAGCCGGAACCGCGTACGCCGGATGATCACCTCGATCTGGTGGTCGATCCAGTGCGTGATGAATCCATCGAGCGGAAGCGTGCGGGGCACGCCGTCGACGATGGCGAGCATGTTCGCGCCGAAGTTCTCCTGCAGCTGCGTGTGCTTGTAGAGGTTGTTGAGCACGACCTTGGCGACGGCATCGCGCTTGAGCACGATGACGAGGCGCTGGCCGGTCCGACCGGACGATTCGTCGCGGATGTCGGCGATGCCGGTGATCTTGCCTTCGCGGGCGAGGTCGCTGATCTTGACCGCGACGTTGTCCGGGTTGACCTGATACGGCAGCTCGGTGATCACCAGGCAGGTGCGGCCCTGGATCTCCTCCACGTTGACGACGGCGCGCATCGTGATCGAGCCTCGACCCGTTCGGTAGGCATCCTTGATGCCGCGCGTGCCGAGGATCTGCGCGTGGGTGGGGAAGTCCGGGCCGGGGATTCGCTCCATCAGCGCCTCGAGCAGCTCCTCGCGCGTGGCGTCCGGGTTGTCGAGGGCCCAGAGCGCGCCGGCAGACACCTCGCGGAGGTTGTGCGGCGGGATGTTGGTGGCCATGCCGACCGCGATGCCCACCGAGCCGTTCACCAGCAGGTTCGGGAAGCGCGCGGGGAGGACGACCGGCTCCTGGGTCTGACCGTCGTAGTTGTCCTGGAAGTCGACGGTGTCTTCCTCGATGTCGCGCACCATCTCGAGCGCGAGCTGGGCCATCTTGGTCTCGGTGTACCGGGGGGCAGCGGCCCCCTGGTTGCCCGGGGAGCCGAAGTTGCCCTGACCTTGCGCGAGCGGATACCGCAGCGACCACGGCTGGACCAGACGGACCAGGGCGTCGTAGATCGGCGCATCACCGTGCGGGTGATAGTGCCCCATGACCTCGCCCACGACGCGTGCGCACTTGGAGAACGACTTGTCCGGTCGGAATCCGCCGTCGTACATCGCGTAGATCACACGGCGATGCACCGGCTTGAGCCCGTCTTCGACGCGCGGCAGCGCGCGGCCGATGATCACGCTCATCGCGTAGTCGAGGTAGCTGCGCTGCATCTCGGCCTGCAGGTCGATCTGGTCGATGCGGCCGTGGTTGTGCTCGGGCACGACCGGGCCGGTTGCCGGGCCTGTCGGAGTGTCGTCAGTCATTGTCTTTTGGTCCCTGAGCCTGTCGAAGGGTCGTGATCAGTCGATCCGAAGATCAGATGTCGAGGAAACGGACGTCCTTGGCGTTGCGTTGGATGAAGCCGCGACGCGATTCGACGTCCTCGCCCATCAGGATCGTGAAGATCTCATCGGCGGCGGCCGCGTCGTCGATGGTGACCTGACGCAGCGTCCGCGTCTCCGGGTCCATCGTCGTCTCCCACAGTTCCTTGTCGTTCATCTCGCCCAGACCCTTGTAGCGCTGGATGCCGTTGTCCTTCGGGATCCGCTTGCCCTGGGCGACGCCCTCCACCAGCAGCGCGTCGCGCTCCCGGTCGCTGTAGACGTACTCGTGCGGTGCGTTGGACCACTTGAGCCGGAACAGCGGCGGCTGGGCGAGGTAGACGAAGCCGGCCTCGATGAGTCCTCGCATATAGCGGAACAGCAGCGTGAGCAGGAGCGTCGTGATGTGCTGGCCGTCGACGTCGGCGTCGGCCATCAGGACGATCTTGTGATACCTGGCCTTGTCGATGTCGAACTCTTCGCCGATCCCGGTGCCGAAGGCCTGGATCATCGCCTGCACTTCCTTGTTGCCGAGGGCCCGATCCAGACGCGCGCGCTCGACGTTCAGGATCTTTCCGCGCAGCGCCAGGATCGCCTGGGTGTGCGGGTCTCGACCCTGCACGGCCGAACCGCCGGCCGAGTCACCCTCGACGAGGAAGATCTCGCTGATCGAGGGGTCTTTGCTCGTGCAGTCCTTGAGCTTGTCGGGCATGGCCGCGCTCTCGAACACGCTCTTACGTCGCGCGGTCTCACGCGCTTTGCGGGCGGCCAATCGCGCGGTCGCCGCATCGATCGCCTTTCGGATGATGTTCTTGGCCTGCGCGGGGTTCCGATCCAGCCAGTCGCCCAGGCGGTCGCCGACCACCTTCTGCACGAAGGCCTTCGCCTCTGTGTTGCCGAGCTTGGTCTTGGTCTGACCCTCGAACTGCGGCTCGGAGAGCTTGACGGAGATGACCGCGGTGAGACCTTCGCGCACGTCGTCGCCGGAGAGGTTCTCGTCCTTCTCCTTGAGCAGGTTGTTGGCGCGGGCGTACTTGTTGACCAGCGTGGTCAGCGCCGCACGGAATCCCTCCTCGTGCGTTCCGCCCTCGTGGGTGTTGATCGTGTTGGCGTAGGTGAAGACGTTCTCGGTGTAGCTCGTCGTCCACTGCATCGCCACTTCCAGGGCGATCTTGCGATCGGTGTCCTCGGATTCGAAGTCGATGATCTCCTCGTTGACGTGGTCGGCCTTGCGGACCCGGTTCAGGTATTCGACGTAGTCGACGAGTCCTCGTTCGTAGAGGAAGCTGTCGTTCGGCTGCTGCAGGACGACCTCGCCCGGCTGCACCTCTTCTTCGTAGGCCGCTCCAGGCCGTTCGTCGACGAGGTCGATCCGAAGGCCCTTGTTCAGGAACGCCATCTGCTGGAAGCGGTTGCGCAGGGTGTCGTAGTCGAAGTCGACGGTCTCGAAGATGGATGCGTCGGGCCAGAAGGTGATGGTCGTGCCCGTCTTCGAGCTCTCCTCGGCACGCTCCAGCGGGGCCTGCGGAACCCCGCCGTCACGATAGGACTGCCGCCAGACGTATCCCTGGCGGTGCACCTCGACCTCGAGCCGTGTCGAGAGTGCGTTCACCACCGAGGAGCCGACGCCGTGCAGACCACCTGAGACCGCGTAGCCGCCGCCACCGAACTTGCCACCCGCGTGCAGCACGGTCAGCACGACCTCGACGGTCGACTTGCCTTCCGCCTTGTGGATGTCCACGGGGATGCCGCGACCGTTGTCCACGCAGCGGACCCCGCCATCGGGAAGGATCGTGACGAGGATCGTGTCGCAGTACCCGGCGAGGGCCTCGTCGACGGAGTTGTCGACGATCTCCTGCACGAGGTGGTGCAGGCCGCGGGGACCGGTGGACCCGATGTACATGCCGGGACGCTTGCGAACCGCTTCCAGGCCCTCGAGGACCTGGATCTCGTCGGCCCCGTATGCCGCGTGAGTCCGTTCTTGTTCTGGCTGATCGGTCTGCTCGGGCAGGTTTTCGGGGTTCTCTGACGTCATGTTCTCGGCGCGCTCCACATCATCATTCGGGGCCACCTCAGTCTACCAAGGAACGGGCCTCCGTGCCGTCATGTACGCCCCTGTGGCGGCCTGAATGTCCCTCGGATAGGCCGGGAGGTATCTCAGCCGTAGGTATCGCGCGGACCACGCCCTGGAATGGCTCTGGGACCCCATTTCCAGGAGGGGACGTCTGGCCCGATGAAGCGGATGCCTTCGACACCGGCTTCCGGGTACCGTCGCACGATCTCGGAGAGGATCTGCGACCGCATCAGCTGCAGCTGTTTCGCCCACGCCGTGGAGTCCGCCTGAACCGTCAGTGTGCCCTCGGTGAATGCCACCGGCTGGGTGTGCTGGGCGGTGTCGGCGCCGGCCACTTCCGCCCAGGTCCGCACCACGTCTTCACGTGCGAGCTGCGAGTCCCAGCCCGCCTCGCGCGTGAGGTCGGCCAGCACGTCCCCGACGCCTTTCGGATCACGGCCCGGCGTGAACGGTGCGTTCTCGTCGTCCTCATACCGCCGTCGGCGCTTGCGGTAGGTCCGCGCGGACGGCTCGAGGCCGCGCAGCCGGAGGTAGGTCGCGACCGTCTCGGGCAGGATCTCGTCTGGTGTCTGCGGCGCGCCGGGATCAGGCATCCGTCGCCTCCAGGATGCGACCGGCATCGACCCGGACGACCCGTGCGCGCAAGTCCGCAGGGACATCCTCTTCGACGGCAGCGGTCACGATGACCTGCTCATAGCCTCCGGCGAGCCCCGCCAGCCGCGCACGGCGATCGGCGTCGAGCTCGGCGAACACGTCGTCCAGGATCAGCACCGGATCCCCCAGGCGGGATTCGGCGCGCAGAAGCTGCGCGGATGCCAGCCGCAGCGCGAGCGCCACCGACCAGGATTCGCCGTGCGAGGCGTAGCCCTTCACCGGCAGGCCGCGCACGCGCAGGACCAGATCATCGCGGTGCGGACCCACCAGGGTGAGACCGCGCTCCAGCTCGGCCGACCGCCGATCCTGCAGCGCGGATCGGAAGAGCTCCTCGATCGCCGTGTCCTGTGCGGTTCCCGCTCCGCCGGCAGCGTCCTCTTCGGGGTCACCTCCCGCGATCGACAGGGCCCACTCGAGCTGCGGTCGGTGGTCCGCGCCCGCGATGGCGGTGTACGCCTCGGCGAGTGGACCCTGCAGGTCTGCCGCGAGCGCCAGGCGGGCCCGGATCAGTTCCGAGCCCAGCGCGACCAGCTTGTCGTCCCAGACATCCAGCGTCGTCAGGCTCTCGCCGCGAAGTCCCCGCGCCCGGGCGGACTTCAACAGCGCGGTGCGCTGCTTCAGGACCCGGTCGTAGTCGCCGAGCACACCTGCCAGCCGCGGCGCACGCTGGACGAGCAGCTGATCGGCGAAACGCCGTCGCGACGAGGGATCCCCCCGCACGATCTGCAGATCCTCGGGGGCGAAGAGCACGACCTGCGCGTACCGCGGCAGCTCACTCGTCTTGACGGCGGCACCGTTGATGCGCGCCTTATTGGCTCCAGCGCGATTGATCTGCGCTTCCAAGAGCACCGTGCGCTCGCCGTGCGCCAGTCGCGCGCGGATGATCGCGGCGTCCGCGCCGTCACGCACCATCGGCGCATCGGCGGAGACCCGATGAGAGCCGAGTGTGGCGAGGAACCCGATCGCCTCGGCAAGATTCGTCTTGCCCTGACCGTTGCGGCCGACGAACACGTTCGGGCCGGGACCCAGCGACACGTCGGCGACCGCATAATTGCGGAAGTCGACGAGGCCCAGCTGCTCCACGATCACTGGGCAACCCTACTTGGGGCGCTCGACACCCGCCGCTGCTACCTCAGCAGCAGGTTCGGCTGCAGCAGGTACTTGAAGGTTTCGGCGCCGTCCTTATCGACCGAGGTCTGCGGGGTGATGAGCACCGGGCTCAGCTTGTTCGCGTTGTCACTCGAGGTGAACGTGATCCGCACGAACTCGCTCTTGACCGCGCCGAGCGATTCGAGGAGGTACTGCGGGTTCAGGCCGAGCGTCACGTCCTGGCCGAGCAGGTGCGAATCGACGGACTCGGACGCGCGCGCCTGTTCGGTTCCGGACGCGTCCATCGACACGCTGTCGGTGGTGAAGGTGAAGCGCAACGGCGCGGAACGGTCCAAGACGAGCGAGACGCGGCGTACGGCCTCGGCCAGTTCAGCGGTGTTGACGACCGCATAGTGGTCGGTCGTCTCGGGGAACAGCCGGCGCACGGGCGGGAAGTTGCCCTTGATCAGCAGCGACGTGACGGTCTTGTTGCCGGCGGTGAAGGCGATGATCTCGCGGTCGCCCGAGCCGGAGAAGGCGATCGAGATGTCGGATCCGTGCGCGAAGGTCTTGCCGACCTCCGTGAGCGTCCGGGCAGGGACGAGAGCCGTGGTGGCCTCATCGGATGCCGCGGCACCGCCGTCCCACGGGATCTCGCGGAGCGCGACACGGTAGCGGTCGGTGGCGACCAAGCTCAGCTGCGTGCCCGACACCTCGAGCTGCACGCCGGTGAGCACCGGAGTGACATCGTCGCGCGAGGCGGCGAAGGCGACCTGCGCGATGGCGGTCGCGAAATCCTCGGCAGGTACGAGCCCGGTGTCCCCGGTGACCTCGGGGATCGCCGGGTACTCCTGCACCGGCATCGATGACAGGGTGAACCGCGCCGAACCGCAGGTGAGCACGATCCCGCCGTCCTCGTCGACCTCGATCTGGATCGGGGCATTCGGCAGCCGGCTGGCGATCTCGGAGAGCAGGCGTCCATGGACCAGGATCGTGCCCGGCTCGTCGACCGTCGCGTCGATGGTCGTGCGAGCGGATGCTTCGTAGTCGAAGGCCGCGAGCGAGAGGCCGCTCTCGGATGCCTCGATGAGCACACCGGCCAGAATCGGCTGTGGATTGCGCTGCGGAAGGAGCTTGACGACGAACGACACGGCTTCGCTGAATACATCGCGATTCACGTGGAACTTCACTGGCGCTCCCTCGACATCCTGTTGGGCTCTCCCATGCTAGTGCCCAGCACGTGGCACTCCCCAAGGCCGCGGTCGCAGACCGGCCCGCACCGTCGAGGTGATCGAACCGGATTCATCAAGAGAGTTAAGTGTCATCTTCTTAACCGCTGTGGAAACTGTGGACAAACGGCGGGATGCGTGCGGGGACATGGGAACTACACGCGTGGAAGATGTGGACGGGCTGGGCAGTGTCATTCGCCTGAGGCCGTGGCATCGGATTCGAGCGCCGTCTTCCTCCACAGGGCCGAGCCGATCGCCCACACCGTTTCCGCAGGCTGGCGGAGTTATCCACAGGTTTTCCACACTGTGCAGAACGTGATATTGGCGCGACGACGCGTGCCTGTCAAGGATGACTTGCGGCATATTTCGTCCGGCGTCCATGCGTTCGGACGCATCGTCGGCGACGCGGGGTCAGCGGCCGCTGCGGCCGAGCTGCGCCGTGCGGCCGAGCTGGGTGGTGATCTCGGAGACCTGGTTGTAGATGGAGCGACGCTCCTTCATCAACTCGGAGATCTTCTTGTAGGCGTACATGACCGTGGTGTGGTCTCGATTGCCGAACAGCTGCCCGATCTTCGGCAGCGAGAGACTCGTGCGCTCCCGGCACAGATACATCGCGATCTGCCGCGCGGTGGCCACGGCCTGCGAACGGCTCGATCCGTAGAGATCGTCGACCGACAGCTTGAAGTACTGCGCGGTCGCGGTGATGATGTCGGTCGGCGAGATGACGTTGGCGTCGTCCTGATCGATGATGTCGCGCAGCACCGTCTGGGCCAGCGACATATCGAGCGTCGAGCGATTGAGGCTGGCGAAGGCGGAGACCCGGATCAGCGCGCCCTCGAGTTCGCGGATGTTCGAGGAGACGACGGTGGCGATGTACTCGAGTACCTCGTCGGGAATCTGCAGCCGCTCGCTCTGCGCCTTCTTGCGGAGGATCGCGATGCGGGTCTCCAGGTCGGGAGCCTGCACGTCGGTGATCAGGCCCCACTCGAATCGGCTGCGCATGCGGTCTTCGAAGCCCGTCAGGTGCTTCGGCGGCACATCGCTGGTGATGACGACCTGCTTGTCGTGATCGTGCAGCGTGTTGAACGTATGGAAGAACGCCTCCTGGGTCTCGGCACGACCCTGCAGGAACTGGATGTCGTCGATGAGGAGGATGTCGACGTCGCGGTATCGAGCCTGGAAGGCGGATCCGCGGTTGTTGGCGATCGAGTTGATGAAGTCGTTCGTGAACTCTTCGCTGGAGACGTAGCGGACGCGGATGCCGGTGTACAGACTCAGTGCGTAGTCGCCGATCGCGTGAAGCAGGTGCGTCTTGCCCAGCCCTGAGTCGCCGTAGATGAACAGCGGGTTGTAGGCCTTCGCCGGCGCTTCGGCGACGGCGACCGCCGCCGCGTGGGCGAATCGGTTCGACTGCCCGATGACGAAGTTGTCGAAGGTGTACTTCGGGTTCAGGCGGGTGTCGTTGCGAGAAGCGGCCGAAGTGATGTCGGGCTGCTCGTCCAGTTTCGGGCGCGGATTGAACGGCTGCGAGATCTCCGGAGCGGATGCCGCGGCCGCCTGCACCGCGGAGCTCTGCTGGTGCTCGATGAGTTCGGGGTTCACCACGACACGGAAGCTCGAGACGTCATCGTCGCCGACGCGGGCGAGCGCCTCCATGATCGAGGCACGCATCCGCTTGTTGATCTGTGCCGCCGTCAGGTCGTTGGGCACGTCGAGGTAGAGCGTGCCGCCCATGACTCCCTGCGGTACCGCGAGACTCAGAAATCCCTGCAGCTGTGGTGTGACCCGGTCATCGTGGCCGAGTTCGACCAGCACGGAGGCCCAGATGGGAACATCCGGATTGTCGTGCGGTGACATGGCCCCCCCGGGAGAATCGGTACGCCGCGGGCTCTCACGGAGTGGACACGCCGGGCCTGTGGATAACTGCCCGAGCCACGCTAGTTCGCGGGCGTCGTGGGAGCAAACTCCACTGTAGGACCGCCGCGCGTGTCATTGCCACGTGTCTGGGAATCTGTTGGGCATAATGATCGGCGACCTGTGCCGGTTTGAGTTCTCCGGCGTTTGGACGTAGCCTAAATCGGTTGACTTATGCCCTCGTGGCAGTCCCGCTACCCTTTCGTCTCGGTCGAGCATCCGTCGATATCGAAACCTCGATTTCGAACCAGCACCGTGACTCCTGATCCGGAAGTGATCTCATGACCAAGCGTACGTTCCAGCCCAACAACCGCCGTCGCGCCAAGAAGCACGGCTTCCGCGCCCGCATGCGCACGCGCGCCGGTCGCGGCATCCTGGCGGCTCGCCGCGCCAAGGGCCGCACCGAGCTGTCGGCCTGATTTCGCGCGGTGCTCGCCAGGCCGAACCGACTCACCCGCGGGGCGGAGTACAAGGCCGTCGTCCGCAGGGGCAGTCGCTGCGCCAGCGTGAACACCGTCACGTACGTGCTGCCGGCATCCGCGGATGATCGTGCGACGAGGTTCGGCTTCATCGTGAGCAAGCAGGTCGGCTCAGCCGTGGTTCGCAACACCATCCGGCGAAGGCTGAAGGCTGTCTGCCTTGAGGCGCTGCCGAGCGTCCGACCGGGAACAGAGGTTGTGATCCGCGCGCTGCCCGGTGCCGCAGACGCCGCGTTCTCGGATCTGCGTGCCGAAGTCACCCGATGCCTGGCCCGGAGGGCCGCATGAGCGCCTCGACACTCCCGGTGTCGGCCACCGGGGACGGCCGGCTGGCGGCATCCGATCTCGCCCGCTTCCTTCCGCTGGTTCCGCGCAACGCCGCGTTGAGCTTGCTCCATGGTTACCGTGCGACGATCTCTCATACATATGGGGACGTCTGCAAGTACTACCCCTCGTGCTCGGCTTACGCCGTGGGCGCTGTGCAGCAGCACGGTGCAGTGAAAGGCTCCGCTCTGGCGGCGGCCCGGATCGCCCGCTGCCATCCGTGGGCGAGGGGTGGCATCGACGATGTGCCTCCGCACAAAGACTTCCGGTACGAGCTGACCCCGCGGGGCTTCGTCGTACCCGTCCCCCTTGGAAAGGACTGATCCGTGCCGGATCTGATCGGAATCATCCTGTGGCCCCTCAAGTGGGCCGTCGAGCTTGTGCTGGTGGCGTGGCACGCACTCTTCACCTTCGTCGGGCTTCCGGCGGCCGCAGGCATCACCTGGGTGCTGGCGATCGTGGGTCTGGTGCTCGTCGTGCGCTCTGCGCTGATCCCGCTGTTCGTCAAGCAGATCAAGAGCCAGCGCAAGATGATGGAAATAGCCCCTGAACTGCGGAAAATCCAGGAGAAGTACAAGGGCAAGAAGGACCAGCTCTCTCGTGAGGCGATGAGCCGCGAGACGATGGGCCTGTACAAGAAGAACGGCACGTCGCCGGTCTCCGGCTGCTTGCCGCTCCTGGTGCAGATGCCGGTGTTCTTCGCGCTCTTCAGCGTGCTCAATGACGTGAGCAAGCACGCGAAGGCCGGCATCGGCGGCGTCGGGCCGATGAGTCCGGAGCTGACCGAGGAGTTCTACAACGCCAAGCTGTTCGGGGTCGCGTCGCTGCATGACACGCTCATCGGCGCGTGGGAGGCGCAGGCGCCGGGATGGCAGGTGACCGTCGGCATCCTGCTGGTGCTGGTCGTCCTCATGATCGCATCGCAGTTCCTGACGCAGCTCCAGATCATCTCGAAGAACCTGTCGCCCGAGGCCAAGACCGGCCAGGCGTACCAGATGCAGAAGATCATGCTCTACGTCCTTCCCTTCGCGTTCGTCTTCTCGGGTGTCTTCTTCCCACTCGGCGTCGTCATCTACTGGTTCACCAGCAACCTGTGGACGATGGGTCAGCAGTTCATGGTGATCCGCAACATGCCCACGCCCGGTTCAGAGGCGGCGAAGACGCGCGAGGAGCGCCTCGCCCGCAAGGGCAAGGCCATCGACTCGTCCGGCAAGATCATTCCGATCGAGAAGTACCAGGCCGAGCAGCAGCGTCTGTACGAAGAGGCGGAGCGTGCGAAGGCCGCGACACCGAAGCGCCAACAGCCCGTTGGCAAGCAGCGCGCGAAGAAGCAGGGCCAGAAGCCTGCCGGTGCGCCCGGAGGCGCGGCAGGACCGAAGGACGCCTCGCCGAGGAGCGGTTCGGCGGATTCTGCGCCGAGCACGTCCTGACTCTTCTCGTCCCCCCTCCCCCTCCCAATCGATACCGAGGACTCCGATGACCACTACGCCTGACGCCTCTGCCGTGACGGACGTCCACCCCGAGCGCACCGACGCCACGGTCGAGCAGCTCGAGCAGGAGGGTGACGTCGCAGCGGATTTCCTCGAAGAGCTGCTGGACATCACCGACATCGACGGCGACCTAGCGCTGGACGTCCGATCCGGACGTGCATACGTGTCGCTCGAGTCGGAGGAATCGACCTCATTGTCCCTTCTCGCTGCGCCCGAGACCGTGCAGGCGCTGCAGGAATTGACGCGGATCGCGGTGCAGAACCGCACCGGTCGCTTTTCCCGGCTGATCCTCGACGTCGCCGGGTCGCGCAACACGCGCCAGCGTGAACTGGAGACCCTGGTCGATCGCGCAGTCGCCCGCATCGAAGAGGGTGCCTCGCAGGCGTCGCTTCCTGCGATGTCGAGCTACGAGCGCAAGCTGGTTCACGACATCGTCGCCGACCGCGGCTTCGTTTCGGAGTCATACGGCGAAGGCGCCGACCGCCACACGGTCATCAGCCGCGGCTGACGTCGGCGAACAGTCACGTTTCACGTGAAACATCGATGATCGACGTAGAGCGGGAACCCGCTGTCGCTGCAGCGATCTTCGGCGATCGCATCGCGGTGGCACGGCGGTTCGCCGAGGCGCTCGGGCAGCACGGCGAAGCGCGCGGTCTGATCGGTCCCCTCGAACCGCCGCGGCTGTGGACGCGACACATTCTCAACAGCGCCGTCATCGCGCCGTTGTTCAATGGGCGCGTGGGTGACATCGGCACGGGTGCGGGTCTGCCGGGGCTGGTCCTGGCCATCGCGCGTCCCGACGTCGAGTGGATCCTGATCGAGCCGATGGAGCGCCGCATCGCGTGGTTGAACGAGCAGGTGCAGGAGCTCGGGTTGTCGAATACCGAGGTGGTTCGCGCCCGCGGTGAGGATTGGCGCGGCGGCCCGACGCTGGATGCGGTGACCGCACGCGCTGTCAGTGCGCTGCGCACGCTGATCCCGTTGACTGCTCCCCTGGTGCGCGACGGCGGCGAACTCATACTCATGAAGGGTGCGAATGCCGGAGCCGAGATCGAGGAGGCGGAGAAGCAGATTCGCAAGTTCCGTTTGAGTGACGTGCGGGTCGAGGTCGTGGGCGCCGAGTATCTGGCCGAACCCACGCGCGTGGTGCGTGCGACGGTGCGCGCTCCCCGCTGATCGAGCCCCACCCCCTCGCCGATCGAGCGCGGACCCCTCGCCGATCGAGTAGGTGCGCCAGCGCCGTATCGAGATCCGCCCGCCTCGATCCACCGTTGATCGACTCAGCGCGTCAGCGCCGTATCGCGATCCGCCCGGGCTGATGTTCCACGTGAAACATCCGCGATCGATTTCTCGCGTCTCGCCCGAGCCGCCCACCGACTCCTGCACAGCCGGCCTGGGTGTGGCTTCCATCCTCCGGGTCACCGCTAACGACCCAACCTGTCTGCCGGCGCCGACACTCTGAGCGCACGCCCTTCATGTACATCTTCGAATGCAGTAACCACTCGACGTACGTCGGCAGCACCTGGAACCTCGATGGTCGCGTCGAGCAGCACGACATGGGGAAGGCGTCGAGTACACCGAGACTCGCCGCCCGGTGCGGTTGCTGTACTTGGAGGAGTACGCGCGAATTGGCGAGGCGTTCGCGCGTGAGAAGCATGTGCAGGGATGAAGTCGCGCGAAGCGACTCGCTTTCGTGCACGCGCAACCTGAACGGCTGCCCGAGTTGAGCAAGAGTTCGAACTGGGGGCATCGCGATGAACCTCGTGAGCTCCACGTCGCTGCTGGGTGTGGTCTCGATACGCGCGAGCGCGCTACTCGACCAGCGGGGGTTCGGAATTGCTGACCGCCGCACTGGGTTTGGCACCGCCCGCCTGCGCTTCGGTGTTCGAGTAGGCGCGATAGCACTGTATCGACAAGCTGTGCCCGTTTCACGTGAAACACACTGGTCGCGATACGCCCTGGCGCGCTACTCGATCAGCGCTTCCGTGATCGAGTAGGCGCACGAGCCGTATCGAGATCTGATCAGGACCGTTTCACGTGAAACACTTGGGCGTTTCGATGCGCCGCTGGCGCGCTTGTCGACCAGCGGTGACGCGGAATCGCTACCGCGGGACTGGTTCGGCTACCGCTCGTCAGCGCTTCCGGTGATCGAGTAGGCGCGCCAGCGCCGTAGCGAGGTCATCCGACACTGTTTCACGTGAAACATAGACGTGCCGATGCGCCGCTGGCGCGCTACTCGACCAGCGTCGTCCGGCGATCGAGTACGCGCCGGCGCTCCTCGACCAGCGGTGGTCCGGCTATGCCGGCGGCGCGCGGAAGGGGGAGGGGAGGGTCGCAGGTAGAGTGGAGAGCGATGTCCATCGGTGCGCCAAAGGGAGTGTGTTTCACGTGAAACAGCCCGAGAACCCCGCACCCGCGGCACCCTTCTCGCTTGACGACACCCCACTCGCACGCGAACTCGCCGATCTCACGGCCCGCCGTCGCTCGCTCGAGGCCGTGACTGTCGAACTTTCCGGCCGCACTCGTGTCATCACCGTCTCCAACCAGAAGGGCGGCGTCGGGAAGACCACGACGACCGTCAACATCGCGGCATCCCTCGCCTCGGTGGGGGCGCGGGTGCTGGTGATCGACCTGGATCCGCAAGGAAACGCCTCCACCGCTCTCGGTGTGCCGCATACCGCAGACATCCCGAGCATCTACGACGTGCTGATCGATGACTTCCCGATCGCCGACATCGTCCAAACCAGCCCCGAGTCGCCGAATCTGCTGTGTGCGCCCAGCACGATCCACCTCGCCGGTGCCGAGATCGAGCTCGTCTCCCAAGTGGCGCGCGAGCACCGACTGCGGACCGCGCTCGACGAGTACCTGAGCTCGCTGACCGAGCGCCTCGACTTCGTGCTGATCGATTGCCCGCCCTCACTCGGACTGCTGACGATCAACGCCTTCGCCGCCGCGAACGAGCTGCTGATCCCGATTCAGTGCGAGTACTACGCGCTGGAGGGCCTGAGCCAGCTGCTCGGAACGGTCCGGATGATCCAGAAGCACCTGAATCCAGGTCTCCGCCTGTCGACGATCCTGCTCACGATGTACGACGGCCGGACCCGTCTGGCCCAGCAGGTCGCCGAGGAGGTGCGCGAACACTTTCCGAACGAGGTGCTGCGCACCGTGATCCCGCGATCCGTACGAGTGTCCGAGGCGCCGAGCTTCGGTCAGACGGTGATCGCCTACGACGGCGCGTCCGCAGGTGCCGTCGCGTACCGCGAGGCGGCCGTGGAGATCATCCAACGCGATGCGGCGGATGCTGCACCCCAGACATCCGGCGGCGCATCGGCGCCCGAGAACGAAGGAGCCTCCTGATGGCCAAGCGAACAGGCCTGGGTCGAGGCATCGGCGCCCTCATCCCAACGAGCGAGCAGACCGAAGCGCGTCCTGTCGATGTGTTCTTCCCCGGCGCGTCCCTCGAGAGAACCCCCACGGCCGCGCCCGATGAGGCGGTCATCGCCGACGAGCCGGCACCAGACCTCGTCGAGGTGCCCGGCGCGCGGCTGATCCACGTCGATCCGCACGTGATCGTTCCGAACCCGCGGCAGCCGCGGACGATCTTCGACGAGGACGACCTCGCCGAGCTGGTGCACAGCGTTCGCGAGTTCGGGGTGCTGCAGCCCGTCGTCGTACGTGACGTGGGGGATGGCACCTATGAACTCATCATGGGCGAGCGCCGTACCCGCGCGGCTCGTGAGGCCGGGCTCGAGACGATCCCGGCTGTCGTCCGCGACACCGCCGACGAGCACCTGCTGCGTGACGCGCTCCTGGAGAACCTGCACCGATCCGAGCTCAACCCACTGGAGGAAGCGTCGGCCTACCAGCAGCTCCTCGCCGACTTCGGCATCACGCAGGAGGAGCTTGCCACCCGCATCGGCCGGTCACGGCCGCAGATCAGCAACACGATCCGTCTCCTCAAGCTGCCGCTGCCGGTTCAGCAGCGCGTCGCTGCCGGTGTGCTCAGCGCAGGGCACGCCCGCGCCATCCTGTCTCTGGATGACGCAGGTGCGATGCAGCGCCTGGCGGACAAGATCGTCAACGAGGACCTCTCGGTCCGCGCAGCGGAAGCAGCGGCCAAGACGACGGATGCTGGCCGACTGCGCCCCTCGAAGCCTCAAGCCGGAGCACGACGGGCACACCTCGACGAGCTCGCAGACCGCCTGGGAGACCGTTTGAACACCCGGGTGAAGATCGCGCTCGGTGCCAGAAAAGGCCAGATCAGCATTGATTTCGCCAGCATTCAGGATCTGAATCGCATCCTGGAGGAGCTTGGCGACACCGGCTACAACTCCTGAGCCGGAAGGGCGCTGTTCAGCGCCGCCGCACGACGTCGGAGGACGGTGGCTTCGGCGTCGTTGCCGGGCAGTTCGGCCGCGGTGCGGTATGCCGTCACCGCGGCATCCGTCCGGCAAACCCGCTCCAGGAGTTCGCCCAGCACGGCGTGGAAGGGACGGAACTCCACCAGCTCGCTTCGCAGCGACTCGACGTCAGGCAGCGCTGCCTCCGGTCCGTCGATCATCGAGACCGCGACCGCCCGATTGAGGCGGATCACCGGTGACGGTGTCAGGGCGTCCAGCGCATCGTAGAGCCGCACGATGAGGCTCCAGTCCGTGTCGGCTGCAGCGGGAGCGGTGGCATAGCACTGCGCGACCGCGGCCTGCAGGCCGTAATACCCCAGGCCACGATCGAATCCGGTCGCGGTTGCCAGTGCCTGCTCGCCGCGGGTGATGGCAGATCGGTCCCAGCGCCGTCGATCCTGGTCGCCGAGGGTCACCGGCAGGCCCTCGGCGTCGATGCGCGCCGCGAAGCGCGAGGACTGGAACTCCATCAGCGCGATGAGCGAGAAGACCTCGGGCTCGTCCGGCATGAGCGCGCTGAGCTGTCGGGCGAGTCGGACGGCTTCACGCGCCACATCCGGCCGGATCGGAGCATCGCCACCGCCGGCGGCGTATCCCTCCGTGAACAGCAGATAGATCACCTGCAGCACACTTGCGAGCCGTCCCGGCCGCTCCGCGCGATCGGGGACCTCGAACGGCACGTCCGCTTCGGCAAGCGTGCGCTTGGCGCGGACGATGCGCTGCTGGACCGCGGGAACGGTCATCAGGAGCATCCGCCCGATCTGCTCCGTGGTGAGGCCGGCGACCGTCCGCAGGGTCAGCGCGAGGCGGGCCTGAGCGGTGATGACGGGGTGGCAGGCGATGAAGACCAGTCGCAGCACGTCGTCGTCGATGCGATCGGGGTCGCCGAGAGACGGCACGGCGTCCTCCCGCTCGAAGAGGATCGCATCGCTTCCGAGCACTGCTTCGCGAGCCGCGAGGCGTTCCCGGCGCCGCCAGCCGTCGATCGCGCGCCGCTTGGCCACCGACATCAGCCAGGCGCCGGGATTGTCGGGGATTCCGGCGGTCGGCCAGGCGGCCAGCGCCTCCAGCAGCGCGTCCTGCGCGAGATCCTCCGCCCACCCGAAGTCACCGGTCTGACGGGTCAGTGCGGCCACGATGCGGCCCGATTCGCTTCGCCAGACGGCCTCCACAGCCCGGCGCGCATGCTCTTCGGTCACCGGCTCAGCGTATTCGCCGAGAGCGTGACCGGGCACGAGTGCCGCAGGGTCGTCGTACGCTGGATGAATGGCGAAGCACGAAGATTCCCTCCGTCGCCGAGCGAGTCTCGAGCTGCTGCGGGCCGAAGCGGCCGACGAGCTGTCGGTGCTGGTGGACGAGCGCCTCCGCGCCGGCGAAGACCCCTGGGACTTCATGGAAGACCTGCCGAGCGTCGATGAGCTGGTCGTCTTCATGCTGCGCGCCGACAACATCACCGACAACGGCGGCGCTCGGCCCAACGCCGCCCGCCACTACCGCGTCCTGCGCCAGATCGCGCTGGAATACCCGCCGCTCACCAAGGCCGTCTGGCGCCTGATCGGCGACGAAGGCTCGCACCGCCGCTGGGATGCGGTGGTGCGAGCCGACGCAACCTGAGCTCACTGCTGCCCGGCGCGCCACTCCTGCGCCTTCTGGAGCCAGTCGTTGTCTTCGGGCAGGTCGATGTCCGAGAACTCCTGCACGCGGCGCACCTCGAGCGCGACGCCGGGACCGAGCGGGCACTTGGTCGCCCAGAGTTCGGCCTCTTCACGGCTGGCGACCTCGAGGATCCAGTACCCGGTGAAGATCTCGCGTGCCTCGGTGTACGGGCCGTCGGTGACGACCGGCGGGGCGGATGTGAAGTCGACGCGGAAGCCCTCGCTCGCATCGGACAGACCCTCGGCCGAGAGGAAGACGCCCGCCTTCTGCAGCTCTTCGTTGTACGCGCCCATCACCGCGACGACCTGCTCCATGTCCAGTTCCTGTGCGGAACGGGCGGCGGCTTCTGGCTGGACCTGCATGATCATCATGTAACGCATCGGGGTGCTCCTTCTGTGTGACGAGCGGTGGCTCGGAGCGGCTCGATCGCCTGCCTCATCTACGACGTCGAACGACATCTGCCCAGATCGACATCCTGCCGCAGAATTCTTTCCGGGAGAATGGATGCCACGGCCGCACAGCACCGAGAAAGCCCCGCCGACCTGGGAAAAGGTCGGCGGGGCTTTCCGCGAACGGCTTATGCGAGGTAGGCCGCGAGGTCCTTCTCGATCGCGTACTTCGGCTTGGCGCCGATGATCGTGGTCTCGACCTGGCCCTTGTTGAAGACCTTCATCGCCGGGATGGACGTGATCTGGTACTTCATCGCAAGATCCGGGTTCTCGTCCACGTTCAGCTTGAGGACGGTGATCTTGTCGGGGTTGTCGGCCTGGATCTCGTCGAGCACGGGAGCGACCATGCGACAGGGGCCGCACCACTCCGCCCAGAAATCGACGAGAACGGGACCTTCGGCCTGCAGAACGTCCTGCTCGAATGTGGCGGACGTCGTCGACTTGGCAGTCATGGCGGTTTCTCCTTCTTAGGTCTGTCGTCTGTTGCAACGCGGCGGCACCGCGGAATGTTCCTGGGGGTCTCAGGCGACCGCGGCGACCGTCTCGGCTTCGTCGGTCTCGGGGTCGGGCGTCTCGGTGGCGACCTCGATGTCCTCGGCTGTCTGCGCGTCGCCGCCGGCCTGCTCCAGGGCGGCCAGGAAGTGCTCGGCATCCAGCGCGGCGACCGTCCCACTGCCCGCGGCAGTGATGGCCTGGCGATACGTCGGATCGATCACGTCACCGGCAGCGAACACGCCCGCCTCAGAGGTCCGCGAGGAGCGTCCGTCGACCCAGATCGTGCCCTCCGGGGTGAGGGAGAGCTTGCCGTGCACGAGGTGGGTGCGCGGGTCGTTGCCGATCGCCACGAACAGGCCGTCCAGGGCGAGCTCCGAGGTCGAGCCATCGACGGTGTTGCGAAGGCGGACGCCGGTGACGGCATCCCCGCCGAGGATGTCCTCGACTTCGCTGTTCCAGACGAACTCGATCTTCTCGTTGGTGAAGGCGCGCTCCTGCATGATCTTGGACGCGCGCAGCGAGTCCTTGCGGTGGATGACGTAGACCTTGCTGGCGAAGCGCGTGAGGAACGTCGCCTCCTCCATCGCGGAGTCGCCGCCACCGACCACGGCGATCGTGCGCTCACGGAAGAAGAAGCCGTCGCACGTCGCACACCACGAGACACCGTGACCGGAAAGACGCTCCTCACCGGGGACGCCGAGCTTGCGATAGGCCGAACCCGTCGCGAAGATCACCGACGACGCCTGGTGGACCTTGCCGCTGCCGAGCGTCACGGTCTTGGTCGAACCGGTGAGATCCAGATCGATGACGTCGTCGTAGAGCACCTCGGCGCCGAAGCGCTCGGCCTGCTCCTGCATCTTCGTCATCAGGTCCGGCCCCTGAACGCCCTCGGGGAAGCCCGGGTAGTTCTCCACATCGGTGGTGTTCATGAGCTCGCCGCCGGCCTCGACCGAACTGGCGATCACGAGCGGCTCGAGGTTGGCCCGTGCCGCGTAGATCGCGGCCGTGTAACCGGCAGGACCCGAGCCGATGATGATGACGTTGCGCACGCTGCGCCCCCTTTGAAATGGTTGCTGATGCTTCAACACATGGTAGCCGCGGGGCATTCCACGGCCGCGAACCACGGCGTCGATGCTCAGCGACGACCTGGGAGCAGTCGGCGGGTGAGTGAGATCGCCGCCTCCAGTTCGGGTGCCCTCAGCAGCGCCAGGACGGCGGCGTAGACGACGAGGGAGACGGTGCCGATGACCGCCGCACCGAGGGCGCCGAGCAGCTTGTCCGAGACGGTCCACCCTCCGACACCGCCCAGCAGCTGGAACATCAGCCACCCCGCCCCGGCCGCCGGAATCGCCGCGAGGGCGAAGCGGGCCAGGGCCAGCATCCACGATCCGATGCTGAGGCCGCCGAGCCTGCGCTGCAGCAGCCACGTCGCCACCACGACCTGCACGATGCTGGCGATCGACTGACCGAGGGCGACGGCTGCGGCCAGCTGCGACAACCCGAGCCAGTCGGCGCGGACCGCCCACCACGCCGCGACGGCCGTCACGGCGACCAGCGCGCACTGCAGGAGCGTGAAGAAGAAGGGCGTACGGGTGTTGTCGTACGCGTAGAAGGTGCGCTGGATGACGAAGAGCACGGCGAGCGGGACCAGCCCGACCAGGAAGCACAGAAGGACGATGCCGGCCGCGACCGCCTCCTCGGTGGTGTCGGTGAAGATCCGCGACGCCGGCATCGCCGCGGCACCCAGCGCGGCGGTCGCGGCCACGACGAAGAGTCCGAGGGTGCGGATGCTGCGCCCGACGTCTGCGCGCACGTCGTCGTCCCGGCCCGCGCGGGCGTGCTCGCTCAGCTGGGTGAAGTACGGGGTGCCGATCGAGAGCACGATGATCGAGTAGGGGAGCATGAACAGCAGCCACGCGTTCTGCGTCACGAAGAAGCCCGGGTCGCCCTCGGGGATCTCCGACAGCACCTGCGACTGCACGATTCCGGCGATCTGCCCGGCGACGACCATGAGGAAGGTCCAGCCCGCGAGACGGCCGATCTGACCCAGTCCCACGCCGCGCCAGCGGAAGTCCGCGTGTACGTGCAGGCCGGTGCGTCGCCAGAACAGGAACAGGATGCCGGTCTGCACCACGATGGCGAGCGTCGCCGTCCCGGCCAGGAGCGCGATCATCTCGGGGGTCCACTCGGTGGCGGCGCCGCCGGCGCCGAAGATCCAGATGAAGGCGAGGAAGCCGACGATGGAGACCACGTTGTTGACGATCGGCGCCCAGGTGTACGGCCCGTAGACGCGACGAGCGTTCAGCGACTCGCCGACGAGGGCGAACAGGCCGTAGAAGACGATCTGCGGCAGGCACCAATAGGCGAATGCGGTCGCCAGCGCCTGCTGCTCGGCGCTGTACGCGGGTGCGTACAGCTGCACCAGCCACGGGGCCGCGACCGTCGCGATGGCGGTGGCAGCCAGCAGGACCACCGTCCCGAGGGTGAACAGCTTGGACACGAACGCGCGACCGCCGTCGTCGTGAGCGGCCGCCTTGACGATCTGGGGGACGACGACGGCGCTGAGGAGGCCGGTCGAGATGATCGTGTAGATGTTGTTGGGCAGCTGGTTGGCGATGGCGAAGGCGTTGCCGGCGTCGGTGGTCGCCCCGACCGCCCACACCAGGACCACGGTGCGCAGGAACCCGGTCAACCGGGAGACGATGGTGCCTGCTCCGATGAGGACGCTCGCCCGCCCGATCCCGCTCACGGGGCGTCCTTCCCCGGCGCATCGGCGGCTGACCGCCGTCGTGAGCGCACGCGCAGCACGGTGCGGACCACGCCCAGGATCAGGAACCCGCCGACGAGGATCGCCAGCACGGTGATGCCGATGCCCTCCCATTCGGCGCGCACACTGACCGCGACGGTCTGGGCGGCGCCGATCGATTCCAGCGTGCGACTGCGCAGCTGGAGGTCCACGGTCACATCGCCGCTGCCGACGCGTGTCTGCACCGGCACCTGCACGCGCGTATTGCTCTGCGCACCCGCGGCGACCGTCGTCTCCTCCTGCACGGTCAGGCGCAGGTCGTCCGGAGTGGCGTAGAGGACGACGGTGACCGGATACGGCAGGTCGTTGCGCACCCAGATCGGCAGCGGCGCATCGGCGCTGAAGAGGTTGACGTCGCTGGGCGGCAAGATGCCGACGCTGTCCAACGTGCCCGCAGTCGACGCGCGATGCGAGGCGACGGCGGTGTTCCACGCCACCGGATCCGGCAGCCACGCCACGCCGAGCAGCTGGAGGACTTCGGCGCGCTCGGGGCCGGTCAGCAGGGTCGGGTCATCGAGGATCGTCGCGAACCGCTCGATCGCCGCTTCATCGTCGAAGAGGGCGGATGCCTCGGCCGCGCGCGCGGGGTCGCCTGCGGCATCCGTCACCGTGACATCGATCGGAGCGGCGCCGATCAGTCCGCCCAGGGCGAGCGGGGAGAAGCCAGGGGCCTGCAGGGCCGAGGCGATCGCGGTGCGCAGGGCGACGGTGGAGCGGTCCTCGGCACGATCGACGGTGACCAGGACCGGTGATCCGCCGGTCTGGGCGACGGCGAACGCGAGATAGGCGGTCGCGGCGGTGAGGGAGGCGCCGCGGAGGGAGGAGTCGTCGGTGAGCGAGGCGGCCCGCAGCCGGCTGGAGACCGCGGCGTCGTAGACGAGGGCGTCGGCGCCTGCGGCGTTCGCGTGCGCCGCCACGGTGCCGCCGGCCGCGCCGTTCGTCGTCGAGGTGGAGGCGAGCAGCGTCAGCGACGCGTGATCGTCGGCCGTGATCGCGCCGAGCGCGGCGACCGCGGAAGGGCTCGCCGTGCCGCCCGCCGGCCAGAAGACGCCGGCGCGGGCGCTCTCGACCTCGACGAGCTCGGCCGTCGTCGGATACACGGGCACGGTCGGGTCGACGGGTTCGGTCGGGGTCGGGGTGGGGATCGGCGTGGCATCAGGCGTCGCGGTGGCCACCGGCGCAGCCGAGGGCGTCCCGTTCGCCGGTCTGAAGTCGGCAGGGCGCATCGCGTACTGGAACGACGTGGGGGCCAGGGGGCCGGAGGCGCCGGCCTCCAGCTGGGTGAGGACGTCGGCATCCCCGAACTGCAGGGCGAAGCGCGAGTTCGCCAGCGCATCGAGCCGTTCCAGCCAGGCGGTCGCGGCCGCCGGAGCCGCAGTGCCGAGCACGCGGATGGCCGCGACGATCGCGGGGTCGACCGCGAGGATGGCGTCGGTTCCCTCGACCGCATCCAGCTGCCGGGTCAGCGAGCCGTCGGGAGCCGTCAGCACGGCCAGCTCGGGCGCGGACAGGAGCGCCTCGGCGATCGGCCCCGCCGTGATCGGGACGACGACGCCGATGCCGACCGCCGGTGCGCCGTCGTTCGGGACGATCATGACGCTCGTGGACTGCACGACCCCGTCCGGACCCTCGTAGCTCGCGACCAGCGGATACACGCCCGGGGCACGTGCGGTAAGCGCAGGGTCCTCCGCTGCGACGACGATGCCCGTGGTCTGCTCACCCCCGGATTCCACCGCGGGGAGGGTGGTCGCGCCGACGGGCGAGACGGCCACCCCCGTGGTCTGACCGTCGAGCCACGTGCTGAGCGCCGTGCGGTCCGGGAGCGCCGTCGTCCCGAGCGACAGCGTGACCGAGAGCGCCGGGGTCGCGGCATCCGTCCCGTTCTGCAGGGTGACCGACGCGGCAAGGCCCTCACCGGGGCGGACGGTGCCTCGGCCGACGGGCGACAACGTGAACGCGGCGACTCCGGAGAGCACGTCGGAAGCCTCGGGCGTCTCCGGCGTGGGCGTCGCGGCACTCGGAGCTGGAGCGAACGCCTGCGCGGGACCGGCGGTGAGGGACAGGCCGACGACGAGCAGCACCCCCAGCAGCCAGGCGCCCACCGATGCGAAGGAACGCGCTCGGATGCCGCGGCTCGCGACGCGCGTTCCCGGTGGCGGGGCGGTGAGGGTCATGGAGAATCAGGTGCGATTCTACGGTCCGCACCTCCGAGGTCCCCGCGTGACAGCCCGCGACCCGCGATGCGCACGGTTGAGGCGGTTGAATGGACGGGTGCTCCCCGAACCCAATCCCTCCCTCTGCCGCGCGCTGGCCGCTGATCTCGGTATGGCGGGCTTCGGCTCGGACGAGCTGCGCGCGGCCTGGGGTGCCGCCGCCGACGACGGCATCGGCCGCGGTCTGCGCGGCCCGGCGCTGCGGCGGCTGGGCGGGCGCACCGATCCGCTCGCGGTGCTCGGTCGGCTGTTCGTCCTCGGGATGCCGGAACCCGCCGATGCGCTCGCAGCCGCCGTGCCGCGGACCGGCCTCGCGGGACTGGAACGGCTCGGGCTGATCGTGCACGATCCGCAGGACGGCGCGGGACTCGTCCGCCCGCGGGCCATCGTGCGACCGCAGTCGTTCGTCGATGACGCCCGGTCGCCGGAGGGCGCCGGTCAGTGGTGGGTCGCGAGCGACCTCGACGAGGCGGCCGTTGACGGCCCGCTCCCGGAGGATCACGTCCTCGGCGTCGGCGGAGCCTCGCTCACCCTCGCCGGACTCCAGCTGCCGACACCGGCGACGCGGGTGCTCGATCTGGGTGCGGGCTGCGGGATCCAGGCGCTGCGCGCGCGGCGCTATGCCGACGCGGTGGTCGCGACCGACATCTCGGAACGCGCCCTGCGCTTCACCCGCATGAATGCGCTGCTGAACGACATCGATGCCATCGATACCCGTGCCGGGAGCCTCTTCGATCCGGTTCGGGGAGAGCAGTTCGACCGGATCGTGTCGAATCCGCCGTTCGTGATCACCCCGCGCACACCAGGGGTGCCCGTCTACGAGTACCGCGACGGCGGACTGGTGGGCGACGCGCTGGTCGAGGCGTTCGTGACCGGCGTCGGTGAGCACCTCCAGCCCGGTGGGACCGCGCAGATCCTGGGCAACTGGGAGAGCCGGGACGGGATGCCGGGACTCGACCGCTTCCGGGAGTGGGTCGATGCCTCGCCTGTGCCGCTTGATGCCTGGGTGATCGAACGCGAGACCATCGACCCGCTGGCCTACGCCGAACTGTGGGTGCGCGACGGCGCGACGCTTCCGGGCACGCCCGACCATGAGCGTCTGATCGGCGCATGGCTCGACGACTTCGCCGCGCGCGGCGTCGACGCGATCGGGTTCGGGTACGTGCTGCTGCGTCGGCCGATCGACGGCGCGCCCACCCTCGCCCGCTACGAGCAGGCCGCCCAGCCGCTGGATCCGACCGTCCCGCTCGGTGCGCACCTGGCCGAGGCGCTCGCCGCCTTCGACCGGCTGTCAGGTCTGGACGACGACGACCTCGCGGCTGCGGTCCTCCTCGTCGCCGCCGATGTCACCGAGGCCCGCCATCATCTGCCCGGCGCGGAGGCGCCGAGCGTGATCGAGCTGCGTCAGGGTGGAGGCCTTGCCCGGACGCTCCCGGCCGATCCGGCCACGGCCGCGCTCGTGGGGGCGTGCGATGGCGACCTCGCGGTCGGCGTCCTCATCGACGCCATCGCGTCACTGCTGGAGGCCGACGCCGGAGATCTGCGCACCGGGCTGCTGCCGGCGGTGCGTGAGCTCGTCTTCACGGGGTTCCTGCGTTTCGCCGACTGACCCGGCTCGGGTGAGGGGCGCTCGGTACGATCGAGGGATGCTCAATATGGCCGACGGTGTCGCGCGCCTCGGAGCACTCGTCGAATCGCCGGTGGTCTCGGCCCTTGCCGGTGCGTTCGAGGCGGCGGGTTTCGAGCTGGCGATCGTGGGCGGACCGGTGCGCGATGCGCTGATCGGCGCCCGGACCAATGACCTGGACTTCACGACCGACGCCCGCGCCGATGACATCCTGCGGGTGGTCAAGCCGATCAGCTCGGCCCAGTGGGACGTCGGCCGCGAGTTCGGCACCATCGCGGCGCGCGTGCGCGGTGAGCAGGTGGAGATCACGACCTACCGTGCCGACAGCTACGACGGGGTGACCCGCAAGCCGACGGTGGAATTCGGCGACACGCTGGAGGGCGACCTCGCCCGACGCGATTTCAGCGTCAACGCGATGGCGCTTCGGGTGCCCGGGCGGACGCTGGTCGATCCGACCGGCGGCGTGGAGGACCTCCTCGCGCGGCGGTTGCGCACACCCGGCGACCCGCGCGTCAGCTTCGGCGATGATCCGCTCCGGATGCTCCGGGCGGCCCGCTTCGCATCGCAGCTCTCGTTCGAGGTCGACCCTGCGACCGTCGCCGCGATGACCGGGTTGCGCGAGACGCTGTCGATCGTGAGCCCGGAGCGCATCCGGTCGGAACTGGTGCGCCTGCTGCAGACCGATGACCCGGTTCCAGGCATCCGGCTCCTGGTCGAGACCGGCCTGATGGAGCTCTTCCTGCCGGAGATCCCTGCACTGCGGCTCGAGGTCGACGAGCACCACCATCACAAGGACGTCTACGAGCACTCGCTCACGGTGTTGACGCAGGCTATCGAACTGGAGAAGGCGCGGAACCCGGACGCCGCACCCGACGTGCCGCTGCGCCTGGCGGCGATGCTGCACGACATCGGGAAGCCGGCGACCCGGCGACTCGAGCCGGGGGGCGGGGTGACGTTCCACCACCACGACATCAAGGGCGCCAGGCTGGCGCGCAAGCGCCTGCAGGCATTGCGCTTCGACACGGACACGATCACCTCGGTGACGCAGCTCATCGAGCTGCACCTGCGCTTCTTCGGCTACGCGGAAGGGGCGTGGACCGACTCGGCGGTCCGCCGGTACGTCCGCGACGCCGGGGCGGAGCTGGAGCGCCTGCACATCCTGACCCGCGCCGATGTGACGACCCGCAATCGCCGCAAGGCGGCGCGGCTGGCCGGGGCCTACGACGACATCGAGCGGCGCATCGGCGAGTTGGCCGAGCAGGAGCAGCTGGACGCCATGCGGCCGGCCCTGGACGGCAACCGGATCCAGGAGATCCTCGGCATCCGTCCGGGGCCGGACGTCGGGAAGGCGTATCGCCACCTGCTCGACCTGCGCCTGGACGAGGGGATGCTCGACGAGGCCGAAGCCGAGCGGCGCCTCCGCGAGTGGTGGGCCGCGCAGGGCTGAGCGCCGGTCCGCGAGGTCAGGCGGCGGTGCCGGCGCCGCGGAGCTCGGCGAGCTCGCGACCCGAGCGCACGGCGGCCACCTCGGCGTCCGCCTTGAGCTCGGCGGCCGCGTCCGTGAAGGCATCCAGCGCGGGGTTCACACCCACGAGGGTGAACGGACGCGTGACGACCCGCAGGTCCAGGCCCCAGACATCCTGCAGTGCACGTGTGAGCCAGCCGGTCGAGTGGTCCCAGCCCTCCTTGGGCGTTCCGGGCGCGTAGTTGCCGCCGAGCACGGTCACCAGCGTCGCCGGCTTGCCCTGCAGCGCGGTGCCGGTGGGGCTGGTGCGCGGATCGGTGTAGACGAGGTCGAACCAGGTCTTGAAGTGCTGGGAGACGCCGTAGTTGTAGAGCGGCACGGTGAACAGCAGGGCGTCCGCGGCGACGAGCTCGTCCGCGAAGGTGCGCGCCAGTGCGGTGGCTGCGAGCTGGCCCTCGGTGAGGTTCTCGGGCGGCGTGAAGCCGGCGGTGACGGCATCCTGCCAGGCGGTCGCCGGCACCGGGTCGGCGGCCAGATCCCGACGGGTGACGGTCGAGTCGGGGTGCGCGCTGAGCCACTCGGCTTCGACGAGGTCGCCGAGTGCACGGCTGGACGACGTGGCGGGCAGGATGCTGGCATCCAGGCGGAACAGGGACATTTCGACTCCTTCAATTCTGGATAGTCACTATGAAAAGAAAAGCGACTCCCCACACGCTAGCACGCTAATCTGAAGGGATGAACGCTGAAGAGCTCGATCGTCCGGCGTGCGACGCCGCGGTCACGCTGGCGTTCTCGATCCTGGGCAAGCGGTGGAACGGGATGATCGTCGACACCCTCGGCGCCGGCCCGCTCACCTTCGCCGCCCTCCGTCGGGCCGTCACCGGAATCAGCGACGCCGTACTGAGCGACCGTCTCTCCGAGCTGGCCGAAGCCGAGCTGATCGCACGCGCGGTCGACCCCGGTCCGCCGGTCTCCGTCAGCTACGCGCTCACCTCGCGCGGGGCGAGCCTGGTCCCGGTGCTGCAGGAGCTCGGCGCGTGGGCGAGTGAGAACCTCACCGCCCCGCACCGCGCCTGAAAGAGGACCTCGCGGCCCGGCCGCGGCATTCCTCCCCTGCCACTTCGTGTCGGACCCGCCGCCTGACACGCCGAGCTCGGTCGGTCCGCCGGACCTTCCCCTCTCGGCCAGGATGGCATCATGAGCGATTCGGCTTCGAGCGGGCACCGACTGATGGCCGGCGAGCGCCTGAAGGCGTTCACCGACGCGGTCGTCGCGATCGCGATGACCCTGCTGATCCTGCCGCTCCTGGACAGCATCCAGGACGCGGCGAGCCGCGGCCTGGACTCCGGGTCGTGGCTGGTGGGCGAAGGCCCGCAGCTGTTCAGCTTCGCGCTGAGCTTCGTCCTCATCGCGAACTTCTGGATCAACCACCATCGACTGTTCGATCGTGTCGAGAACGTCACGATCGCGCTCCTGTGGCTCACCGTCGCGTGGATGCTCACGATCGTGTGGCTGCCGGTGGCGACCGCCCTGCTCGGGCAGATGACGGACGATCCCGTTCAGAAGCTGCTCTACATCGGCAGCCTGCTGGCGACGAGCCTGGTGGCGGTGGGAACGCGGGTGTACCTCCGCCGGCATCCCGAGCTGCACGCGATTCCCATCGAGACCCAGCGCAACGGAATGGTCGCGGCGGTGACGATGTCGGTCCTGTTCGCGCTGGCGCTCGTCATCGCCATCGCCCTGCCCGCCGTGGGCTACTGGGCCATGTTCCTGCTGCTGCTGACCGGCCCGATCGATTCCGTTGTCGCGCGGCGCCTGGGTATCCGCACGTGAGCCCGCCGCAGTCCGCATCGCGCGCTGGCGCGCCTGTTGCCTGCGTGTCTCAGTTCCGTTACGAATCGTTCACTCGATTGCCGATCGACACACCGAGGTCTTAGATAGCGGGAGGGCTGCGCATTCCCGGTGCGGCCGACCCCTTCACAGCAGAGGTAGCACTATGTCACTGCACTCCAGCGGGCGCGGCCGTCTCGGTCTCGCTCTGGGCGCCTTCGGCGCCACCGCACTCCTCCTCGCCGGCTGCGCCGGTGGCGGCGGCGGCACAGCCACGGACGACGCCGCTTCCGGCGATCCGCTGATCGTCGGAACGACCGATAAGGTCACGACGCTCGACCCGGCCGGCTCCTACGACAACGGCTCGCTCGCCGTCCAGACCCAGGTCTTCCCCTACCTGGTCAACACGAACTACAACGAGACCGAGGTCGTGCCCGACCTGGCCGAAACGGCCGAGTTCACCTCGCCCACCGAGTACACGGTCACGCTGCCCGAGGGTCTGAAGTGGGCCAACGGCAACGACCTGACCTCGGCCGACGTCAAGTTCTCGTTCGACCGCAACCTCGCCATCGCCGACCCGAACGGCGCATCGAGCCTGCTGTACAACCTCGACAGCGTCGAGGCGCCCGACGACACCACCGTCGTCTTCAAGCTGAAGGCGGAGAACGACCAGGTGTTCCCGTTCATCCTGACCAGCTTCCCCGGCGCGATCGTCGACGACGAGGTGTTCTCGGCCGACGCGATCACGCCCGACCAGGACATCGTCGACGCGAACGCCTTCGGCGGCCCGTACGCGATCACCTCGTACGACTTCAACAAGACCGTCGAGTTCACGCCCAACGAGAATTACCAGGGTCTCCTGGACGCGCCCGTGAACAGCGGCGTCATCCTCAGCTACTTCGCCGAGTCGTCCAACCTCAAGCTCGCCGTGCAGGAGGGCGACATCGACGTGGCGTACCGGAGCCTCTCCTCGACCGACGTCGCCGACCTGTCGACGAACGACGACGTGCAGGTCATCGACGGCCCCGGCGGCGAGATCCGCTACATCGTCTTCAACTTCGACACGCAGCCGTACGGCGCCACCACCGCGGAGGCCGACCCGGCCAAAGCGCTGGCCGTCCGCCAGGCGGTCGCCGACCTCGTCGACCGCGACGCGATCTCGGAGCAGGTCTACAAGGGCACGTACACGCCGCTGTACTCGTTCGTTCCGGACGGGTTCAACGGCGCCACCCAGGTGCTCAAGGAGCTCTACGGCGATGGCAACGGCGGCCCGGATGCCGACAAGGCCAAGGCAACCCTCGAGGCCGCCGGCGTCACCACGCCGGTCGCGCTGAGCCTGCAGTACAGCCCCGACCACTACGGACCCTCGTCGGGTGACGAGTACGCACTGGTCAAGTCGCAGCTCGAGGAGAGCGGCCTGTTCACCGTCGACCTCAAGTCGACCGAGTGGGTCCAGTACTCGAAGGACCGCACCGCGGACGTGTACCCCGCGTACCAGCTCGGCTGGTTCCCGGACTACTCGGATGCCGACAACTACCTGACCCCGTTCTTCCTGACGGACAACTTCCTGGGCAACCACTTCAGCGACCAGCAGACGGAGGACCTCATCCTCCAGCAGGCCGTGGAGACCGACCCGGCAGCGCGTACCCAGGAGATCGAGGACATCCAGGCGCGGGTCGGCGAGCTGCTCTCCACGGTGCCGCTCCTGCAGGGCGCACAGGTCGCTGTGGCCGGAACCGGCGTCGACGGGGTCATCCTCGACGCGTCGTTCAAGTTCCGCTTCGCGCCGCTCACCAAGTAGCGCTCGCTCGATACGACGCCGAGGATCGATGGGGCGGCCCGCCTGCCGGGTCGCCCCATCGCCTTCCGCCCTCGGGCACCCTGATCCCCACAGATAGGCTCCATCCATGACGACGAGCGAGGTCGCAGCGGTCGAAGAGCCGCCACCGTTCCTGGCACGGCGCAGACCGAGATCGGGAGGCACCCTCGGCCGGTACCTCCTGGTGCGGGCGCTGCTGATCATCCCGACCGTGCTGATCCTGGTCACGCTCGTCTTCTTCCTGATCCGCCTCACCGGCGACCCGATCACCGCTGCACTCGGCGGGCGCTTGCCGGCCGACCAGCTGCAGGAGCGGATCCACGAGGCCGGCTACGACCGGCCGGTCATCGTGCAGTACTTCGAGTACCTCGGTCAGGTCTTCACCGGCAACTTCGGTACGACGATCACGGACAACCGTCTCGTCACCGACGTGCTCGTGACCTACGGCACCGCCACTCTCGAGCTCGTCGTCTACGCCCTGCTGATCGCCTTCATCGTCGGCATCCCGCTCGGCATGATCGCGGCGGCCAAGCGAGACCACGCGCCTGACGCGGCACTCCGCGTCAGCGCGATCCTCTTCTATGCGACCCCGGTGTTCTTCGCGGGGCTGCTCGCGAAGCTCGTCTTCTCGGTCTGGCTCGGCTGGTTCCCCGTGAGCGGGCGCGCCGACGTGCGCACCGAGATCGCGCTCAGCCGGGAGGGCAACACCGGCTTCTACCTGATCGACGCGATCGCCTCCGGCAACCCGGCCTACGTGCAGGACGTGCTTTCGCACGCAGTGCTGCCGGCCATGGTCCTCGGCCTGCTGACGGCCGGGATCTTCCTGCGCCTGGTGCGCACCAACGTGATCAGCACCTTCAACATGCCGTATGTCGATGCTGCTCGGTCAAGGGGCATCAGCGAGTACCGGCTGGTGCGCAAACACGCCTACAAGCCCGCCCTCATCCCGATCATCACCGTCATCGGCCTGCAGATCGCGCTGCTCTTGGGCGGTGCGGTGCTCACCGAGACGACCTTCGAATGGCAGGGCCTCGGCTTCCAGCTGACGAAATACCTCGCCGCGCGCGACTTCGTGGCGGTGCAGGGCATCGTGGCGCTGATCGCGATCCTCGTGGCCCTCACGAACTTCGTCGTCGATGTCATCGCGGCCTTCCTCGACCCGAGGGTGAGGTACTGACATGGCGCGCTCGAATGCACCCCGTTCCAGGGCGGTCAAGCCAGGCATCCTGGACCGTCTGCCCGTCGTCCACCAGCTGCGTCAGAGCGTCGGCCTGCAGCGCGGCATGCTCATCGCCGGACTCGTGCTGGCCGCGATCTTCCTGATCCTCGCGATCTTCGCGCCCTGGCTCGCACCGTACGGCTTCGCGCAGCTGCGCGGACCGGATGGCCCGTTCGGTGCGCAGCAGCCGCCGAGCGCCGAGCATCTGCTCGGCACGACCGTCGGCGGCTACGACGTGCTCTCGCGGACGATCTGGGGCGCGCAGACCGCGCTGCTCGCGATCGTCGTCGCTCTGCTGCTGTCGGTGTTCATCGGCATCTTCCTCGGCCTCGTCTCGGGCTACCTCGGCGGCTGGCTCGACCGCGTGCTCGTCGTCATCGCCGATGCGATCTACGCCTTCCCGACCCTGCTGCTGGCAATCGTCGCCGCCATCGCCATCAGCGGCGGGCAGTCGGGCCTCTGGCCCGGCATCCTGGCTGCCGCGATCTCGATCACCGTCGTGTTCATCCCCCAGTACTTCCGGGTGGTCCGCTCGGAGGTCATCCGTGTGAAGGCGGAGGCGTTCGTCGAGTCCGCGAAGGTGATCGGCGCCTCGACGCCGCGCATCATGTTCGTCCACGTGCTGCGCAATGCGACCCGGTCGCTCCCGCTGATCGTGACGCTGAACGCATCCGAGGCGATCGCGACACTGGCGGCGCTCGGGTTCCTCGGCTTCGGCATCGAGCCGACGGCGGCTGCCGAATGGGGCTTCGACCTCAAGAACTCGATCGGCGATGTTTCGGCCGGCATCTGGTGGACGGCGATCCCTCCGGGCGTCGCGATCGTGCTCGCGATCCTCGGCGTCACCCTCATCGGCGAGGGCCTCAACGATCTCGCCGATCCGCGCCTGCGTGCGCGGCGCCGTGCCGGCAAGCAGACCCCCGCGGATGCCGTGGCGGCGAGTCAGCCGATCACACGTGAATTCATGGGAGAGGTGGAGTGATGGTCGCCGTGCCCGCAGCATCCGATCCGCTCGCGGTCGACATCCGCGATCTCGACGTCTCCTTCGCGACCGACGGCGGCGACGTCCACGCCGTGCGCGGCGTCACGCTGGATGTGCGCCGGGGCGAGGTGCTGGCCATCGTCGGCGAGTCTGGCTCGGGAAAGACGGTCACCGCCCGCACGATCCTCGGACTCCTTCCGGAGACGGCACGGATGGGTGGCGCGGTCGTCCTCGACGGCACGAACGTCGTGGGGCTCGGCCAGAAGGAGCTGCGCCGGATCCGCGGCACGAAGGCCGCGATGATCTTCCAGGAGCCCTCGACGGCCTTGAACCCGGTCTTCACGGTGGGCTGGCAGCTGGCCGAGGGCTTGCGAGCCCATGGGAAGTACACGAAGTCCGAAGCGCGCGCCCACGCGATCGACATGCTCCGCCGCGTCGGGATCCCCGAGCCGGAGCAGCGCGTCGACGACTACCCGCACCAGTTCTCCGGCGGCCAGAAGCAGCGCATCGTGATCGCGACCGCGCTCGCCCTCGATCCGACGGTGATCATCGCCGACGAGCCGACGACCGCGCTGGATGTGACGGTGCAGGCCGAGATCCTCGAGCTGCTCCGGCGCCTCCGCGACGAGGACGGCACCGCGATCGTGCTCATCACCCACAACATGGGTGTCGTCGCCGACCTCGCCGACCGGGTCGCGGTCATGCTCGACGGCGCGATCGTCGAGACGGCGACCGCGCCGGACCTGTTCGCCCGGCCGCAGCACGAATACACCAAGAAGCTCCTGGCGGCCGTTCCGCGCCTCGAGATCACCGACCGTCAGCTGCCCGCGGCCTCCGTCGGCGCGCAGCCGGTGGTCGTGGCAGACGAGCTCGTCATCGAATACGCCGGCCGATTCCGCCGCGCCGCCTTCCGGGCGGTCGACCGCGTCAGCTTCTCGATCTCGCCGGGCGAAGTGCTCGGTCTCGTCGGCGAGAGCGGGTCGGGCAAGACGACGATCGGCCGCGCCATCGCCGGACTCACCCCCGTCGCCGGAGGCTCGCTCCAGGTGCTGGGCACCGAGATGCGCGGCGTCAAGGAGCGCGAGTTCAAACCCAAGCGCAGTCAGCTCGGATTCGTCTTCCAGGACCCTGCGACCAGCTTCAACCCGCTTCTGACGATCGCGCAGAACGTCGCCGAGCCGCTCATCGTGCACGCCGGCGTGCGGGATGCCGGGGCCGCGCGCGGAAAGGTCGACGAGCTCCTCGAAGCTGTGCAGCTGCCGAAGGCCTTCGGCGATCGGTATCCGCACGAGCTCTCGGGTGGGCAGCGCCAGCGGGCCTCGCTGGCCCGCGCGCTCGCGCTCGACCCGAAGCTGCTGATCGCCGACGAGCCGACCAGCGCGCTGGACGTGTCGGTGCAGGCGCGCGTGCTGGAGCTGTTCCGCGAGCTGCAGGAACGGTTCGGCTTCGCGACCCTGTTCATCACGCACGACCTGGCCGTCGTCGACCTGCTCGCGCACAGCATCGTGGTGCTGCACAAGGGCGAGATCGCTGAGGAGGGAACGACCGCCGAGGTTCTGGGCAACCCGCAGGATGCCTACACCAAGCGCCTGATCGCGTCGCTTCCGGTGCCGGATCCGGTCGAGCAGGCCGCGCGGCGCGCGATCTGGGACGCGACGCGCGAGGGCTGAGCGCGTCAGCTCGTGGCGACCGGTTCGGTTGCCTCGGACTGCGGGCGCTCCGTAGGGCAGACCGCGATCTGGGGCAACTGAACCGATCTCGGCAACTGAGCAACTGAACCGATCTCGGCAACTGAGAGGTGCCGGTGGGAGTCGGAGGTTCGCTTGCCTCGGACTGCGACCGCTCCGTAGGGCAGACCGCGATCTGAGGCAACTGAACGCGGTGGCGTCGGGTTCAGTTGCCTCGGGTTGCGAGGACGACATCGCTGAGACCGCAATCTGAGGCACATGAAACGCTGAGGCCCGGACGGCGGCCCGCTTCGGCTCGGGCGCGTCAGCGGAACAGCAGCGCGCCGAACAGCCCGGACGGGCCCAGCAGCCAGAACAGCAGGAATCCCACCACCACGACGACCGTCACCCACGAGAACCGCCGGGTGAGGCGCCGGCCCGGAACCGCGACGCCGGGCGGCGGAGTCAACAGGCCCGCGGGCGCCGCGAACGGCAGCGGATCGCCCGGTGATGAGCCGATCGGATCGCCGATTCCGGCGGCGGTCGTGTCGTCGCCGGCCGAACCGAGCGAGGGCGTCGTGGCCGCGGCATCCGTCCGCAGACGCTCATCGCGCCATCTCGACCACTGGGCGAGCTTGTCCAGCGTCGCGGCGACCGCAGAAAAGAGCCACGCCCACGTCGCGGGGTCCACCGTGGAGAAGTCGCGCTTGCCGTAGAAGAAGAGCCAGTCATCGACGATCTCGACATCGAGTGCTGCGGCACTGTCGATGAACCGCGCCATGATGTCGGGCGTGAACAGGTACAGCGCATCGCGCTCGTAGCCGGCCGGGCAGTACAGCGAGAAGTGCTGATCGAAGTCGCCTTCGAGACGCAGCCGCTGATCCTTGTCGAAGCTCGCCGGGAGGTTGGATGCTCCGAACAGGCCGTTGTTGCTCGTGGCATCGAGCACGATGTGCGGCAGCGGGACGTCGAGCTTGATCGCGACGTATCCCCATTTATGGGTCGTGCGGTTCTTCCCCGAGCCGGTCGTGTACCGGTAGTTCCCGAATTCGACGAACCGCGGCTGCCGGCCCCGCACGAGATCACTGGACGCGCGTGAACCGCCGACGCCGAAGATCATGCCCGGCAGTGTGGGTGCCTGAAGACTGGGCATGTACGTCATCCCGTTCGCCGCGGCGAAGCGATCCAGCCGGTAGCGGCGCTCGTTCGCGCCGGCGGTTCCGCGGACGATCGCGACGATGATCAGGGCCAGGACACCGCCGACGATCACGACGGGCAGGAACGCGCCGAGGCCGAGGAGCCACGGCGCTGCGGCGGAGTCGCTGCCGATCGAGAGGAACGCCGAGAACAGCGACGCGGCCATCGTCAGGAACACCGAGCCGAACATCACGAACACGACCGCGCCGATGATCACCGCGACGATGCTCGACCCAGCGCTGAACGCGGACCTGACCGCGCCGGAGTCCCGCATGCGCCGGGCGAACTCGCGCACCGCGGTCCGATCGACCGGCTCCACCAGTGGCCGGGCGTCGAAGGACACGGGCCGCGCGTCGCTCTGCATGGCTGCCACGCTACCCGGCAGCACGCGACCACCCGCGCGCGGCAGGATGGGAGAAGGCGACGAGGAGGTCAGCATGACGAGCGATGCGAGACGCGACCCCGATGACATCGACGCGCTGCGCGCTGCGTCCGATGTCCTCGGCATCGATGAGCTGCTGAGCGATGAAGAGCGGGCGACGCGGACCCGCGTGCGTGCGTTCGTCGATGCAGAGATCCGGCCCGGTATCGGCGACTGGTTCGATCGCGGCCATTTCCCGGCAGAGCTTGCGCCGAAGCTCGGCGCCCTCGGTGTGCTCGGGATGAACCTCGACGGTTACGGATGCCCGAGCCGATCGTCCGTCGAGTACGGGCTGGCCGCGCTCGAGCTGGAGGCCGGCGATTCCGGCATCCGCACCTTCGTCTCCGTGCAGGGCTCGCTGGCGATGGGCTCCATCCATCGCTGGGGCAGCGACGAGCAGAGGCAGGAGTGGCTGCCCCGGATGGCTCGTGGTGAGGTGATCGGCAGCTTCGGGCTCACCGAGCCGGGCGCGGGATCCGATCCGTCCGCCATGCGGACGTATGCGCGCCGGAACGGCGAGGACTGGATCCTCACCGGGAGCAAACGCTGGATCGGCCTCGCCTCGATCGCGCAGCTCACGGTCGTCTGGGCGCAGACCGATGACGGTGTGCGCGGCTTCCTCGTCCCCACCGATGCGCCCGGGTTCCACGTGAAACAGCTCGAGCGGAAAGGCTCGATGCGCGCGTCGATCCAGACCGAGCTGCACTTCGATGCAGTTCGGCTGCCGGCATCCGCGCTCCTTCCGGACGCGCGAGGGCTGCGCGGGCCGTTCTCAGCGCTCACCGAGGCCCGCTACGGCATCGTCTGGGGCGTGATGGGCGCCGCCCGTGACAGTTACGAGGCGGCCCTGCGATACTCGCTCGCTCGCGAGCAGTTTGGTCGGCCGATCGCCGCGTTCCAGCTGACCCAGCAGAAGCTCGTCGACATGGTGGTCGAGCTGCAGAAGGGAGCGCTCCTCGCGCTGCACCTCGGACGCAGGAAGGATGCCGGAACCCTCGACCCCGTACAGATCTCGCTCGGCAAGCTGAGCAATGTGCGCGAGGCGATCGCGATCGCCCGGGAAGCGCGCACGATCCTGGGCGGCAACGGGGTGCTACTGGAGCACTCGCCGATCCGGCACGCCGCGAACCTCGAGTCGGTGCGCACGTACGAGGGGACCGATGAGGTGCACACGCTGATCCTGGGCCAGCACCTGACCGGGATACCGGCGTTCCGCTGACGACGGCGGGGCCTCGGTTCCGCTGGCCCGCTGGTCTACCCCTCAACGATCGGCCCGGCTGCGCAGAACTCAGGAGAGACCGACGGTCCGGGGCGCTCGCCCCCGGCGTCGCGGCGTTTCTCCTGAGTTCTGCACTGCGAACGCCGCAGCCGGCGCCCGTTCCGCCGGCGACCGGGCTCACGTGTAGCCTCGATCGCGCCGATATCACCACGGCGGTGCCCGGCGGAAGGGATGACCGCATGCCCGGTCTGGTCGCGGAACTGCTCGGCTATGCTGGGCGACAGCCCGCCGAGTACCGGCGCATCCTGCGCATCCGCGACGCGATCTACACACCGCTTACGCAGCTGCGGGCCGAGATCCTCACCTCCGACGAGCCGATCCCCTTCGCCGAGATCGATCCCGCCGCGTTCCGCCCCCTCGGGCCGGGGACCGCATGGGGCGAGACCTTCGACTGCGCCTGGCTGCGGATCACCGGCAGCATCCCGGCGCCGCGTCTCGCCGCCGATGAGGTCGTCATGCTCGGCATCCGCTCCGAGGGACTCCTGTACTCGGCCGCCGGCGACGTGCTCGACTCGGTCAGCACGGTCTGGATCCAGGGCGACCTGCCGCACGCCGGGGGGAAATACCGTCAGGTCCTGGTCGAGCCGGACGAGAACGGGCGCGTCGAATTCTACGCCGACGTCGCGTACAACGGCTGGCTGCTCTACGACGTGGGGAAGCCGATGTTCCACGGCGCGCACGTCGCCCGCCGCGACGAGGACGTCTTCGGCCTCTACTACGACTACCTGACCCTGGCGGTGCTCGCCGACGCGACCGACGACACGGTGCTGGCGGCCCGGCTCACCCGCGACCTGCACGCGGCGTATGCGATGTTCCGCCGCGGCGAGCCGCGGATCGCACGCGACGCACTGGCCGCCGCGCTCGCCCTGCCCAGCACCGACTCCTTCGTCTACAGCGCGATCGGGCACGGGCACCTCGACATGGCCTGGCTCTGGCCGCTGCGCGAGACGCGACGCAAGGCGGCGCGCACCTACGCCCGCGCGCTGAACACCATCGACCGCACCGACGACTACCTGTACGGCACCAGCCAGCCGCAGCAGATGCAGTGGATGAAGCAGGAGCATCCGGCGCTGTTCGAGCGGATGAAGGATGCTGTGGCCGCCGGTCGCATGGAGCTGCAGGGCGCCTTCTGGATCGAGCCGGACACCAACCTCCCGAGCGGCGAGTCGCTCGTGCGCCAGGCGCTGCACGGCCGGCGGTTTCTCGAGCAGGAGTTCGGGATCGCCCGGGAGGACATGCGCCTGTGCTGGCTGCCGGACACCTTCGGGTACAACGGCAACCTGCCGCAGATCCTGCGCAAGAGCGGCATGGACTGGTTCCAGACCATCAAGCTCGCCTGGAACAAGGTGAACGTGTTCCCGCATCGGACGTTCCACTGGCAGGGCATCGATGGGTCGACGGTCCTCGTGCACATGCCGCCCGAGGGCGACTACAACAGCCGGGGCGCCGCCGACGGTCTGCTCCGCGGCATCCGGCAGTATCCAGAGCGCGATCTCGACACCGCGCTGCTGGTCTACGGGGCGGGCGACGGCGGCGGCGGACCGGGCGAGGTGCACCTCGAGGTCACCCGCCGCGAGCAGGATCTGCGCGGACTGCCGAAGGTGCAGTACGCCACCGCCGACAGCTTCTTCCGCGCGCTCGAGCAGCGCGAGATCGCGCACACTCACGTCGGCGAGCTGTACCTCGAGACGCATCAGGGCACGTACACGACCCAGGGAGCGATCAAGAAGTACAACCGGATGCTGGAGCGCAAGCTCCACAACGCCGAGGCGCTCGCCGTGCTCACCGGCGGCGCTGACGCCCACGCGCTCGATGCGCATTGGAAGACGGTCCTGCTGAACCAGTTCCACGACATCATCCCGGGCTCGTCGATCGCGCGCGTCAACGCCGAAGCCGTGGAGGCGTACCGCGAGGTCGATGCGGAGCTCGATGTCCACATCGCGGACCTCCTCGGGCGGCTCCCGGGCGGAGGCGACCCGTCGACGAGCGCGGGGGCGAACGGCAACGGGTCGATGACTGCGCTGAATCTCGCACCCGTCGCCCGCCGGGAGTTCGTGAAGGTCGGGGGCGAGTGGATGCATGTTGAGGTCGGTCCGTACGCGGCATCCGCCCTCCACCCCGCGCCGGCCATGCCGGACCTGTCGCACACGGCCGACAGCATGACCAACAGGCTGCTCACGCTGCGGTTCGCGCCGACCGGCGAGATCGCGTCGTGCATCGACGCTGACGGCCGCGAGCACGCCGGGCAGGGGCTGGGCCGCCTGGTCGTGTTCCGCGATCCGTTCCAGTTCCCGTTCGACGCGTGGGACATCGACCGGAACTACCGGGACCTGCCGTCGGTCACCCTTGTGCCGAGCGAGGTGCGCACCGCGATCGAGGGACCGCGTGTCGTGCGCTACCAGGTGTACCGCGCTCCGAAGGTGACCGTGCACCAGCGCGTCGTGCTCGAGGCCGACAGCGCGCTCGTCCGGTTCGAGACGGTCGTGGACTGGCGGGAGAAGCACCGGATGCTGCGGGCCGAATTCCTTCCGTCGCGGTACGGTCCCGCGGCCCTGTGCGAGATCCAGTTCGGTCACATCGGCCGCCCGACGACGGAGCGAGACTCGGTCGAAAAGGCGCAGTTCGAAGTGTGCGCGCACAAGTGGATCTGCGTCCAGGACGACAGTGGCGGCTTCGCGCTGCTCAACGACGGGAAGTACGGGCATCGCGCCAAGAACGGCCTGATCAGCCTCAATCTGCTGCGCTCGCCGACCTTCCCAGACAAGACCGCCGATCGCGGCACGCACGAGTTCACCTACGCGTTCCTGCCCTTCGAACCGAATGATCTCCCGAGCGTGATCGCCGCGGGATACCGCCTCAACGACCCCCTCCTGGTCGGCGCAGCCGCGGCATTCGAGAGCGCGGTGGCGGTGGACGGCGACGCCGTGCTCGTCGAGACGATCAAGCCCGCCGAGGACGGGAACGGGGTGATCCTCCGGCTGTTCGAGAGCCTCGGCAAGCCGACGACGACCGCCCTGCGCACGACGCTGCCGTACGCGAGGGCGATCGAGACGGATCTTCTCGAAACGCCGATCGGCGATGGCGCGCTCGATCTCGACGGCCTGGAATTCGGGCCGTTCGAGATCAAGACGATCAGGCTGGAAATCCGAACGTGACGCAGCCAGGCACCATCGAGTCCGGCGCGATCACCACACCGACCGGTCGGGTCCTGAGTCCCCGCGCGCAGCGCACGTCCATCGTCGTGGCCGGGTTCGGCCAGAACATCGTCCTGACCACGGTGACGACGTTCATCCTGGTGTACTTGCTGCAGTACGCGCACATCAGCGTCGAGGGCACGGTGGTCGTCACCGCGATCATCACGGTCGCGAAGCTCGCCGACGCGATCAGCGACCCGGTCATGGGCAGCATCGTCGACATGACCCGGTCGCGCTGGGGCAAGATGCGGCCGTACATCCTGTTCTCGGCATTGCCGGTCGCGGTCCTGTCGACCCTGCTCTTCGCGATCCCGGACATCTCCGAAGGCGGCAGGCTGCTGTTCTTCGGCGTCTGCTACTTCCTCTGGGGCTTCTCGTACACGGTCTGCGACGTCCCCTTCTGGGGGCTCATCGGCTCGGCGTTCCCTGATTCGCGCGAGCGCACCGGCGTGATCTCGCACGTCCGGTCCTTCGGTGCGATCGCTCTCGGACTGGCCACACTGGGGATGCCGTGGCTGGCCCTCGCGCTGAGCTTCTCGTCCGAGACGACGGCGACCGGCTGGACGCTCGCGGTGGCCGCGGCATCCGTCCTGGGAATGGCCATGTTCCTGCTCGCCTTCTTCAACACACGCGAGAAGGCGCGCGGTGATCGTGAGCGGCTGACGTTCCGGCAGCTGTTCACCACGCTGTTCCAGAACACTCCCCTGCTGATGGTGCTGCTCGGGTCGGTGCTCGGCTTCGGCCGGTACATCGTGCAGGCGGGCGGTGCCGTCTTCGTGGTGATCGCCTACGGCAACGAGGCGTACTTCACGCTGATCGGCGCAGCGATCATCGT
Organism: Microbacterium pygmaeum; assembly: GCF_900100885.1. NCBI lineage: Bacteria > Bacillati > Actinomycetota > Actinomycetes > Micrococcales > Microbacteriaceae > Microbacterium > Microbacterium pygmaeum. The sequence continues at coordinate 548,660 of NZ_LT629692.1, forward strand.
CGGCATGGTGCTCTCGTCGTTCCTCACACCGGTGATCCTGCGGGTGATGACCGGGAAGTCTCTGATCCTGTGGAGCTCGCTGGCGGGCGCGGTCTTCTCCGTGCTGATGTACCTCGTCGGCTTCCAGAGCATCGTCCTGATGATGGTCTTCATCTTCCTCACCGGCCTCACCCTGGGCATCTTCGTGGTCGTCCAGACGACGATGATCGCCGACGCGGTCGATGACATCGAGCAGCGCACGGGCGTGCGCAACGACGGCATCTCGTTCTCGACGCTCACGTTCGTCTCGAAGGTCATGAGCGCCCTGGCAGTGCTCGTGTTCGGCGTGTTCATCGTCCTCGCCGGCTACGAGGCAGGCGTCGTGGTCACGCCCGAGATGCAGAACACCGTCTTCATCGCGATCACCCTGGTCCCGGCGGTCAGCTGCGTGCTCTCGGCGGTGCCGTTCCTGTTCTACCGCCTCGGCGGTCCGGTGTCGGGGCGCGTCGAGAACCGCGATTCGGGGCGCAACTCGTCCGTTGGGGCGTGATTTTCACGCCCCAGAGGGCAGAACGCGCCCCGAATGCCGAGATGAAGGGGTGAGGGCAGACATCACGAGTTCGGCTGCGCGGGCGGCATCCGCTAGACTGTCGAGGTTGTCCGGCAGCGCCCCAGTGCGCGGAAGTCCGGGACACGTGCACACACCCTCCTGCTGTCGAGAGATGCTCGGCGGCCGTTCTAGTCCGAAGGAGGTGGGTTAGTGACGCACCAGTACGAACTCATGGTCATTCTGAACCCCGAGATCGATGAGCGACAGGTCCCCGCGACCCTCGACAAGTTCCTGAAGGTCATCACGACCGACGGTGGCTCGATCGACAACATCGACATTTGGGGCCGTCGCCGTCTCGCGTACGAGATCCAGAAGAAGAACGAGGGCGTCTACGCCGTCGTCGCGTTCACGGCCACCAGCGCCGCGACGCAGGAGCTCGACCGCCAGCTCGGCCTCAGCGAGCAGGTCATGCGCACCAAGGTGCTCCGCGCCGAGGACGCGATCGCGATGATCGCCTCCGAGAAGCAGCGTGCCGACGAGAAGGCCGCCCGCAAGGCAGCCCGCCCCGCGAAGCCCGTCAAGCAGGACGCGTAACGACGATGGCCGGCGAGACGATCATCACCGTCGTGGGAAACCTCACGGCTGATCCCGAACTGCGGTACACGCAGAACGGACTCCCCGTCGCGAACTTCACGATCGCGTCGACGCCGCGCAACTTCGACCGTGCCACGAGCGAGTGGAAGGACGGCGAAGCGCTGTTCCTCCGCGCGAGCGTCTGGCGCGAGTTCGCCGAGCACGTCGCCGGATCGCTGACCAAGGGCTCCCGCGTCGTTGCGACCGGGCGCCTGAAGCAGCGCTCCTACGAGACGAAGGAAGGCGAGAAGCGCACTTCCATCGAGCTCGAGGTCGACGAGATCGGCCCCTCGCTGCGCTACGCCACCGCTCAGGTGACGCGTGCGGCCGGCGGCGGCAGCGGCGGCGGACAGTCCCGCGGCCAGGTCGCCGATGAGCCGTGGTCGACCCCCGGCACGCCCGCTGCTCCGGCAGCAGGCGGCGGCGACTCGTGGGCTGCCCCCGGCGCTTACGGCGACGACACCCCGTTTTAGACAGAACAACTCTTAAGGAATTCAACATGGCTGGAAAGTCAAGCGGCGACCGCCGCAAGCCGCGGAAGGGTGGCAAGCCCACCGCTCCGGCGAAGCCGACCCGCGTCGGTCTCATCGATTACAAGGACGTCGCGACGCTCCGCAAGTTCATCTCGGAGCGCGGGAAGATCCGCGCCCGTCGTATCACCGGTGTCTCCGTGCAGGAGCAGCGCCTCATCGCACGCGCCATCAAGAACGCGCGCGAGATGGCGCTTCTGCCCTACGCCGGCGCCGGCAGGTAGGAACCGATATGTCGAAGCTGATTCTCACGAACGAGGTCGCCGGGCTCGGTAGCGCCGGTGACGTCATCGAGGTCAAGGACGGGTACGCCCGCAACTACCTCATCCCCCAGGGCTTCGCCGTGGCGTGGTCGCGCGGTGGCGAGAAGCAGGTCGCGTCGATTCGCGCGGCCCGTGAGTCGCGTGCGATCCACGACCACGAAGAGGCCGTGGCGCTCAAGGACGCGCTCGAGTCCAACAAGGTCAAGCTCGCCGTCAAGGCCGGCAACGAGGGTCGCCTGTTCGGCTCCGTCAAGACCGAGCACGTGGCCGAGGCCGTCAAGGCCGCCGGCCTGGGCGACCTGGACAAGCGCAAGATCCACATCACCTCCCCGATCAAGTCGGTCGGCGAGCACGAGGCGACGATCCGCCTCCGCGATGACCTCACCGCTGTGATCACCCTTCAGGTGGTCGCTGCGAAGTAGTCGCTCGTCGGTCCGCGCTTGCGCAGGGCATGACGGATGCCGCGAACCCATCCTCCCCCCGAGGGAGGCGGGTCCGCGGCATCCGCTTTTCTGCCGACCGCGGGGTGAGCGGGCGAGCCGTTCCAGGCATGGACGGCTCGCCTGTCACCTCACGCGGCGCGGCGCCGCAAGACGAGCGTCATACCGGCTCCGAGCAGCACGAGTGCTGCCAGGAGCGGCCCGAAGGCGCTCATCCCCCCTGTTGCGGCGAGCATGGGAGCAGCGCTAACGGATGCCGCGAGGGCGGTCACGCCGTTGCTGCCCGGGGTGCCGGGTGTGCCGGGTGTTCCGGGTGTGCCAGGCGTGCCGGGGGTGCCCGGGGTGCCGGGGGTGCCGGGCGTGCCGGGGGTACCGGGTGTGCCCGGCGTCGCCGGAATCGTGACCGCCGTGCTGTCTCCGACCACCGAGACCGCGTTGCCTCCGATCGTGATCGGCAGCCAGATCGACGGGATCAGCTGGTTGCCGCTGAGGATGCCGTCTTCGCCAGTGGTGGTCGCGTCGGTGGTTCCTCCGGTGGGTGCCGGGGATGCCGGCGCTGCCCAGACGGCGGTGCTGCCTCCGATACCGGAGACCGCGTTGCCGCTGATGGTGATCGGGGCGACGATGTCGGCGTTCAGCTGGTTGCCGCTGAGGATGCCGTCTTCGCCGCTGGTGATGGCGTTGGTGGTTCCTCCGGTGGGTGCCGGGGATGCCGGGGCTGCCCAGACGGCGGTGCTGTCTCCGATACCGGAGACGGCGTTGCCGCTGATGGTGATCGGGGCGACGATGTCGGCGATCAGCTGGTTGCCGCTGAGGATGCCGTCTTCGCCGTTGGTGGTGGCGTCGGTGGTTCCTCCGGTCGTGACGGGCGCCGCCGAAGCAGCTGCCGCCGAGACCGCGGTCGAGTCGCCGATGACCGACACCGCGTTGCCCGTGACGGCGACCGGGACATCCACCGAGATGATGCCCTGATTGCCCGACAGGATGCCGTCTTCACCGGTCGTCCATGCGGATGTCTCGGCGGGCTGATCGGCCGGAACCGGAGCCGGGGCCGGTGCACTGACAGCCGCCGAGTCTCCGATGACCGACACCGCGTTGCCCGCGACCGTGACCGGAAGGTTCACGTCGACGAGCGCTTGATTGCCCGAGCCGATCCCCTCCTCGCCACTTGTCGTGGCGGCCGGCGCCGTTTCCGTGACCGGGCCGGTTGCCGCAGTCGCCGGCGCCGGTGCGCTGACAGCCGCCGAGTCTCCGATGAGCGAGACGGCGTTGCCGACGATCGACACCGGAGCGTCGAGGCTGATGAGGGCCTGATTGCCGCTGAGCAGCCCGTCCTCCCCCGTCGTGTCAGCCGCGTTGGCGGCTGTCGCGCCGAGGAGCGTGACGCCGCCGGCGATGAGCGTGCCCCACAGGGCGCGCTTGAGGAATGTCTTCATGATGATCGTTCTCCTTGAACGTGGTTGATCGGATGTGCGCGCGAAGGCGCGCGGGTATGCATGCCGCGCTGGGCGCGGCCGTACCCCGATCAGTCAGGAGAGACGTCTGTGGCGAATGTCGGCGCTGCGGGCGGCGCGTCGTTCTCGAGCCCGTTGCGTCGCACCCAGGCACGGTGTGCGACCACAAGGACGAGGGCGACGAGCACCCATGCGCCGGGACCCGCACCACCGGATCCCGCGAAGACGGAGTCCGCCGGCAGAACCGAGCGGAGAAGCTGCAGAAGGCCGCCGGCCCCGCTGTCCGCTGTGAGGAGCGCGTCAGCGACGGCGGCGTCCGCCGATGCCGCGGCGGCAGCGCCTGTCAGAAGCAGTGCGCGCAGGCCCGCGGTCGCATCGAACGCGGCTCGCGGCGCGTGCGTCGTCGTCGGCGCCGTGACGAGGCCGCCTGCGACCGGAGCGTCCGCGCTCGCGCTCCCGCCGACAGCGGGAGCCGCGTCACCGTCGACCGTGCCGGGTGCGTGGCCGCCGCCACCGCCAGGGTTGGACGACGCCGGAACGATCACCGCAGGGACGGTGCTGCCGACAGTTCCGGTCAGGCCTGAGGCCGCGTCGTCGACAGTGCCGGCCACGGAGGTGGCCGCGTCATCGACGCCGAGCGCGGTGACCACGCCGCCGACCACGGGGACCGAACTCACCAGGTCGACGACCGGGGTGACGACCTCCGTCACAACGCCGGATGAGGCGACCTCCTGCACCGGTTCGATGACGGCCGCTGTGGTGTCCGCAACCGCCTCCAGAACGGGTGCCGCGGGCGGGACGACCGTGGTGACGGTCTCGACGACGGGCTGCACGACGGGAACGACGGTGGTCGCGGTGTCGCCTGCGACATCGACCACTGTCCCGACCGTCCCGCCGACGGCGCCGGTCAGCGATGAGAGGACACCCCCGTCTTGATCCGCGTCCTCGGCGTGTGCATGCCCTGCCCCGAGTCCGAAGACCACGCTCAGCAGGAGCCAGGCGAACGCGATCATCACGCCGCCGATGGCGAGCTGCGCGGCCCGAGAGAGGGGCCGGTATGAGGAGTCCACGTTCACCTCCGATGCGTATCGAATGACGTCACTTGTTCGAGCGAACGAGTGTCGGGGTGCCTGGAGCCCTCAAAGTACTCCTGAATCGCGCAGCTGTCCATCGTTCATGCAGATGCATCGAACGCCCGTGCCGCGGGGTCGAGCCGGTTTGCGTTATCCCCGGAACTGTGCACAACTCGGCGCCGACACCGCAACCTTCAACGGGTACTTCAAACACATCCCAGTCCACAGACTGTGCAACGTCGAATCCCTGATCAGCGGGAAGAAACGGCTAGCCTCCCATCTGTGGTACCGCGGTTCTCCACAGGCGTTGTACACAGGCTTCCCGGCGTTTCGCGCAGACTCTCCACAGAGTTATCCACAACGCGTGTTGCGGCGGTGAAGACCGGTGCCTAGCGTGGGGTGCGGCCCAGGGGAACCACGATCAGCGCGTTTGCAGACGACGTTGTCGGACGTTCGTGCTCTGCTGTGAGCATGAACGGGGCGGATGCTGCGGCATCCGTTCTCGTCCCGCTCGAGCGGAGTTCGTCGTGCGCGCATCTCCTTCTCTGCTCGGCCGCTCACGCTGAACCCGACGACGTGGAGGATCATACGAATGTCGATCGCCGACATCTCCGACGAGCGTCTCGGCGGACCCCGCGAGCCGCGCGGCAGTGAACGAACGCCGCCGCATGACCTGCTCGCCGAGCAGAGCGCGCTGGGCGGCATGCTGCTGTCGAAGGATGCGGTCGCCGATGTCATCGAGACGCTGCGCGGCGCCGACTTCTACGTCCCCAAGCACGAGCTGATCTTCGATGCGTGCCTGAGCCTCTACTCGCACGGCGAGCCGACAGATGTCGTCGCGGTCACCGACGAGCTGATCAAGACGGGTGAGTTGCAGCGGGCCGGTGGCGCTGACTACCTGCACTCGCTGACCTCGATCGTTCCCACCGCAGCCAACGCCGGCTACTACGCGTCGATCGTCGCCGAGCGCGCACTGCTGCGACGCCTGGTGGAGGCCGGCACGCGCATCGTGCAGATGGGCTACTCCGGCCAGGGCGATGCGCTCGACCTCGTCAACAACGCGCAGGCCGAGATCTACGGGGTAGCCGGCCACGAGAGCGCCGACGACTACGTGCCGCTGACGATCGCGGTCGATGCCGCCGTCGAGGAGATCGAAGCCGCCCGCGGTCGCGACGGCCAGATGACCGGCGTGCCCACCGGCTTCGCCGAACTCGATCAGCTCACCAACGGCCTCCACGGCGGACAGCTGATCATCATCGCCGCGCGACCCGCGCTCGGTAAGTCGACACTCGCCCTGGACTTCGCCCGGTCGGCGGCGATCAAGAACAACCAGCCCACGATCTTCTTCTCGCTCGAGATGGGGCGCAGCGAGATCGCGATGCGACTGATGAGCGCCGAAGCCGCCGTCCCCCTGCAGGCGATGCGCAAGGGCACGCTCGATTCCCGCGACTGGACGACGATCGCGTCGGTCCGCGGCCGCATCAACGATGCTCCGCTCTATATCGACGACAGTCCCAACATGACGCTCGTCGAGATCCGCGCGAAGTGCCGGCGTCTCAAGCAGCGCGAGGGCCTGAAGATGGTCGTCATCGACTACCTCCAGCTCATGACCAGCGGAAAGCGCGTCGAGTCGCGCCAGCAGGAGGTCAGCGAGTTCTCCCGAGCCCTGAAGCTGCTCGCCAAAGAGCTCCAGGTACCGGTCATCGCGCTGTCGCAGCTGAACCGTGGTCCGGAGCAGCGTGCCGACAAGAAGCCCGCCATCTCCGACCTCCGCGAGTCCGGCTCCCTCGAGCAGGACGCCGACATGGTGATCCTGCTGCACCGCGAGGCGGCGTATGAGAAGGAGAACCCGCGCGCGGGTGAGGCCGACCTGATCGTCGCCAAGCACCGCAACGGCCCGACCGCGACGGTGACCGTCGCCTTCCAGGGTCACTTCTCGCGGTTCACTGACATGGCGCCCGGGGAGTTCGGGTAGTTGCCAGCGGGCTCGAGCTCCTTCACAAAGAAGAGGCGGTGTCCGTGCGCAGCATCCGGCTCCACTCTCGACGTCTCGACGAAACCAAGCTTCGCGGCGACGCGACGTGATGCCGCGTTCCAGTCCCGGATACTCGCCCACACTCGCGTGTAGCCCAGCGACGCCGCCCACGACAGGACTGCGCAGATCGTGCCCGATTCCGCGGTGCTTCAGAGCGTCGGGGTGCGCGGCGGCGGCACCCGACGAATGCGCGTCGCCTCGAACGCCTCGGCGAGCCTCAGCAGCGCGGTGTCGTCGTAGGCGCGACCGGCGAGGGTGAGGCCGACCGGCATGCCGATATCCGACATCGTGCCCATCGGCACGGTCACCGTCGGGATGCCGAGGTGGCGGATCGCGAGGTTGCCGTTGGCGACCCAGACGCCGTTGCGCCAGCCGAGATCGGCGGAGGACTCGTTCACGTCCATGTCGGCCGGCCCGATGTCGGCGACGGCCGGGAAGGCGACCGCGTCGAGACCGAGGTCGTCCATCCACGCCTCGAGGTCTGCGCGCCGGGTCTCTTCCAGGCCGCGGAGTCCGCCGGGGAGCTCGGGCATGTCGGCCGGACCCACACCGGGGTGTGCCCGGACCCATTCGGGATACTCGGCGATGTCATCATCGAAGCCCGTATAACGATCGGGCAGCGCGCCATCAGGCTGCGGGAAGATCGTCGCCCCGTCGACCTCGGCGAGGGTCGTGAGGCCGGGATCGCCGTTGGCGGCCAGGAAGTCCTCCCAGGCCCAGGCGGACAGGTCGACGATCTCGCGTCGCAGGTACTCCGGCCCCACCAGACCGCGCGTGGCGATCGTCGGCGCGCCGGGGCGGTCGCCCTCGTAGTTCGTCACGACGGGGAAGTCGACCTCGACGACCGTCGCGCCGGCGGCCTCGAGATCGCGGCGCGCCGCCTCCCACAGGGCGATGATCGAAGAGCGGGTCTGGATGCGGCGACCGGTCGGGCCTCCGATGCCCACGCCGTCGGGAGCGTCGTCGGCGTTGATGTACATGCGCGGGATGCCGATCCGTGCGCCGGCGAGCGTTCCACGGAGCTCGCGGTAGGACGCGGGGCGGACGCTCGACGCACGCGGGATCTCGACCCACGGCTGCACCCGCCAGAAATCGCCGCGGGCCTCGGTGTCGTCGGCGACGAGGACGTCGAGGACTTCGAGGAGGTCGGCCATCGTGCGGGTGTGCGGCACGACGACATCCATGGTCGGCACGAGCGGCCAGTTGCCCCTGGTCGAGATCACCCCGCGTGACGGCGTGTAGGCGCACAGCCCATTGTGGGATGCCGGACCCCGCCCACTCGACCAGGTCTCCTCACCCAGTCCGAACGCCGCGAAGCTCGCCGCGGTCGCGGTCCCCGAGCCGTTGGACGAGCCGGATCCGAACGGAGCCGTCAGGTACGCCGGGTTGTACGGGCTCTCGGCGCGGCCGTAGACCCCGCGCTGCATGCCGCCGTTGGCCATCGGCGGCATGTTCGTCAATCCGAGGCAGATCGCCCCACCGCCGCGCAGGCGCTCGATCGTGAACGCATCGCGCTGTGCGACGAGGTTCGCGAAGGCAGGGCTGCCCGCCGCGGCGGTGAGGCCCCGGACGAGGTAGGAGTCCTTCGCCGTATACGGGATGCCGTCCAGCGGGCCGAGCGTCTCGCCGCGCGCACGGCGGGAATCGGATGCCTCGGCCTCGGCGACCGCGTCGGGATTGCGCACGACCACGGCGTGCAGCTCGCCGTCGTGCGCGTCGATCCGAGCGAGGTGGGCGCGCACGAGGTCGACGGCGGTCGTGTCACCGGATTCGAGGGCTGCGCGCAGATCGGCGATGGATGCCTCGACGACGTCGATCACGTCGTCACCGAGGGCTGCTGCTGCGTGATGCAGTGGATCCCGCCGCCGCGCGCGAAGATCGCCCGCGAATCGACCGTGACCGCCCGTCGGCCGGGATACGTCTCCTCCAGGATCCGCCTGGCCGCGGCATCCGCTCGCTCGTCGCCGAAGCCGCAGGCGATCACTCCGCCGTTGACGACGAGGTGGTTGACGTAGCTCCAGTCGACGAACCCCTCGGTGTCGCGGAGCGTCTCGGGCGCGGGAAGGTCGACGATCTCGAACGAGCGGCCCGCGGCATCCGTCTCCTGCTCCAGGTGTGCGCGCAATGCGCGCGTCACGTCGTGATCGGGATGCCCGGGGTCGTTCTGCGCGTGCATGAGAAGACGACCCGGCGCGGGGATCGTCGCGACGATGTCGACGTGTCCGTTCGTCCCGAACTCGTCGTAGTCGCGGGTGAGCCCGCGCGGCAGCCAGACGGTCTTGGTCGCGCCGATCGTGCGGTGGAACTCCGCCTCGACGCGAGCCTTGTCGGCGTAGGGATTGCGGCGGGAGTCGAGCTGGACCGTCTCGGTCGCGAGGACCGTCCCCTCCCCGTCGACGTGGATGCCGCCGCCCTCGTTGACCAGCACCGAGCTCACGAGATCGGCGCCGACCTCGGCGGTCACGAACCGGGCGATCTCGGCCGAGCGTCGCCACTCCGACCACGCCGGTGCTCCCCAGCCGTTGAAGATCCAGTCGACTGCGCCGAGCACGCCCGGCCGGTCGTCGTCGAGGACGAACGTCGGGCCGAAGTCGCGCATCCAGAATTCGTCGAGCGGCGCTTCGATCAGCTCGACGGCAGAGCCGAGCATGCGGCGCGCGCGATCGATCTCGACCGGATCCACGACCATCGTGACGGGTTCGAAGTCGGCCACGGCGAGGGCGACAGCCGTCCAGGCGGCGTAGCACTCCGCCGCGTCGGCGGCGGTCTCGCCGAGCGTGATCCCGGGTCGCGGGAACGCCATCCACGTGCGATCGTGCGGCGCCGTCTCGGCGGGCATTCGCCAGGTCATCGGTTCTCCTCGGTCGCGGCGATCTTGTGCGATGATCGTCCGACGTGATATTGATCAAGTGATCAATACTGGAGAGTAGCGAGGGAGGACAGCCGATGTCAACGACCCAGACGCGTGCGCCCCGGCGTTCGCCCGCCCAGCGCCGGATCCTGATCTCCGCTGCCGCTCACGAGCTCGCGCTCAGCGAGGGGCTCTCGGCGCTCACCCTTCGAGCCGTCGCCGCTCGCGCCGGGGTGACTCCCGCGCTCGTGGCGCACTACGTCCCGACGATGGACCACCTCGTCGCGACGACGTTCTCGGAGATCGTCGCCGCCGAGCTGGACGACCTGGTGGGCCTCGTCGCCGCGGGCACCGCCGTCGCGCGTCTCGCGGTGATGCTCGGCAGCCTTCTGGACGGATCGCGCGATGACGTGACGCTCGTCTGGGTCGAAGCCTTCGCGCTCGGCAGGCGCAACGAGCCGCTCGCCGCCGCGGCCCGCGACGCGATGGACGACTGGCAGCGCGCGCTGCAGACCCTCCTCGCCGAAGGGGTCGCGGCCGGAGACATCCACGTGGAGGACCCCGCCGATGCCGCGTGGCAGCTGCTCGGCATGATCGACGGCATCAACGCGCAGTCCCTCGTGCGGTGGGGCGGCGCCTCCGATCGCTCGGCGCTGCTGTTGCGCGCTGTCGAGGGGATGCTCGGCATCCGCCGCGGCACCCTCGATCCCCGAACGTCGAACAAGGAGACACCGTGACGATTCACGCCGACGCGATGCATGCGATCACCGATGAGACCCGCGACACTGTCGACGGTGTCCTCGCCTACGCGAGAACCCGCGCGCTCTACGAGAACGTCCCGCTCGACAAGCCCGTCACGCCCGACCAGCTGGCCGAGACCGCTGCCGGCTCGATCACCGCCCACGGTATCGGTGCGCAGCGAGCGACCGCCCTGTTCGCCGATGTCCTCGCGCCCACGTGCCTCTCGATCGATCATCCCGGCTACGTGTCATTCATCCCCAGCGCACCGAGCAAGGCTGCGATCGCCTTCGACCTCGTCGTGTCGGCGTCGGCGATCTACGGCGGGTCATGGCTGGAGGGTGCCGGCGCCGTCTTCGCCGAGAACGAAGTGCTGCACTGGCTCGCCCGCGAGTTCGGTCTGCCCGAGGGCGCCGGCGGCGTCTTCGTGCAGGGCGGCACGATCGGAAACCTGTCGGCGCTCGTCGCCGCCCGAAGCGCCGCGCGCCTTCGCAACGCCGAGAACGGCCTCGCCGACCCGCCGCGGTTCAAAGTCGTCTGCAGCTCCGAGGCGCACTCGTCGATCGTCTCGGCGGCCAACGTCATGGACGTCGAGGTCGTGCCCGTGCCGACGGGCGCCGACGGGCGGCTGCACGGCGACGCCGTCGCATCCGCCCTCGATGAACACGCAGACGCGGTCTTCGCCGTCGTCGTCACGGGCGGCACGACGAACTTCGGCATCGTCGATGACATCGCCTCCGTGGCATCCGTCACGAAATCGCGCGGCGTCTGGCTGCACGTGGACGGCGCATACGGCCTGGCGGCGATGCTCGTGGAGCGGATGCGACCGACCTTCGCCGGGGTGGAGCTCGCCGACTCGGTGATCGTCGACCCGCACAAATGGCTCTTCGCGCCGTTCGACGCGTGCGCGCTGCTGTACCGCGACCCGGCGCAGGGGCGCGCGGCGCATACCCAGCACGCCGAGTACCTCGACACCCTGACCGAGCGACCCGACTGGAATCCATCGGACCTCGCGGTGCAGCTCACGCGCCGCTCACGCGGCCTGCCGCTCTGGTTCTCGCTCGCGACCCACGGGACCGACCAGTACCGCGCGAGCATCGACCACGGCATCGTCCTCGCCCGCGACATCGCCGACGAGATCGAGCGGCGCGACGGCCTCTCGCTCGTCCGCGATCCGCAGCTGTCGGTCGTCGTCTTCCGTCGGGAGGGATGGACGATGACCGACTACCAGGCGTGGTCGGACCGCCTCCTGGACGACCAGATCGGCTTCGTCGTCCCGAGTTCGCACCGGGGTGAGCCGGTGCTGCGTTTCGCGATCATCAACCCGCTGACGACGTTCGCCGTGCTCAGCGGCATCCTGGACACGCTCCGGTGACCATCACCGCGCTGGGTAGGCTGGCGCGGTGACACAGGCGACGCAGCGCTCGATCGGCGATGACCGCGAAACCCTGAAGGCGCTGCCGTTCTGGGTGCCCGCCGTCATCGGGGCAGCGGGCGCCGTGATCGGGATGCTGCCGTGGTGGATCACCGGGGCGCGACTGCCGTTGCAGAACGTGTGGGTGGACACGCCGCCGGCGGCGATGCCGATCGCCCTGCTGCCGTTCAGTCAGTATGCGATCTCGCTCGTGGTCGGTCTGCTGGTCACCGGCGCCGCTGCTGCCGGTCTCACGCTCCGCCTCCTGCGCGCGCGGCTGCCCCGTCGACCGATACTCCTCGCGCTCGGCGGCGTGCTGTTCGTGCAGGTCGTGGCGATCGGGCAGACCGCCGCGGTCGCCTCGACCGGGCTGCGGGAAGACTGGCGTGCCGATCTGTACTACGCGGCGCTGCTGAGCGGGATCGTGGTGACCACTCTGCTCGGGGCCGCGGTGCTGGCCCTGCTGGCCGCAACCCCTCCGGCGGGCGCGATCATCGGCGCGGCAGGTGGGGCGCTGGCCTTCTCGTTCTGGCTCGCCGGACTCAGCGCGGCGCTGGGATCGGCAGGTTCACCGCTCCTCCCGCTGCTCGAGGTCGTGCGATGGGCCCCCGCCGTCCTGATCGGATTCGCCATCGGCTGGTGGGGCATCGCCTCGGCCGGCCGTGCGGTCGCCGCCGTCGGCGCGCTGGCGTTGCTGTGGCTCGTCCCGGGCGTGACGACGGGGTTGGGCAACGCCGTCGGCTCGCGCGTCCTCGCAAACGACCTCCCCTCGATGCTCTCGTACGGTCTCGAGGTCACCCGCATGGCCTTGACCATGCCTGAGCTCGTGCTGCCGCCGCTGGTCGTGGCGATCGTCGTGGCTGTCGTCGTCGGCGCGGCGCGCTGGGCGATGCGGCGGGCGCGTCCGGCCGAGCAGCACTGACGCCGACGCGCCGCCAGGTGTTGGCGCGCACGACCATCGTGGTCGTTTCCAGGAGGAGACTGAAGACATGGATGCCGGAGCCGATGAGCCGACGACGGCCGGCGATCTCACCGAGACCGACCGCCGGCTCGAGGCGACGATCCTCGAGCTGCTCGGGCGTCGTGCCGCGGCATCCACGATCTGCCCGTCCGACGCGGCGCGCGCGATCGGCGGCGACGAATGGCGCGATCTCATGGAACCGGCACGCCGGGCCGCGCGCCGGCTCGTCGCCGCCGAGGAAGTCGACATCACGCAGGGCGGAGAGGTCGTGGACCCCTCCACCGCCCGAGGGCCGATCCGCATCCGTCGTCGTCGGTGACGGCATCCGTCAGTCGACTCGGGTCGCGACCCGATCGCACAGCGGCGCCCACTGCCCGTCAGGGCGGAACTCCCAGTGGTGCGTCTGGGTCCGTCCTTGGTCGGAGAACGTGATCGTCGCGCGCTCCTGATCGCCGGTGAACGTCCAGACGTCGCCATCGCGCTCGACGAGGTATTCCCGGGCGAATCCGTGGTTCTCCACGCTCCACGAGAAGTACGTGCCTCGATCCGGGTCCCACCCCAGGAAGCTCAACGTGTCGAACGGGCCGTTGGCTCGCTCGTCCTGCACGACGAAGAAGTTCCCGGAGTGCCAGCGTGCCGAGTGGATGCTGCGCCACGGCGATCCCTCCCCGCCCCCACCGTCGTTTCCGTATGCGGTGCCCTCCGCGGACCAGTCACCGAGGAACACCGCGAGTGCCTTCTGCTCATCTGTCATGAAACCCAGGCTGGACAGCGGGGATCCTCGACGGCAACCGGCTTGACGGAGATCCGCGCAGCACTTCCGCCGGATCAGCGCAACCGGGTCGCGCGCACCACGGCGTCGCGCAGTGCCCGCGTCCCGTGCGCTGTCATCACCTCGCGCGAGCCCTCGGTCGCGGTGTCGATCCGCCACTGGGTCACCTCGAACGTGGCGATGATGTCGGCGCCGGTGACGGATGCCTCGGCAGGATGCGCGTGACCGGCACCGGGCGCGGCCTCGTGGAGATGGGCGACCATCAGGAAGGTGCCACCAGGCGCCACCCGGTCGCCAGTCGCCTGTAGAAGTCCAGCTCCGGGGTCTATGCACTCCTGCGGATGTACCGGATCAGCCAGGCGATCACGGCGATGACGATGATGACGATGCCGATCCACAGGAGGAACTTCGCCGCCTCGACGAAGATTCCGAACAGCAGAAGCACGACACCGATGATGAGCAGGATCACTGCGAGTGCGGTCATGCTCCCACTGTGCCCGAGTCGGCGCTGCTCATGCCACCGCTTGACACCGGATGCCGCTGCGCGTCAGCCCCGACCCGTCACGAGACCGCTGTCTTGACCAGGTCGGCCAGCTTCTTCTTGGTCTGCGGCGTCAGCGCGATCAGCGCGAAGGCGGTCGCCCACATGTCGCCGTCATCCAGCGCCGCAGGCTGCTCGAATCCGATCGTGGAGTAGCGGGTCTTGAACTTGGACGCCGGCTGCATGAACACGAGGATCTTGCCGTCGGCGTTGGCGAAGCCGGGCATGCCGTAGTAGGTCTTGGGGACCAGGTCGGGCGCGACGTCGGCGACGATGTCGTAGAAGCCGTTCGCGAGGACCTGGTCCTCGTCGGTGAGCTTGGCGATCGCGTCACGGACCGCCTTCTCGCCGGCCTCACGATTCTTGCCGGCCTTCTCCTGCTCGCGCAGTTCCTTCGCGCGCTCCTTGACGGCGTCGCGCTCCTCCTGGGTAAGTCCGTCGGCCTTGGCCATGATGTTCTCCTTCGACTGTTCCGGCCGCCGTCTGCGGCGACGTTGAAGCCAGGTTAGGCATCGGGGCGAGGCATCCGCTTCTCCGATCCTGATCGATGCGCTGATGGGGCGGTGCGTCGCTCGGGCCGTGCGTCGCTCGGCCGGTGCGTCGCTTCGGTCACCAGCCGCTTCGGGTCGGCGTGTGCCCTCCTCGGGCATCATCGGGCATGGCCATCTCGGCACGCACGCCGAGCAGCCGGATCGGGCGATCGGGTTCCATCTTCGCCACGAGCTCGAACGTCTTCCCCAGAACGATGTCGCGGTCGTACGTCGAGGGGATCTTCTTCGTGAACGTCTTGGTGAAGAAGGGGGCGTAGCGGACCTTGAGTCCCAGACCCACGACCGGTCGGCCCTCCGCGGCGACGTCCTTCAGCACCTGCGACACCAGCTCGCGGATGGCGGAGTCGATCTGCTCGGGAGTGGTCAGATCCTGCTGGAAGGTCGTCTCCCGAGCATGCCCGCGCGCCACCCAGGGCGTGTCATCGACGATCGAGGCGCCCTCGCCGCGGCCGAGCTGGGCGTACCAGAGACCCATTCGAGGCCCGAACTCGGCGACCATGGCCGACTCGTCGGCGACGGCCAGCTCGGCGACCGTGCGGATGCCGAGACCGGCCAGTCGCTTCGAGATCTTGCTGCCGACACCCCAGAGCTCGGCGGTGGGTCGCTCGCCCATGACCTCGAACCAGTTCTCCGCGGTCAGCCGGAACATCCCCCTGGGCTTCCCGAACCCGGTGGCGATCTTCGCCCGCACCAGGGTGTCGCCGATCCCGACGCTGCAGTGCAGCGCGGTGCGCTCGAGCACCGCCTCCCGGGTGCGGCGCGCATACGCCTCGGGATCATCGGTCGACACCCCGACGAACGCCTCGTCCCAGCCCAGCACCTGCACGACCGCTCCCGGCTGGTCGCGCAGGGTGGCCATGACCTGCTCGGACGCGGCGGTGTACGCGGGCCCGTCGACCGGCAGGATCACCGCGGTCGGCGCCTTGCGCGCCGCGATGCGCAGCGGCATGCCCGACCCGACGCCGAATCCGCGCGCCTCGTAGGAAGCCGTGGAGACGACGGCACGTTCGGTCGGATCGCCGCGACCGCCGACGATGAGCGGCACGCCCGCAAGCTCCGGATGCCGCAGCACCTCGACGGCGGCGATGAACTGGTCCATGTCGACGTGCAGCACCCACGGCCGGGACTCGTCGCTCATGCCTCCAGTGTGCGGCCGAGCACCGACTCGGGCCAGGGCGGATTCTGCGGCTACGGTGATCGGAGTGTCGCGCCGTGCCGCGGCATCCGGAAAGGGCCTCGAATGAACCCGCTCGATCGCGTGACGGACACCGGCTTGGGGTTCCTGGCCGACTCCCACCTCGCGACGCTGTCGACGATGGCCAGATCGGGACTGATCCATGCGGTGGCCGTGGGATTCACGCTGCACGACGGAGTGGTCCGGATCATCACGAGCGACGGCACCCAGAAGGTGCGCAACGTGGAGCGCGACGCGCGGGCGACGGTCGCGCAGGTGGGCGGTGCGCAGTGGCTCAGCATCGCCGGGCGCGCGAGCATCGAGCGCGAGCCGGACGCCGTCGCGCTCGCCGAGACGCTGTACGCCCGGCGGTACCGGCCGCCGCGCGTGAACCCGAAGCGCGTGGTCATCCGTCTGGAGCCGGAGCGCGTGATGGGCTCGGCCGACCTCGTCGCGCGGTGAGACGACGCGGATCGCCGTCACGGACGCTACCAGCCGCCATCTGCGTCGTCTCGGAACGCTCAGGCGCGAAGACGTAGAATTCCCTGTGCCCTCCGAGACCTCCGACGCCAGCGAACCCGCGAACGGCATCGACCCCACCGAGCTCGAGGTCACCCTCCGGGTCCTCGCCGGTATGTCGGCGATGGATGAGGATCACCCCGACTACGTCGCCGTGCGCCGCGCGACAGCCGCCATGTTCAAGGCCGTCAAGAAGGTCCGCCGCCGCGAGATCCGCGATGCCATCGCCGAAGCCG
This sequence comes from Microbacterium pygmaeum, assembly GCF_900100885.1. Taxonomy (NCBI): domain Bacteria; kingdom Bacillati; phylum Actinomycetota; class Actinomycetes; order Micrococcales; family Microbacteriaceae; genus Microbacterium; species Microbacterium pygmaeum. The sequence goes on from NZ_LT629692.1 coordinate 565,374, forward strand.
ACCGGAGCGTCGTCGCGGCGACCGCCACCGGCGCGCCGGATCGCATCGACGACGAGACCCGCGGCATCCCGATCAGCACCGCCACCACTGCGCCCACGGCGGGGACGCTGCTGAAGCCCCGCGCCTGCTACATCTGCAAGCAGCCGTACACGGTGGTCGACGCGTTCTACCATCAACTCTGTCCCGACTGCGCCGCGATGAGCCACCGGAAGCGGGATGCCCGCACCGACCTGTCCGGCAAGCGCGCACTGCTCACCGGCGGCCGCGCGAAGATCGGCATGTACATCGCGCTGCGACTGCTTCGGGACGGCGCGCACACGACCATCACCACGCGCTTCCCCCGCGACGCGGTCCGCCGGTTCACGAGCCTGCCCGACTCGGCGGAGTGGATCGACCGGCTGAAGGTGGTCGGCATCGACCTGCGCGACCCCGCCCAGGTGATCGGCCTGGCCGAGGATGTCGCCGCAGCCGGCGCTCTGGACATCCTGATCAACAACGCCACCCAGACCGTGCGCCGCTCGCCGGGTGCCTACCAGCCGCTCGTCGACGCGGAGCTCGCGCCACTGCCCGGCACCGGACGGATGCCGGAGCTTGTCACCTTCGGGCACACCAACGACCAGCATCCGCAAGCACTCGAGCGCTCCGTGACCGCGCACCCCATCCTCGCCGCCGCGGCCTCGCGCGCCGACGAGCTCACCGAGCAGGCGATGGCCGCCGGGTCGAGCTCTCTGGAACGCCTGGCGGCGGGCACCGCGATCGACGCCGGCGGCCTCGTGCCCGACCTCGATCACGTGAATTCCTGGACGCAGCGGGTCGGCGAGGTCGATCCGCTCGAGATGCTCGAGGTGCAGCTGGCCAACACGACCGCTCCGTTCATCCTCATCTCGGCGCTGCGCCCCGCGATGGCCGCGAGCTCGGCGCCGCGCAAGTACGTGGTGAACGTCAGCGCGATGGAGGGCGTGTTCGGTCGCGGATACAAGGGGCCGGGGCATCCGCACACCAACATGGCCAAGGCGGCGGTCAACATGCTCACGCGCACCAGCGCCAAGGAGATGTTCGAGACCGACGGGATCCTCATGACGAGCGTCGACACCGGCTGGATCACCGACGAGCGCCCGCACCCGACCAAGGTGCGCCTCGCCGAGGAGGGCTTCCACGCGCCCCTCGACCTCGTCGACGGCGCCGCGCGCGTCTACGACCCGATCGTGCGCGGGGAGGCCGGCGAAGACGTCTACGGCGTGTTCCTCAAGGACTACGCCGCCGGCTCGTGGTGAGACGCATCACGCTGCCGCCTCCCGGTCGGCGGGTGGTCGTGCGCTATCTGCTGCCCAGCGGTCAGGCCACGGACGCGCTCGGGATGCTCCTCAGTGCCGACTCCGCGACGCTCGTCGTCGACGGCAAACGCGGGGTCGAGACGATCGCCGTCGCCGACGTGCTCGCGGCCAAGGAAGTGCCTCCTCCTCCGCCGCCGCGGCCCCGTCAGGCCGCGACGTAGACTGGAGGCATCCTTCCCGTGCTCTCGGGAGGCCCTCCGCTTCAGGAACCGTCGTGACTCCAACCCCCGCAGCCCGCACCTTCGAGGTGCGCCACGTGCAGCTCGCGCGCGCCGCCTTCGCAGCGCTCGCCGCCGTCATGATCACGTTCTCGTCCGATCATTCGGCCGAGGTCGGCCTCTCGGTCTTCAGCGGCTTCGCGATCGCGACCGGCCTGATCTTCCTCGTGTCGGCCTGGCTCGTGTACCCGTCCGGCCGGCGCTGGCCCGCGCTGGCCCTCGGCATCATCAGCGTCCTGGCGGGAATGGCCGGCGGGCTCGCGCCGCTGCGCACCGTCGCAGGCTTCTTCGTGATCGTCGGAGCGTGGGCGCTGGTGAGCGGTGTGCTCGAAGCGGTCGTCGGATGGCGGGGAACCCGCACCCCGGCCGCGCGCCGCGAGATCGTCCCCGGGGTCGCCGACGCGCGCCCGCTCGCCGGGCAGGGGCCGCGGTCGGAGAGCCGCGACGCGCTGGTGATCGGGGTGCTCACGGTGATCCTCGGCATCGCCCTGATCTTCATCCCGGCCTTCCCGGCCCTGGACTACTCCATCGACCAGGTCGACCAGACGTTCACGCTGACCGGCATCATCATCGGCGTCGGCGTGTTCGGCGGCTATGCCGCCATCGTCGCCGTCTTCCTGGCGATCGCCGGGTTCTCGCCGCGCAAGCCCGCGGACGCCGGTGCGACCGCGACCGCCGCCGCCGGAACGACCGCCGTGAACGAAGAAGGCAGCACCTCGTGACCGACGACAAGCCCACCCGCCGCGACCTCATGAAGCCCGTCCAGCTGCTGGGCATGGCCTTCGGGGCCGCGCTGTTCGCCGGTGTCGTCACCCTCATCTCGATGGGCTTCTTCCAGCAGCGCGATGCCGCTCAGCAGCCCAAGGCGCTCACGCTCGCGCTCATCGTCGCGGGCGTCACGTTCATCGTGGTGCTGGTGGTGGTGGCGCTGCTGCTGCTCGCGGTCGACCCCGCGCAGGTGCAGAAGCAGATCGATCGTCCCGTGCTTCTGCCTCCGGAGAAGCCTGCGCCGGAGGCGCCCGCGGCCGGATCGATCGCAGCGCCGAAGCCGGATGATCCGGATGCCGCGGCATCCGGCCCCACTGTGCACTGACGGCAGGCGACCTGGCGAAGCCGGCGCGCGAGAGGTTCTCGACCAGGAGCTGCGCGAGCCCTGCTGACGCGGCAGCTGCACTGACGCGCGAGCCCCACTCACGCGCGAGCCCACTCACGCGGTAGCCCCGCTGACGCGCGAGCCCCCGCTGACGCGCGAGCCCCACTCACGCGGCAGCCCCGCCGACGCGGCCGCCTACTCACGCGGCAGTTTCCTGCATCCGCGCCACAGACTTCGGGCGCGGATGCAGGAAACAGGCGCGCGCGGGGTCGGCGGGTGCGGGAATGAGGCGCGGATGCAGGAATGAGGCGCGGGTGCGGGAATGAGGCGCGGATGCAGGAATGAGGCGCGGATGCAGGAAACTGGCGCGCCGGAGCGGGGGCGAGGGTCCTGCGCCGGGGCGACGGTACGGATGCCGCGGCATCCGCCCCGGAGGAGCCGGCGCCCTAGGTGTACTGGCCTCGACCGTTGTTGATTCGGTCGATGGGCGTTTTGCCTCCGATGCCGAGGTGGGCTCTGTCTAGGTTGTAGTGGTCGAGCCAGGCTGGCAAGGCCGCAGCGCGGTCGGCGTTTGAGTTCCAGGGTTGGGAGTATGCCCATTCGGTTGCGAGGGTGCGGTTCAGTCGCTCGACTTTGCCGTTTGTCCAGGGGCAGTGCGGGCGGATGAACTTCTGTTTGATGCCGTGAGCGGTGAACACGTCTCTGAAGGCGACCGATTTCCGGTACGCGAACGCGTTGTCGGTGATGACTCGTTCGACGGTGACGCCGAGCGAGGCGTAGAACGCGATCGCTCGTTCCAGGAAGCCCGCGCACGTCGTCCCGCGTTCGTCTGCGTGGATCTCGAGGTACGCGAGACGGGAGTGGTCATCGATCGCGGCGTGCACGTAGTCGTAGCCGATCCCGCGGCCGCGGACCTTCTCGCTGCGGCCGTGGGCACGCCATCCACCGCCGTCCGGGATTCGGCCGAGCTTCTTCACATCAACATGGATCAGCGAGCCCGGATGAGCATGTTCGTACCGGTTCGCGGACCGTCGTGAGGCTTTGATCACCGTGCCGGTGACCGGGTCAAGGTCCCGCAGCAGCGGAACCTGATGGCGGCGCAGCACCCGCCCGACCACGGACGCGTGCATCCCGAGCCGCGCACCGATGAAGACCGGGCCGCGGCGGGTCAGTTCCCGCATGATCCGCACCCGCGTCTCCTGACACGACCCCGTCCGCCGCGGATGAGCGTGGGCGACGCTGGAGCGATCCTGCAACCCGGCCACGCCGGCGTCCCGGAAACGCCGCCACCACCGCCACGCGGCCGTACGGGAGACGCCCATCTCCGCGGCGACATGCGCGACCGGCCGCCCCGACTGGATCCGCTGGACCATGATCAACCTGCCGGCCGGAGTCAGCCGGGCATTAGCGTGAGACAAGAGAGACCTCCGTGCGTTCGAGCTGAAGAACTAGACAGCTCCAACTCGACCCCGGAGGTCTCTCCTACGTCAACAACGATCCGGGTCAGTACACCTAGGCCTCGTCGACCAGCTGCGCGGCGAGCCCGATGTACGTCGCAGGCGTCAGGGCCAGCAGGCGCGCCTTCGCGGCATCGCCGATATCCAGGCCGTTGACGAAGTCGGCCAGCTCGGGGGCGCCGACGCGGCGGCCGCGGGTGAGATCCTTCAGCAGGGCGTAAGGGTCGGTGATCTGCGAACGACCGGCCGCGATCTCGGCGCGCACGACGGTCTGGATGGCTTCGGCCAGCACCTCCCAGTTCGCGTCGAGGTCGGCATCGAGCACCGGCTGCGCCAGCGAGATCTCGCCGAGACCGCGGGTGAGGTTGTCCAGGGCGAGCAGCGAGTGCCCGAGCGCGACGCCGATGTTGCGCTGCGTGGTGGAGTCGGTCAGATCGCGCTGCAGGCGCGAGGTCACCAGCGTCTGCGACAGCGAACCCAGCAGTGCGCCGGACAGCTCGAGGTTCGCCTCGGCATTCTCGAACCGGATGGGATTGATCTTGTGCGGCATCGTCGATGACCCGGTCGCCCCGGCGACAGGGATCTGCGAGAAATAGCCGAGCGAGATGTAGGTCCAGATGTCGGTGGCGAGGTTGTGCAGGATGCCGCCGGCGTGACGGATCCGGTCGTACAGCTCCACCTGCCAGTCGTGCGACTCGATCTGGGTGGTCAGCGGATTGAAGCCGATCCCCAGACCCTCGATGAACGCGCGCGTGAGGGCGGGCCAGTCCACGTCCGGATCGGCGGCGAGGTGCGCCGACCAGGTGCCGGTGGCGCCGGAGAACTTCGCCAGGAAATCGGATGCCTCGACCTGGGCCGCCACGCGCTCCAGGCGGTACGCGAAGACGGCGAGCTCCTTGCCCATCGTCGTCGGCGTGGCCGGCTGACCGTGGGTGCGCGCCAGCATCGCAGCATCCCGGAGCTCATCCGCCATCGTGCGCAGCGTCGAGATCACGGTTCGCAGCTTGGGCAGCCACACGCGGGTGACCGCGCGCTGCACGGTCAGGGCGTACGAGGCGGAATTGATGTCCTCGCTCGTGCACGCGAAGTGCGTGAGCTCGGCGATCGCATCGAGTCCGAGCGCCGAGAGGCGATCGCGCACGAGGTACTCGACGGCCTTCACATCATGACGGGTCACGGCCTCCTTGGCGGAGAGCCAATCGATCTCGTCCTGCCCGAAGTCGCGGTACAGGGCGCGCAGGCGCTCCTGATCCGCCTCGGACAGCGGGGACGTGCCGAACAGCGACCGGTCGGTGAGGGTGATCAGCCACTCGACCTCCACTTCGACGCGCGCGCGGTTGAGCCCCGCCTCTGACAGATACTCGGCGAGCGCGCCGACGGCGGCGGCGTAGCGCCCGTCGAGCGGGCTCAGCGGCTGCGCGGGAAAGGGCTGCGGGGGCACGGAGGTCACGGGCATCAATGCTACCGGGGGCACCCTCTCGGCCCGATGGAACCGTTCACCCGTCTCTCACCAAGCCCTCATCTTGCGGGGGTTATCCATGTCACAGGATCCGCATAGCCTGGCCAGGATCGTCCGAATCCCCACGAAATCGGAGTCCTCTGTGCGCCGTCTCACCGCTGTCTCGGCTCTCGCCGCCGCCGCTCTGCTCCTGGCGGGCCTCACCGCCCCCGCTGCCTCGGCCGCCGAGGGCGACCTGCTGTTCAGCGAGGTGATCGAGGGGTCCTCGAACAACAAGGCGATCGAGATCTACAACCCGACCACCGCGCCGGTCGACCTCGCCGCCGCCCAGTACTCGGTCGTGATGTACTTCAACGGCAACGCGGCGGCAGGCACGACGGTCGCCCTCACCGGCACGGTCGCCGCCGGCGACGTGCACGTGCTCGCGCTGGCCTCCGCCAACGAGGCGATCCTGGCCGCAGCCGACCAGACCAGCGCGGGATCGTGGTTCAACGGCGACGACACGCTCGTGCTCACCAAGGCCGGCTCGCCCGTCGACGTGTTCGGCCAGCTCGGAGTGGACCCCGGAACCGAGTGGGGCACCGGGCTCACCTCGACGCAGGACAACACCGTGCGCCGGAAGGTCGATGTCTGCATCGGCGACCCGAACGGCGCCGACGCGTTCGACGTGGCCGCGCAGTGGGACGGGTTCGCCGTCGACACGATCGACGGTCTGGGAGCGCACGCTGCCGTCTGCGCGCTCGAGCCACCGGTCGACCCGCCGGTGGATCCGCCCGCGGAGGCCGACTGCGATGTCGAACCGGTCTCCATCGGCTCCGTGCAGGGATCCGGCGCCACCACTCCGGTGCCTGGCGCCTCGGTCCTCGTCGAGGGAACCGTCGTGGGCGACTTCCAGACGGGCGGCTTCGACGGCTACTACGTGCAGGATGACGGCGACGGCGACCCCGCGACATCCGATGCCGTCTTCGTCTCCGCGCCGGGCGGCACCGACGTGTCCGCCGGCGATCAGGTCAGTGTCGCCGGAACCGTCGGCGAGGCGTTCGGCATGACCCAGCTCACGCCCACCGGGGTCGAGGTCTGCGCGAGCGGAACCGAACTCCCCGAGGCCACACCGGTGACCCTCCCGATCGCGCCCGAGCAGTACGAGGCGCTCGAGGGCATGTACGTGACGCTGCCGCAGCAGCTGAGCATCGGTGAGACCTTCGACTTCGCGCGGTACGGCACGATCACGCTCACGGCGGGACGCCAGTACCAGCCGACGGGTCTTCACGACGCCGGCTCGCCCGAAGCGATCGCCCTGGCGGCCAAGAACGCCGCCGAGACGATCACTGTCGACGACGGGCGCAGCGCCCAGAATCCCGACCCGGCGATCCACCCGGACGGCTCGACGTTCACGCTGGAGAACACCTTCCGCAGCGGCGACCTGGTCACCGGCACCACGGGGGTGCTCGACTACCGATTCGACACCTGGGCGATCCAGCCCACGCAGGGTGCGGAGGTCGCGGTCGGCAACCCGCGCACTCCGGCGCCTGAGGTGGACGGCGACCTGAAGGTCGCCAGCTTCAACGTGCTCAACTACTTCACGACGCTGACCGGGCCCGACGCGCGCGGTGCGAACGACCCGGAGGAGTTCCAGCGCCAGGAGGAGAAGATCGTCACCGCGCTGACCGAGATCGACGCCGACGTCTTCGGCCTGATCGAGATCGAGAACAACGGCACCGCGGTGGCCGCCCTCACCACTGCGCTGAACACGCGCCTCGGTGCGGACGTGTACGACTACGTCGAGACCGGTGTGATCGGCACCGACGTGATCACCACCGCGCTCCTGTACAAGCCGGCGTCGGTCACCCCGGCCGGTGCGTTCCAGCTGATGGATCAGTCCAAGGACGCCCGCTGGCTGGACGATTTCAACCGTCCGGGTCTGACGCAGTCCTTCACGGATGCCGCGGGCGCGACCTTCACGGTCGTGGTCAACCACCTGAAGTCCAAGGGCTCCGACTGCAACGCGGTCGGCGACCCGGTCGACCCGAACGGCCAGGGCAACTGCAACGGCGTGCGGACGCAGGCGGCGTCCGCGCTCGCGGACTGGCTCGCGACCGACCCGACCGGGCAGGGGGCGGGCCGTGAGCTGGTGCTCGGCGACCTCAACTCCTACAGCCAGGAGGACCCGATGCAGGCCCTGTACGCCGCCGGGTACACCGATGTCACCGACCCCGCGTCGTACACCTACGTGTTCGACGGTCAGCTCGGCTCGCTCGATCACGCACTGGCGGGTCCGGGGATCGTCGGCGAGGTGACGGATGCCGCGGTGTGGAACGTGAACGCCGATGAGCCGAGCATCCTCGACTACGACACGACGTTCAAGTTGCCGGCGCAGGACGCGCTCTACGCGCCCGACGCGTACCGCTCCAGTGATCACGATCCGGTGGTCGTGGGCCTGGACCTCATTCCGCCGGACACGACCGCGCCGACGCTCCGCGTCGAGGCGGACCCCGCCTACATCCTGCTGCCACTCGGGCAGACGCGTACCGTGAAGGTCGACGTGCAGGCGGCGGACGACTCGGGCGAGGTGACGGTGACACTCGTATCGGCGACGGCGACCGGCGCACCCCGGGCCTCAGTGCAGACGATCAGCGACACACGGTTCACGGTGCGCGCCGTGAACAATGCGCTGTACACCTTCACGTACACGGCCACGGACGCGGCAGGCAACTCCACGACGGTCTCGGACACCGTCGGGGTCGGCCCGAAGCGCTTCCTGGACTACCTGTGCGAGTCCGACGGGCGGATCGCCGGCTCGATCTGCCGGTAGAGCGCGCGGCTGGCGCTCTCGATCATCCCGAGCACCTCATCGAACATGCCCGGCCCGGCGTAGTACGGGTCGGGCACGTCGAGCGTGCGGGCGGATGAGTCGAACGACATCAGCAGCGCGATCTTGTCCTCGTCGGCCTCGGAGTGCGCCCACCCGCGCAGGATCCGCTCGTGACTGCGATCCAGCGCGACCACCAGGTCGTTGCGCGCGAAGTCGGCCTGCGTGAACTGACGGGCGCGGTGCTTCGTCCCGTCGTATCCGCGTCGCTCGAGCGCATCCAGTGTGCGCTGGTCGGCTCGCTCGCCGACGTGCCAGTCGCCCGTCCCGGCGCTCGTGGAGGCGACGCGGGCGCCAAGGCCCGCGGAATCCGCTGACGAACGCAACACGACATCGGCCATCGGCGAGCGGCAGATGTTCCCGGTACAGACGAACACGACGTGGAAAGGCTCCACGGCGCGCACGGTCATTGCTCCATTGTGCGACCTTCCGTCCTCTCCTGCACAGTCGAGGATCCCGGGCGTTGCTCCCCCGACCGGGCCGAGGTGCCGCTGCCGGCCCGGGTCGCCGTCGACCCTGGGATCATGACCGCACCCGCCGACCCGCTGCTGCTGCAGGCGCTCGAGACCCTTCTGCTGGCCGAGCGGCAGCTCGGCGACGCCGCCGACCGGCTTTCGGCTGCCGCGCCCACGGCGGTGCGCCTCGCGGATGACACCGACTGGAGCACGCAGGCTGCGGTGCGCTTCCACACAGCCGCCGAGACGTGGCAGGTCGATATGCGCACGCTGGCCGCGCTGGCCGCCGCCGCCCGAGAGGACGTGAGGCGGCTGTCCGAACGCATGCAGCTTCTTGCGTGGGGGCACTTGTTCGTATGAGCGACGGCATCGACATCCGAGGCGGCGGAGCCGTCGCCGTCGACACGGAGACCCTGCGCTCGGCGGCAGGACGCTTCCGCGAGGTCGTGTCGGAGCTGGCGGAGATCGGCGTGCTGCTGGGCTCGGCGGGCAGTCTCCTGTTCGCCGGTTCGCACATCGCGTGGTGGGTCAGCCAGACCGTCGAGGCGGTGCGCCGGCGGCTGATGGATGCCCAGCGGGCAGCAGTGCGGATCGCCGCCGAACTGGAAGAGGCGGCCGCCGTCTACGAGACCGTCGAACTGCGCGCGGAGCGCGACGTCGCCTCCCGTGGCGGGGATGTGGTGGCGCTGGTGCGGTTGCAGCGTGAACTGGCCGAGCTGGCGAGGCTGCATCCGGAGGCAGCGGATGCCGCGGACACCGCGATCGCCGAGCACTGGGCGCGCTGGCCCGCCGAACTGTCGGCGCAGGCGCCCGGCGCGCTCTGGTGGGTGAACCCGGCGTTCTTCGCGCTGGCAGGGCCCACCGCCTGGGGAATGCAGCGGGTCATCGGCGCCGCCGGCCGGGGATCCATCGAGCGCGCCGAGACGCTTCGCGGGCCTGTTCCCACCGTCACCGTGACTCCCGTCGTGGAAGGCGCCGCGCAACCGCTGTCCGGTGCGGCTGCTTCACCCGCGTCGGTCGCGCCGGCCTCGCTCGCCGGTGCCGCCTCCCGGATTCCGGGCGGCGGCGATGCACGAATCCGGGTCGAGAAGTACTCGATGCGCGACGGCACGACGCAGTTCGCCGTGTACGTCGCGGGAACCCAGACCGCGAGCGCGGGAGGCGAGGACCCGTTCGACATGACCTCCAACGTCCAGCTGTACGCGGGCGAGCGGTCGGCCTCGTACGAGGCGACGCTGGAGGCGCTTGCGCAGTCGGGCGCCGAGCCGGGCGATGTCGTGCACGCCTTCGGTCACTCGCAGGGCGCGATGATCCTCGCCCATCTGGCGCTCGAGGGCGGGTACGACACCCAGACGATCGTGACCTACGGATCGCCGGTCGAAGCGGACCTCGGCGATCGGACGCTCAGCGTCGCGCTGCGCCATCGGGACGACCCGATCGCCGCCCTCGCCGCCGGCGGTTCCGCCGGATCGGTCGGATCGGCGGGCAGCTTCGTCGCCGAGCGCACCGCCGACCCCGCGACCGGCATGCACGACTGGCGGATGCCCGCGCACGGCATCGCCGCCTACACGGAGACGGCGCGGATGCTGGACGAGTCGACCGATCCGCGCATGCGCGAGGTCCGCACGGTCTTCGACACGCTGGCGGGCGCGCAGCGCGTCGAGGTCGTCGAGTACGCGGCGCAGCGCGAGATGCCGGTCAGCGCACCGCTCGCTCCCGGACCGGTCAGCGCTGCGAGTCGCGCTTCCGCGGACGCAGGATGATCCCGAAAATCCAGTTGATCAGCGAGATGATGATCGCCGCGACAACGCCCCACCAGAAGTCCTCGACGCGCAGGCCCCAGTTCCAGAAGCCGGTGATCCACGCGGTCAGCCACAGCAGGAACGCGTTGATGATCAGGCCGATGAGGCCCAGCGTGAGGATGTAGAGCGGGAACGCGAGGATCTTGATCACGGTGCCGATGATCGTGTTCACCAGCGCGAAGATGGCGGCCACGATCAGCAGTGTGAGGACGAACTGCAGCGTCTCGCCCGGAGGGAACGGGATCACCGACACCATGAGCGCCGGGATGAGGGTGACGACCCAGATCGCGAACGCGTTGACGACGACACGGATGAGGAAGCCCATGCGCGTCAGTCTGCCACGGACGTCTCGATGTGTCCCGAGGTGGGCGAGTCATAGACTCGCCGAGTGACCGATGACTCCACGATCCCGGTTCGAGTGCGCCCTGAGATCGCGGCGCTGCCGCCGTACAAGCAGGGCAAGCAGGCCGATGCGACGGCGTTCAAGCTGTCCAGCAACGAGAACCCCTTCGAGCCCCTCGCCGGCGTCCTCGAGGCCGTGCAGGCGGCGACCGCGCTCAATCGCTATCCGGATGCCTCGGCCGGCCGGCTCCGTCGGCGCATCGCCGAGCGGTTCGGCGTCTCGGACGACGCCGTGCACATCGGAGCGGGGAGCGTCTCCATCCTCACCCAGCTGGTGCTGGCAACGTCGGGCCCGGGCGACGAGGTCATCTTCGCCTGGCGTTCCTTCGAGGCCTACCCGGGGCTCGCCATCATCGCGGGGGCCACGCCCGTGCAGATTCCGCTGACCGACGATTTTCGCCACGACCTGCCCGCGATGGCGGCGGCCGTCACCGACCGCACGCGCGCGATCATCGTGTGCAGCCCCAACAACCCGACCGGGCCGATCGTCACCCAGGCGGAGTTCGACGAGTTCGTCGCCGCGGTGCCCGCCGACATCCTGATCATCCTCGATGAGGCCTACGCCGAATTCGTGACCGATCCGGATGCGGTGGACGGTCTGCGTACGCTCGGCACCGAGGGCCATCCGAACGTCGTGGCGCTGCGCACCTTCTCCAAGGCATACGGTCTCGCGGGTCTCCGCGTGGGCTATGCGATCGGGCATTCCCGGATCCTCGATGCCGCCCGGAGCACCAGCATCCCCCTCTCCGTCACCGCGCAGGCCGAGGTCGCCGCCCTGGCCAGCCTCGAGGTCGAGGACGAGCTGCTCGACCGGGTGCGCCTGATCGCCGAGCGCCGCGACCGCGCCCTGAGCGGGCTGCGCGCCGCCGGATGGCAGGTGCCCGACGCGCAGGGCAACTTCCTGTGGCTGCCGACCGGCGCCGAGACGCTCGCGCTCGCCGCGAGGTTCGAGGAGGCCGGGCTGATCGTCCGGCCGTTCGCCGGCGACGGCATCCGGATCTCGATCGGCGAGGAGGACGCTGTCGAGAAGGTCCTAGCCATCGCGGCATCCGTTGTGGAAGACCTCCCAGAAGGCCATGCGGGGCGCGGGCTAGCGTAGAACGGTGACCTCGCTCTCCGATCAGGCTCCGGCCGATGACACAGAGCTCGTCCGCGTCCTCGCGGCCGACGGGACCCTCGCGCCCACTGCGGCCGCGGAGCCCTACCTCGACATCGTCGACTCGCTGCGCGACGAGGACCTTCAGGGCTTCTATCGCGACATGTTCGTCATCCGCGCGTTCGACCAGCAGGCGACCAACCTGCAGCGGCAGGGACAGCTGGCGCTCTGGCCGCCGAGCTTCGGCCAGGAGGCGGCGCAGGTCGGCTCGGCCAGGGCGGCGCGCGCGCAGGACCACCTCTTCCCGTCGTATCGAGAGCACGTCGTGGCCACGATCCGCGGCGTGGACCCGGTCGACATCATCCGGGTCATGCGCGGCCTGACCCACGGCGGCTGGGACCCCACAGACCCGAAGAACGGCAACACGCACATCTACACGCTGGTGCTCGGCTCGCAGACGCTGCACGCGACCGGCCTGGCCATGGGACTCGTCTTCGACGGCAAGTCCGGCACGGGCGATGTGGAGCGCGACGAGGCCGTCATCGTCTACTACGGCGACGGGGCCTCCAGCCAGGGCGACGTGCACGAGGCGATGGTGTTCGCCGCGAGCTATCGGACGCCGGAGGTGTTCTTCCTCCAGAACAACCAGTGGGCGATCTCGGTCCCCGTGGCCACCCAGTCGCGTTCGCCGCTGTACCGTCGCGGCGCGGGCTACGGGATGCCGAGCGTGCGCATCGACGGGAACGACGTGCTGGCCAGTTACGCGGTCACCCGCCGGGCACTGGATGAGGCGCGCGCCGGCGACGGGCCTCGCGCCATCGAGGCGATGACGTACCGCATGGGCGCGCACACGACCAGCGACGACCCCACCAAGTACCGCACCTCCGACGAGGAGGAGTCGTGGGCTCGGCGCGACCCGATCTCGCGGCTGCGCACCTACCTGCGCTCCCGCGGCGCATCTGACGCGTTCTTCAGCGACGTGGATGCCGAGGCCGCCGCCGTCGCCGATGACGCGCGCGTGCGCACCGTGGCGCTGGGCTCGGTCTCCAGCGACCTGATGTTCGACCATGTGTACAGCGACCCGCATCCGCTCATCGATCAGCAGCGCGCGTGGCTGGCCGGATACGAGGCATCGTTCGAGGAGGGTGCATCGTGAGCATCGAGACGCTCCCCTTCAGTCGTGCGCTCAACGCCGGCCTGCGCCGCGCGATGGTCGAGAACGACCGCGTGATGCTCATGGGCGAGGACATCGGGCGCCTCGGGGGCGTCTTCCGCGTGACCGAGGGTCTGCAGGCGGAGTTCGGCGAGCAGCGGGTGCTCGACACCCCGCTGGCGGAGTCCGGCATCGTCGGCACGGCGATCGGACTCGCGATGGGCGGGTTCCGGCCGGTCATCGAGATCCAGTTCGACGGCTTCGTCTTCCCCGCGTTCGATCAGATCACCTCGCAGCTGGCGAAGATCACGAACCGGCACGAGGGCGCCATCAGCATGCCGATCGTGATCCGCATCCCGTACGGCGGGCACATCGGGGCCGTGGAGCATCACCAGGAGAGCCCCGAGGTGTACTTCACCCACACCCCCGGCCTGCGGGTGGTCAGCCCCTCCACGCCCAACGATGCCTACTGGATGATCCAGGATGCGATCTCCTCCAACGATCCAGTGATCTTCCTCGAGCCCAAGAGCAGGTACTGGCAGAAGGGCGAGGTGGATGCCTCGGCCCGCGCGCTCCCGCTCCACGCCAGCCGCCTCGTCCGCCGGGGCACCGACGTCACCCTGGTCGGGCACGGCGCCATGGTGGCGACGCTGCTGCAGGCGGCGGCGCTCGCGGAGTCGGAGGGCACCAGCTGCGAGGTCATCGACGTGCGCTCGCTCTCGCCGATCGACTACGGTCCGATCCTGGACTCGGTGCGCCGCACCGGTCGCATGGTCTACGCGCAGGAGGCGCCGGGCTTCACGAGCGTCGGCAGCGAGGTCGCGGCGACGGTGATGGAGCAGGCCTTCTACGACCTCGAGGCACCGGTGCTGCGCGTGTCGGGCTTCGATGCGCCGTTCCCCCCGGCCAAGCTCGAGGGAACCTTCCTCCCCGACGCCGACCGCATCCTCGAGGCAGTCGACCGCACCCTCGCCTACTGAGGCGGAGGCTCGACCCGCCGCACACCGGAACTGCTGGAAAGGAAACGCATGAGCACTCAGACCTTCCTGCTCCCCGACGTCGGCGAAGGCCTCACCGAGGCCGAGATCGTCTCGTGGCGCGTCGCCCAGGGCGACCCGGTGGCCGTCAACGACGTGCTGGTCGAGATCGAGACGGCCAAGTCGCTGGTCGAGCTGCCCTCCCCGTTCGCCGGCGTGGTCGGGGACGTCCTGGCCGCCGAAGGCACCACCGTCGCCGTCGGTGCCCCGATCATCACGATCGCCGGTGCGGATGCCTCGGCACCACCCGCCACGGCCGGTCAGAGCGAGCACGGTGAACCGCACGAGGCGCCGGAGGCCGACCCCGGAGGAGCTGTGCTGGTGGGCTACGGCAGCGCGGGCCACGTGCAGTCCCGTCGACGCGGCGGCCGCTCGGTCCCCTCGCCGAGCGCGGAGCGCCGGCCCGCGGCATCCGTCGGCGTGCTCGCGAAGCCGCCGATCCGCAAGCTCGCCCGCGATCTCGGCGTCGACCTGACCGACATCTCGCCGACCGGCGCCGCCGGCGAGATCACGCGCGATGACGTCATGAAGCAGGCCTCGCAGGCGAGCGTGTTCCGCAACATCGAGACGCCGGAGTGGAGTCCGATCCGCGAGGAGACGATTCCGGTCGCAGCTGCCGTCGCCGCGCCTGCGCCGGATGCCGCCGGCCGTGAGGAGTCGATCCCGGTTCGCGGCGTCCGCAAGGCGACCGCGAGCGCGATGACCAGCAGCGCGTACACCGCGCCGCACGTCTCGGTGTGGACCGACGTCGATGCGAGCCGGACCATGGAACTGGTCAAGCGGCTCAAGGCATCGCCGGACTTCGCCGATGTCAAGATCTCCCCCCTGCTGATCATGGCCCGTGCGGTGATCTGGGCGGTGCGCCGCACGCCGATGGTCAACGCCGCGTGGGTGGACGACGCCGAGGGGGGCGGCGCGCAGATCCGGGTGCGCCATTACGTCAACCTCGGCATCGCGGCGGCGACGCCCCGCGGCCTGCTGGTACCCAATATCAAGGACGCGCAGGATCTCAGCATGCGCGACCTCGCCCGCGCGCTCGAGAAGCTGACGCTGACCGCCCGCGAGGGCAAGACGACACCCCAGGATCAGAGCGGCGGGACGATCACGATCACCAACATCGGCGTCTTCGGGATGGACGCCGGCACGCCGATCATCAACCCCGGCGAGGTCGGCATCGTGGCGCTCGGCACGATCCGTCAGAAGCCCTGGGTCGTCGACGGCGAGGTGCGCCCGCGCTGGGTGACCACCGTTTCCGGGTCCTTCGATCACCGGGTGGTCGACGGCGACGGTGTCTCGCGGTTCATCGCCGACATCGCCGCGATTCTCGAGGAGCCCGCGCTCCTGCTCGACTGACGGGTCAGCGCTCGCACACCCCGCAGTCTCTCCGCGCACCCGGTTGATGCGCCGCTTCGTTTTGAGAACGATTATCAATACGGATAGGCTGTGGTCATGCATTACAGACACGCACCCCTCGCCGCATTCGTCCTCGGCATGAGCGCGACCCTCGCGCTCGCCGGCTGCGCTTCCGGCACGCCGGAGGCGACGGGGACGGTTGCCGCGGCATCCGATCGGATCACCGTGGTGGCCTCGACCGACGTGTACGCGCAGATCGCCGAGGAGATCGGCGGGGACTTCGTCGACGTGACCGCGATCGTGTCCTCGCCCGCGCAGGATCCGCACTCGTTCGAGCCCAGCGCCCGTGACCAGCTCGCTGTTGCGCGTGCAGACCTCATCATCGAGAACGGCGGCGGCTACGACGCCTTCGTCGATGCGCTCATCGAGTCCAGCGGATCGGGCGCGCCGGTGCTGACCGCCGTCGAGTTCTCGCACGACTGGCCGGAGAACGAGGGGCATGCCGACCCTTCGACAGGGTCAGGGACCGAGGGAGAGAGCGCAGGGGCCGAGGACGCGCACGACCACGCGCACGACGCCGACGGGCACGACCACGTCGAGGGGTTCAACGAGCACGTCTGGTACGACCCGCACACGATCGTGCATCTGGCCGAGGACATCGCGCACGAGCTCGGCGAGCTCCTGCCCGCCGAGGCGGGCACGTTCACGGCCAACGCGGACGCGTTCGGCGAGGGCATCACGGGGTTGGAGGACTCCCTGGCGGCGATCGTCGCGGACCACACCGGCGAGCAGGTGTTCTTCACCGAACCGGTCCCGCTGTATCTCGTCGCGGCCGCCGGGCTGGAGAACGTGACGCCCGAAGCATTCACCGAGGCGGTGGAAGAGGGGCAGGATGTCGCGCCGTCCACCCTGCTGGATGCGCTCAAGCTGCTGCGTTCGGGCGAGGTCGCCGTCGTCATCGCCAACTCCCAGACCGGTGGGGCCGAAACCACCCAGGTCCTCGACGAAGCCGGGAGCCTCGCGATCCCGGTCCTGGAATTCTCCGAGACGCTGCCGGAGGGCCAGACTTATCTGTCATGGATGCAGGCGAACATCGAGGCACTGACGGGAGCGCTCGCCGGCACGCCCGCCCCATGACACCCGCGCCCGTTCTCCGTCCGCCCCTCGACATCCGAGGGGCGGCGCTGCGGCGCGGCGATCGCGAACTGTGGAGCGGACTGGACCTGCGCGTCCAGCCCGGAGAGCTCGTGGCAGTGCTGGGTCCGAGCGGCTCGGGCAAGACGACGCTCCTGCGCGCCATCCTCGGTCTGGAGCGGCTGAGCGAGGGAAGCATCGAGGCCCTGGGTTCGCCGACCCAGGCCAAGGGGAACCGCCGCATCGGCTACATCCCGCAGCAGCGGCCACTCCCGGCCGACACGAACCTCCGCGCACGCGACCTCGTCGCGCTGGGCATCGACGGGCACCGTTTCGGCCCGCCGTTCCCGCGGCGCGGCGACCGCGCGCGCGTGGACGGCCTGCTCGCGGAGGTGGGGGCGACCGCCTACGCCGATCGTCCGGTGGGTCTCCTCTCCGGCGGCGAGCAGCAGCGACTGCGGGTCGGGCAGGCGCTCGCCGATGATCCGAGGCTCCTCCTGTGCGATGAGCCGCTGACCAGTCTGGACCTGGCGAACCAGCGGGCCGTCGTCGGACTGATCGATCGGCAGCGCCGCGAGAAGGGTGCCGCGGTCCTCCTGGTCACCCACGACATCAACCCCGTCCTGGATCGAGTCGACCGCATCCTCTACCTGGCGAACGGCCGGTTCACGCTCGGCGCCCCCGACGAGGTGCTCGACTCCGAGGTCCTCACCGAGCTCTACGGCGCGCCCGTCTTCGTGCTGCGGGCCGGAGGCCGACTGGTCGTCGTCGGAGCGCCGGATGCCGAGGCATCCTCCCATCATCACCACCACGAGGACGCCTCGTGAACTGGCCAGACGTGTGGGATGCGATGTTCGGCGGGGTCGCCGACTACGGCGAGATCCTCGTGCTGGTGTCGAACTCCGTCATCGCCGGTGCCGTGCTGGGCCTGGTCGGGGGCTTGGTCGGCGTGTTCGTGATGCAGCGCGACATGGCCTTCGCCGTGCACGGCATCAGCGAGCTGTCCTTCGCCGGCGCGGCCTTCGCGCTGCTGGTCGGCTTCGACGTCGTGACCGGATCCATCGTCGGGTCGGTGCTGGCGGCAGCCATCATCGGCGTGCTGGGCGCCAGAGCCCGCGACCGAAACTCGATCATCGGTGTGCTCATGCCGTTCGGCCTGGGCCTTGGCATCCTGTTCCTCTCGCTGTACGACGGACGCAGCGCGAACCGGTTCAGCCTCCTGACCGGGCAGATCGTCTCCGTGCAGACCGGGCAGCTCGGCTGGCTGATCGCGATCAGCGCGTTCGTCCTGCTCGGCATACTGCTGATCTGGCGACCCCTGCGCTTCGACTCCCTCGACCCGCAGTCGGCGGCCGCGCGCGGTGTACCCACGACCGCGGTCTCGCTCGGATTCATGCTCCTGCTCGGACTCATCGTCGCCGTCAGCGTGCACATCATCGGCGCGCTGCTGGTGATGGCCCTGCTGGTCACCCCGGCGGCGGCGGCGATGCGGATCGCGAACGGACCGCTCTCGGTTCCCGTGCTCGCGGCGGTCTTCGGCTTCGTCTCGGCGGTGGGCGGGATCCTGCTGGCGGTGATGGGAACCCTGCCGGTCAGCCCGTACATCACCACGATCTCGTTCGTGATCTACCTCGTGTGCCGGGTTCTCGGATCGCGTCGGGACCGCGTGAGCACCCGGGCGGCGCTCAGAGGCGCTCGGTAGAGTACGGCTCATGGTCCAGCGCAACACGTGGCAGCGCGATCGGGTGCGCGAGGCGCTCGCCGAATCCCGCGGGTTCGTCAGCGCGCAGAACCTGCACGCCACGCTCCGCGAGGAGAACACCGGCATCGGGCTCGCGACCGTGTACCGCGCGCTTGCGGGTCTGGCCGCCCAGGGCGATGCCGACTCGCTGCAGAGCCCCGAAGGCGAGGCGCTGTACCGCGCCTGCTCCACGAGTGGACACCACCACCACCTGATCTGCCGAAACTGCGGGCTCACCGTCGAGATCGCCGCCACCGACGTCGAGCAGTGGGCGCAGCGCACCGCGTCTCAGCACGGCTTCACCCACGCCGAGCACGTCGTCGACATCTTCGGGCTGTGCGCCGCGTGCACGCAGGCCCGAGCGAGCGAGCGTGCCGACGGTTGAGGCCGCCGCGGCACGGTCGGGTACGCGTCCCGGTACTGTCGCGCGGGCCCTCGTCGCGGTGGGCATCGGCCTGGCCGTCATCGCCGCGCTCTTCCTGATCGATGCGCTGGCCCCGACCCTCTTCCCCGCGGCGCTGCCCACCCGCGCGCAGGACGGGCTGACGCTCGCGGTCAGCGTTCTGATCGAATCGCTGCCGTTCGTCGCGCTCGGCGTGATCCTGTCGATCGTCGTGCAGGTGTGGATTCCGCCGGGCGTGATCGAGCGCTGGATGCCGCGACAGGCATGGGCCAGGCGTGCCGTGCTCTCCCTCCTCGGGATGATCGTGCCGGTGTGCGAGTGCGGCAACGTGCCGTTCGCGCGGGGGCTGTTGATGCGCGGCTTCACGGTTCCCGAGACACTCACGTTCCTGATCGCCGCGCCGATCGTCAACCCGATCGTCATCATCACGACGCATCAGGCGTTCGGCTTCAGCGACGGGATCCTGGTCGCCCGGCTGCTCGGCGGCTACGCGATCGCCAACCTGATCGGATGGCTGTACAGCCGGCATCCGGACCCCGACGGCCTGCTCACCGATCGCTTCCGCCAGACGTGCGCGCTCGTCACCGACGAGCCAGGCGGAAAGGGCCGGCGCAGCATCGCGCAGTTCGTGATCGAGCTGCGGGCGGTGATGCCCGCCCTGATCATCGGGTCGGCCCTGGCCGGGGCGGTGCAGGTGCTGGTGCCGCGCGAGGCGCTGCTGGCGATCGGGTCCAACCCGGCGCTGTCGATCGTGGCGATGATCGCGCTGGCGATGGTGGTCTCGATCTGCTCGAACGTCGACTCGTTCTTCGCGCTGTCGTTCGCCTCGACCTTCACACCGGGATCCATCGTCGCGTTCCTGCTGGTGGGTCCCCTCGTCGACGTCAAGATGCTCGCCCTGCTGCGGACCACCTTCACGACGCGGACCCTGGTCGGGCTCGTCGTGATCGTCGTGCTGTCGGCGTTCGCGATCGGGGCGGGGGTGAACCTCCTTGCGTAGGGCATCGTTCATCGGAACCCGATGGCTGGGTGTCGGCCTGGCCGCGATCCTCGCCGTCGTCACGCTGAGCCTGTCCTTCACCGGCCGGCTCGGCCTGTACATCAACCCCGATTCGACCTGGTTCGCCGTTTGCATGTCCTTCGTGGTGCTCGCCGGCACCGCGCTGAGCTTCGCGCTGCCCCTCGGCGCCGAGGCCGATCACGGACACGATCACGGCGAGGCGCATCCCCCCGCCGCACCCGCGGCCTCCATCGCATCCGCGGCACCCGAGGCATCCCTGGCACTCGACGCGTCCCTGCGTCGGAGGATGGCACGAACGTCCGAGCATCCGGCTGAGATCCTCCGACATCCGTCGCATCCTCCGACGATCGGACACCCGGTCGCGCTCACCGCGACGGTGGTCGGCGGCATCGCGGCATCCGGCGTGGTGCTGCTCACGCTCGTCCTCCCGCCCGCGTCGCTGTCCGCCGAGCTCGCGATGTCGCGCGACATCGGGGCGCCGCCCCTGTTCGCGGGATCGGATGCCGTGACCCTGGCCGCCACCGGAGACACCGCGTCCTTCGGGGTCGGCGACTGGTCGACGGTGTTCGCGACGGCCACGAACCCGGACGCGTTCGACGGTGACGCCATCACCCTCACCGGATTCGTGACGCCCGGTGGCGCGGCCGACGGGTTCGACCTGACGCGCCTCGTGATCACGCACTGCGTGATCGACGCGCAGCCGGCGAGTATTCCGATCGCGGCATCAACCGGTGCGCCCGACACCGGTCAGTGGGTCACGGTCACGGTCACCGTGACCTCGACCGCCGACGGACGCCTGCGCGTCACCGCCGAGTCGGTCGAGGCGATCGACGAGCCGAGCGACCCGTATGAGCACTGAGCCTGGCGGGTCGGCCACCCGGGCGGGTCGTACGCGCCGGCGCCGCAGCCGCGCCTTCCTCGTCACCTTCACCGTCGTGGTCGCCGCCCTCGCGGCACTCGGACTCGCCGGAGCGGCGGCCGGCGTCGCCTCAGGACCGCGGATCTCGTCCGTCGACGTCGACCCGGCCGCCGCGGTCGCAGCATCCGGATCCCGGCTCATCCTGACGACGTCCGCCTCGCTCGAGGAGGTGGATGCCGCTCAGATCAGCGTCTCCCCGGCGACGCCCTTCAACGTCGACACGTCGGGGCGCAGCGTCGGTCTCCGCTTCGGGCTGCCGCTGCACGACGATACGGAATACACCGTCGAGTTCTCCGACGTGCAGAGCCTGGGCGGCGGGCCGACCGCGAACCTGGCCTACACCTTCCGCACGCCGCCCATCGAGGTCTTCCTCCTGCAGCGCACCTCGAGCGGCGACACCGTCTTCCGCACCGACCTGACCGGTGAGGAGGCCGTGCCCGTCTTCAGCGCCGATCACATCGAGGACTACCGCGCGACCTCGAGCCACCTGGTGATGTCGGTGCGCGACGGCGATGCGACGCAGCTCGTCGTCACCGATCTCGACGGCGGCTCGGAGCGGCAGCTGGCCCTGCCCGGAGACGGCTACGTCAGCGCATTGCAGAGTGCTGATCGCGGCGAACTCATCGGCTACACGTTCTCCGACGCCGATCTTTCTGCGGCCGGCGGCACCGAGAGCGCGCTGTTCACCGCATCGCTCAAAGAGACCGAGGCCGACGCCGCGCCCACGCAGGTCGTCGTCCCCGGCGCCGAGCCGCGGGTGGCCGAGTGGCGGTTCGTGCCCGACACCGAAAGCATCCTGCTGCTCACGTTCGACGGGTCGCTCCTGCTGACCGGCTCGTCCGGTGAGAGCGCCACCGCACTCGGGTCGGCGATCTCCATCGACGGGACGGCGCGAGGCTCCGCAGCCGTGGACGGGGCGGATGCCGCGCCACAGGCGATCGTCACCAGACCCGACGGCCTCGATGTGATCGACCTGGCCGACGCGTCCGAGACGCCGCTCGTCCAGCCCGATCGGAATCTCGGACTCGCCGGCCCCGTGCTGCCGGTACCGGGTGGAGGCACGGTCCGCACGTCTGCGCCGCTGGGCGCGAACGGTCTCCCCGCCGGCGCCACGATCTCCTCGGTCGCGCACGACGGGGCGACCCGCGTGCTGATGGAGGTCCCGGCGGCCGATGCCGTCCTGCAGACCTGCGTCTCGCCGAGCGGCCGCTACGCGGCGGTGCTGATCGCTCCGGACGCGGTCCAGAACCCCTACGACACGTACCGGATGCCGATCCCGGGCAAGGTCGAGACGCACATCGTCGAGATCGCGGACGGCGCCGAGGTCGTGAAGCTCAACGGCTTCGACATCTCGTGGTGCCGGGTGCCGCCCCGATGAGCGGCGACGTGAGCCACGCGCGCGCGATGCGCTCGGCGACCCGCGCCGACCTGGCGGGTCTGCCCGTCGAGGTCGCCCCGCGCCTGCTGGGCGCCCACCTGCGCACAGTCGTGGACGGTGAGATCGTCACGGTGCGCCTCACCGAGGTCGAGGCGTATCACGGTGCGGGGACCGGACCCGTTCCCGACCCCGGTTCGCACGCCCGGATGGGACGAACCGCGCGCAACGCGACCATGTGGGGCGAGCCCGGCCACCTCTACGTGTACCTGAGCCACGGCATCCACTCGTGCGTCAACGTCGTGAGCGGCCCGGTCGGCGCCGCCGGCGGAATCCTGCTGCGCGCGGGCGAGATCATCGAGGGCGCGGATGCTGCGACCCGGCGTCGCACGCTGCGCGGTGTCGTACGCTCGCCGCTCGATCTCGCCAGGGGTCCGGGCCGGCTCGGCGATGCCGTCGGCCTGCGGCATCCGATCCACGACGGCATCGACGCGATCGACGGCTCAGTCTGGGCGGGGGCGGTTGCCCGTCTATCGCTGCGCGTCGACCCGATCGTCGAGATCGCAGCCGGACCGCGGGTCGGCGTCGCGGGCATCGCGGGGACGGCCGTCTTCCCGTGGCGGTTCTGGATCCCCGGCGACCCGACCGTGTCGCCGTTCCGCTGGGGGCGAGGGGCGGCTGAGGTGGCCGGCGGCTGAGCGGTGGCGGGCGCGAGGCGATTCAGCGCTCGAGGATCAGACGTTCGACGGCATGGAGGATCCAGGCGCGGTACGCACGCGGTGTCCATGCGGCCTCCTCCACGAGCTGAGTATGGCTTTCGGGCGAGATGAGGAACGAGAGCGCGGCGGCGAGCTCGTCGTCCGCACGCTCGCTGCGGCACACGCCTCGCTCGCGGAGCATCGCGATCGCGGCGCGCATGTCGTCGCGGCGGCTCGCCTGGAGGACGGCGAGACGCGATCTCACCTCGGGGTCACCTGAAGCGGCGTCCACGAGTCGCGGCCAGAGTCTTGCGACGCGCGCATTGGCGGCACTGACGAAGTCGACGAGGAATGGGACGAGCTCAGACGGCGCCAGCATCGCGGCCTGCGCTCCCAGCTCCCGCGCGTGGAGGGGCCCGTCGCCCTCGGCGCCGGAGAAGGCGTGGTCGAAGCTGGCGAGCAGGAGGGCCGCTTTGGGGCCGTGACTCTTGACCGTCTCGAGGGACACTCCTGCCGCTGCGGCGATCAGGGAGAGCGAGGTCCCCGAATAGCCGGAGTCGCCGAAGACCTTCACGGCTGCATCGAGGATGCGCTGTCGAGTCTGCGCGGCCTGCGCTTCGCGCAACGGAGAAACGTAAGGAGACATTGACTTTCCTAGTTGGGTAGTGAATACTTCCTGAGTAGTTTCAATAGCTTACCAGTTTGGAGACGCCGATGCTCTCGATCCTCATCTGCTGCACCCCTGTCCACGGACACATCGCGCCGTCGATCGCTGTCGCGCGCAGCCTCGTCGAAGCGGGCCACGACGTCCGGTTCCTCACCGGCAGGCGGTACCGGCATGTCGTGGAGGAGAGCGGCGCCCGCTGGGTCCCGCTCCCGGCCGCTGCGGACTACGACGACCGGGATATGGACGCCGCGTTCCCCGGGCGGCGCGGCCTGACCGGCGTCGCCGGAGCCCGGTGGGACCTGCGCAACATCTTCCTCGAACCCGCGGCGGCCCAGCTTCGCGCCGTCGACGAGCAGTTGCGGACTCAGCCCGCAGACGTCGTGCTCGCGGAGAGCATGTTCTTCGGCGCGATGCTGTTGCTGTGCCGTCCGGCGGCTTCGCGGCCGCCGGTCGTGAATCTCGGAATCGTCCCGCTCGGCCTGCGCAGCCGCGATGCGGCGCCGTTCGGTCTCGGGATCCCCCCGATGCCCGGCGCGTTCGGTCGCGTGCGGAACGCACTGCTGGCCTGGACGAGCGACGCCGTCATCTTCAGGGAGCTGCAGCGCGACGCCGAGCGCATGGCGCGCGACGAGGTCGGCAGCGAGCTGCGCGCTCCCGTCATGAACTACCCCTCCCTGGCAGAGGCCATCGTGCAGTTCAGTGTGCGCGAGTTCGAGTATCCGCGCAGCGACGTGACGACCCCCGTTCACTTCGTCGGTCCCGTCTCGCTCGCAGCGACGTCGCCCGACGATGTACCTGACTGGTGGAGCGACCTCGACGGCGATCGACCCGTCGTGCACGTCACCCAGGGCACCGTCGCCAACGCCGATCTCGACGATCTGGTGATGCCGACGCTGCGGGCGCTCGCGGATCACGACGTGCTCGTCGTGGCCTCGACGGGCGGCCGTGAGATTCCGCGACGACTCCTCCCCTCGAACGCGCGCGTCGCGGCGTACCTGCCGTACGACCGCCTCTTCCCGCGGTTGGACCTCCTCGTCACGAACGGGGGCTATGGCGGCGTCCACTTCGCCCTCGCCCACGGGGTCCCGATCATCGCGACCGGCAACACGGAGGACAAAACGGAGGTCGCGGCGCGCGTCGAGTGGAGCGGCGCCGGAGTCCGACTGCGGCCGCGGCGCGGCGGGCTCAACGTCGTCCAGCTCGCCGAAGCCATCGACAGCGTCCTGCAAGAGCCCCGCTACCGGGAGCACGCGCGGCGGATCGGCGCAGCGATCACCGCAGCCCCCGGACCGGCGGGAATACTTCCCGTCCTCGACCAGCTCGTCGGCGCGCGGGCATCGTGACACGGCTTCATCGACTCGACAGAAAGAACGGAAACACATGAACACCGATTCCTCCCTCGAGCCTGGCATCCTGCCCGGCGAGCAGTTCGAAAGACTTCGCGATCGCCTGGAGGGGAGGATCGCGCTGCCATCTGACGACGACTGGGACGAACAGCGTCGCGCCTGGCAGCTGCTGGCCGACCAGCATCCCTCTGCGGTCGTCGTCGCGGCGGGAGTGCAGGACGTCGTCGAGACGGTGACCTTCGCGCGCCGGTTCGGATTGCGCGTCGCCCCGCAGTCGACCGGGCACGGCGCGGGTGCTCTTCCTTCGCTCGCCGAGACCATCCTGC
This sequence comes from Microbacterium pygmaeum, assembly GCF_900100885.1. NCBI lineage: Bacteria > Bacillati > Actinomycetota > Actinomycetes > Micrococcales > Microbacteriaceae > Microbacterium > Microbacterium pygmaeum. Next base: position 590,732 of record NZ_LT629692.1, read on the forward strand.
TGCGCACGTCAGCGCTCGGCGGGGTCGACGTGGACAGGTTCACAGGACGTGCGCGTGCGGGAGCCGGAGCCGTCTGGGGCGACGTCGCGGCGGCGGCTGCGGAACACGGCCTGGCGGCCGTCGCAGGGATGTCGTCCACGGTCGGCGTCGTCGGGCTCGCCCTCGGCGGGGGCCTGGGCTGGCTCGCCCGATCGCACGGACTGGCCGCGGACTCGATCGTCGCGATCGAGGGGGTCGATGCGCAGTCACGCGTCATCCGTGCGGACGCGGATCAGCATGCCGACCTCCTCTGGGCGGCGCGCGGTGGCGTCGCGCCCGTCATCGTGACCGCGATCGAGCTGCAGCTGCACCCGATCGCGGAACTGTGGGCGGGCGGGATGCTGTGGGCGATCGACCGCACCGCCGACGTCGTGCACGCGTGGCGGGAGTGGATTGCCGACGTTCCCGACTCGGTCACCTCGCTCGCGCGTGTGCTGCGTTATCCCCCACTTCCCGAGTTGCCCGAGTCGCTGCGCGGCAGGGCGTTCGTCGCGATCGAGGTGGCCGTCCAGGAATCCGGCGATGACGTCGAGGATCTGCTTGCGCCGCTCCGTGCGCTCGAGCCCGATATCGACTCGGTCCGGACCATGTCACCGGCGGAGCTCGCCGGCGTGCACGGCGATCCGCCGCAGCCCGCACCTGCGTACGGAGATGCCGTCGTGCTGACGGAGATCTCGCCCGCATCGGCCGATGCGTTCGTCGCGGCAGCGCTCGCGCCCGCCTCGACCCCGCTCGTCTCGATCGAGCTCCGCCAGCTCGGGGGAATGCTCACTCCGGGACGTGCGACGGGAGGTGCCGTCTCGACGATCGACGGGGCGGGGCTCGTCTACGTCGTCGGGATCGTTCCCGTCCCCGAGGCGCTCGAGCCCGTGCGAGCCGCCACCGCCGAGGTGATCGGCAGGCTCGCGGCATTCGCCTCGACCCGGGCGGTCAAGACCTTCTCAGAGCGACCGATCGGTGCCGACGCCCTCTACGGGGACGCGGCCGAGCAAGTCCGCCGGGTCGCTGCGGCGTGGGATCCGCAGGGGATCGTACGCTCCGCGCATCCGCTGCGGTGAGTCCTCGGGGAGGAATCGGCGCCGCCCCGACGGCGGCGGGGATCCGCCTCCGCCGCATGCTAAACTGACTCTTTGTCTGCGCGCACTCCTGCACGCAGTTCGCATCCTGCCGTCGCAAGGCGCGGGGTGCAGACAAGGGATCTTGGGTGGAACCGTCCGGTTCCACGGTATCGAAGGAGTAATCACCATGGCTGCTGTGTGCCAGGTGACTGGAGCTGTTCCCGGCTTCGGTCACGCAATCTCACACTCGCACCGACGGACGAAGCGACGCTTCGACCCGAACGTGCAGAAGAAGACCTATTACGTGCCGTCGCTGGGCCGCAACATCAAGCTCAACGTGTCGGCCAAGGGCATCAAGGTCATCGACGCCCGAGGCATCGAGGCCGTCGTCCGTGACATGCAGGCAAGGGGTGTGAAGCTCTAATGGCCAAGAAGGCTCAGGACATCCGTCCGATCATCAAGCTTCGTTCGACCGCCGGCACGGGGTACACCTACGTCACGCGCAAGAACCGCCGCAACAACCCCGACCGCATCGTGCTCAAGAAGTACGACCCGGTCATCCGCAAGCACGTCGAATTCCGAGAGGAGCGCTGATCCATGGCAAAGAAGAGCAAGATCGCGCGCAACCAGCAGCGTCAGGTGATCGTCGATCGCTACGCCGCCAAGCGCACCGAACTGAAGAAGGCGCTCGTGTCGCCGGAGTCCACCGACGAGCAGCGCGAAGCCGCTCGCCTCGGCCTGCAGAAGCTTCCCAAGAACGCTTCGCCGGTGCGCGTGCGCAGCCGCGACGTCATCGACGGCCGCCCCCGCGGCGTCCTCACGAAGTTCGGCATCTCGCGTGTCCGCTTCCGTGACATGGCGCACCGTGGCGAGCTGCCCGGCGTGACCAAGTCCAGCTGGTAACCCCAGCAGGCACAGGCGCTCCCGAAGACCCGGAGATCTCACGATCTCCGGGTCTTCTCGTGTGCGGGCATGGTCGAATGGAGCCGTGCCCCTGGATCCGTTCTTCGCCGAGCGACTGCGCGTGCATCGCCGCTATCTGATCGACCGCGGCATCGCGAGCGTGCGATCGCGCATGGCTGCGCTGTGGCCGTTCGGACGAGCCTCCGACACCGGCTCCGCAGCCGGGACTGCCGCTCCGCGAGCGGACGAGGCGGCTCTGAGCCCTCGCGCCCGCGCTCGAGCCAAGCACCGGCGTGCGGCGCTCGCCTGGGACCGCACCGAACTGCGCACCGTCGGCACCCCCGGTCCGGACCTGCGCACCGACGAGCATCGCATCGCACGGCCGGGCATCCCACCGTTCCGGGTGCGGATCTACTACCCCGACGAGGCGACGACGGGAGTCGTGCCGGCAGCGCTGGCCTTCTTCGGCGGCGGCTTCCGGATCGGCGGCATCGACTATCCGACGACGGATGCCGGCTTCCGGCGACGCGCCGCGGACGCCGGCGTCGCACTGGTCGCCGTCGACTATGCCCTCGCGCCCGAGCATCGGTATCCGGTGCCGTTGCGGCAGGCGGAGGCGGCGCTGGACTGGCTGTTCGATGCGGGGCCCTCGCTCGGGCTCGACCTCAACCGGGTGGGCGTGATCGGGACCTCGGCCGGCGGCAGCATCGCGGCCGCCCTGACGCTGCGCAACCGCGACGGCGCGGCTCACCCTCTGCGCGTCCAGGTGCTCGAGGTCCCCGTCGTCGACCTCACCGGCGCCCACCTCGACCTGCGCGCCACGCGGGCGATGGGCATCCCCAGCGTGATCGCCCGTCGCGAGCTGCGCTCGGTCGCGCGCACGTATCTGCCCCGAGCCGCGGATGCGAAAGAGGCGGATGCCTCACCCCTGCGCGCGGCATCCCACGCCGGCCTGCCGCCCGCGGTGATCCTCACCGCCGAGTACGACCCGCTGCGCGGTGACGGGGAGGCCTACGGGGCCGCACTGCGCGCCGCCGGCGTGGATGCGAGCGTGGTGCGCTACCTCGGCGTCACCCACGACACCCCGATCTTCACCGGCGCGCTCCCTGCCGCGCGACGATGGCACGACGAGATCGTGACGGCGTTGCGGCGCCTGCGCGGCGAGACCGGTACGAGGAGCAGCGCAGCGGTCAGCGACGGATCCGAGTCACATCGGTCACATCCGCCCCATGGAAACCTCGACACGCCGGTGGGATTCCGTCAAGGGGGGTCCAAATCCGCGTGATTCCGCGGAAAGTCGGTATATTCGGGGGCGGTCGATCCGACCAGCCGGGAGGCGAGTGCCGTCCGGTCCGAGCAATGAAAAGGTGGCGCTTTCGCCGCCTTTGGAGGACAACCACATGGCTGACAAGTCCATCACCAAGACCGAACTCGTCGCGAGCATCGCGAGCGCGACCGGCCAGAGCCAGGCCGCCGTCTCTGGTGTGCTCGACTCCCTCTTCTCCACCGTCTCCGACGCGGTCGCTAAGGGCAGCAAGGTCTCCATCCCGGGCTGGATCTCGTTCGAGCGCGTCGAGACGTCCGCACGCACGGGCCGCAACCCCCAGACCGGCGCCGAGATCAAGATCCCGGCCGGCCAGCGGGTCAAGGTCACCGCGGGCTCGAAGCTCAAGGCCGCCGTCAAGTAAGACGTCGTCGCACAGAAGGGGGATGCCGCACCGCGGCATCCCCCCTCTGCATGCCCGCCTAGGCTTATGGAGTGAACTCCCGCGTCCTGCGGGCCCTCGGCCCGGCGATCCTCCTCGTGGTCGCGCTCGCGGCGCTGGTGTGGGGGCTCCTGGTCGGCGGGGGCGCGGCACCGTTCGCGATCGGCGACCCCGGACCCCTCGTGCGGTGGGGCCTTCCGGTCGCCACCCTCGCGGTGAACATCTCGGCCGCGTGCATGGTCGGCGCCCTCGTGACGGCGCTGTTCGCCCTTCGAAGTGGCGAGCGGGAGTTCGACGCGGCGCTGGACATGTCATCCATCTCGGCGGCGATCTTCACTGTGGCCGCCGCCACCACGGGCTTCTTCACCTTCGTCAACGCCTTCAACCCCGCGCTCGGCTTCGGCCCGGAGTTCGGCGCGCAGCTGGGCAGGTTCCTCGTCGAGACCGAGTCGGGTCGTGTCTGGCTGCTGACCACGGTCGCCGGGGCGGCGCTGACGGTCCTGACGTTCGCGGTGCGCTCCTGGACCGCGACGCTGTTCGTCGCGATCCTCGCGATCGCCGCCCTGGTTCCGATGGGGACGCAGGGGCACTCCGGCGAGGAGGCCAACCACAACGCCGCCGTCGTCGCGCTGGTGCTGCACATCCTCGCCGCCGCCGTCTGGCTCGGCGGCCTCGTCCTGCTGGTCGTGATCCGTCCGCTCATCGACCGCCCGAAGCTCGCGGCCGTGATGGCGCGGTACTCCAGCATCGCGCTGGCGGCCTTCATCGTGGTGGCCATCTCGGGCACGGTGCGCGCCGTCATCGGCGTCGGAGCCTGGGACAACCTGGCCACCCCCTACGGCGCGATCCTGCTGGTGAAGGTCGCCGCGCTGCTCGCGCTCGGCGTGCTCGGCGCCTGGTACCGCGTGCGTCTGATCGGCAGGCTGTCCCAGGATGCCGCCAACCGGAGGTTCTGGAGTCTGATCGCGCTCGAACTGGCGTTCATGGGTCTTGCCAGCGGCGCCGCCGCGGCACTGGCGCGGACCGCGCCGCCGACGACGACGAACCTGCCAGAGGTCCGCACACCCGCCGAGATCCTCACCGGCGCCGCACTCCCGCCGGAGTTGAGTCTGGACCGCTGGTTCAGCGCGTGGAGCCTGGACCTCGTCTGGGCGTTCGCAGCGGGCTTCGGGGCGTTCTTCTACCTGGTGGGCGTCTGGCGCCTGCACCGCCGCGGCGACCGCTGGCCGATCTACCGCACCGTGCTGTGGGTCGCCGGACTCGTGCTCCTGTTCTGGGTCACCTGCGGGCCGGTCAACGCCTACCAGCAGTACCTGTTCAGCGTGCACATGGTCGGGCACATGCTGCTGTCGATGGCGATCCCGTTGCTGCTGGTCGCCGGTGCGCCGGTGACGCTGGCGGCTCGGGCGGTCCGCAAACGCGACGACGGCACGCGCGGCGGCCGCGAATGGATCCTGTGGGCCGTGCACTCGCCCGTGGCCCGCATCCTCACGAACCCCTTCGTGGCGGCCGGCCTGTTCATCGGCTCGCTCTGGGCGTTCTACTACACCGATCTCTTCCGCTGGTCGTTGTACGACCACCTCGGGCACGAGTGGATGACGGCGCACTTCCTGATCACGGGCTACCTGTTCGTGCTGACGCTGATCGGCATCGACCCGGTCGCCTACCGGCTGCCGTACGCGGGCCGGCTGCTCATCCTCATCGGCGTGATGGCGATGCACGCGTTCTTCGGCATTGCGATCATGATGCAGACCGGCCTGATGGTCTCGGAGTGGTTCGGCGCGATGGGTCGGACCTGGGGCGCGACCCCCCTGGAGGATCAGTACGTGGGCGGCGGCGTGGCCTGGTCGGTCGGCGAACTGCCCACGCTGATCCTCGCGATCACCGTGGCGATCCAGTGGAGCCGCGACGACGAGCGCGTGCAGCGCAGAGACGACCGCCATGCCGATCGCACCGGCGACGCCGAACTGCAGGCGTACAACGCGCAGCTCGCCGAACTCGCCGAGCGCGACGCGCGCACCGGGGCGTAGAGGCCGAACGGATGCCGCGGCATCCGTCACTCGGTCGGGTAGCCGCCCACCACGATCGAGGCCGACCCGTCCGGCAGCACGGTGATCGTGCCCGAGACCACGAACGGCACATCCTGGCTGACGTGGTCGACCGAGCCGTCGAACAGCGACCGGATGTCGACGTCGATGTGTGCCATGGCGGGAGTCTCCGGGATCTTCCACGCGGCGCCGTCGGGGACGACGTCGACGGTCGGCTGCTGGATCATCGACCAGGCCGGGGGCGAGACGACCCGGTCCTGCACGACGAAGCCGAACGGGCATGCGGTGGGCTGCAGGACATCCTGCGTCACGCACCCGTCCAGGAACTCCTGCACGCGCTGCCGCACGACCTCCACGAATGCGGTGGTCGCCTCGGCCTGCACCTGCACGGGCACGACGGCGAACGGACTGTCCGAGAGCACTGCGACGCCGGGCGTCGCGGCGATCGCCGTGTCGACCGACACGGAATAGATTCCGGGCGAGAACACCAGCAGCGAGACGGGCGCGGCCGGATCCGCGTCGACGCCGTCGGGGGAGACCTGCCGTTTGTCCAACTCGAAGCCGTTGACCTCGAAGGTCATCGACCCGCTGACGGACAGGTCCATCAGCGCCAGTGGGCTCCTCGCGAACCGCCAGGTCGGCGCGACGCCGATCTGCGGTCCGGGCTGGACCTCGAAGGTCGTCGAGCCGTCGTAGGCGCCGGCGCGGTAGGTCACCGAGATCAGCACGACACCGTCCTCGCGGACGCTCTCCTCGGCGATGTCGATCTCCGTGAGGGTGGCCAGCGCCGCCGGGCGCAGCAGGGCGTCGGAGGCGGTCGTGGGAAGGCCGGCCGCCTCGAGCTCTTCGGAGTCGACGGCGACACCAGGCACGGCGAGGGCATCGGCAGCGCGTCCTTCGGCGAGCAGGGAGAGGTAGCGCTCCACGAAGGCCGTCGGGCTGTAGAACTCGCGGTAGATCGCCGCGGCTCCTGCCGCGATCGCGGCGATGAGCAGGACGCCGACGACCGCGAGCAGAGTCAGATCCAGCGCCAGCCCACGACGGCGGGGGAGTGCCGCGGCGCTGCGCGCGCCGGCATCCGCTGTCTCCATCGCACCCCCCGGCTCGTGGCTCACCCCCTCAGTCTAGGAAAGCGAGTGCCGCACGCTGGTCGCGCCGGCCATCTGGCCGGACGCGATCGCCGCCGCGAGCGAGACCATCGCGTTCGGGAGCGCGGCGACGTGGGCCATATCGCCCGCGGCGAAGACTCCGGGCACGCTGGTCAGGCCGAAGGCGTCGATCTCGACGCATCCGGATTCCAGCATCCGGCAGCCGAGCTGGGCGGCCAGGGGCGAGCGCTGCGTGCCGGTGGCGGCGACGAAGATCCCGGATGCCTGCACCTCGATTCCGTCGGCGAGGCTCAGTGCCATGAGGTCCCCGCGCCGGTCCACGCGGGTCACCCGCGCCGGGTCGAGCACCGTCACCGCTGAGACGATGGGCGCCAGCATCCCGCGGATCATGTCCGCGTGCTGCCCCTCGCCGAGGACGGCGACCGGCAGCCCGCGGAATTCGTGACCGTGGCAGAACGGGCACTGCGCGACTCCGCGTCCCCACTCCTGCGCGAGGCCGGGGATCGCGGGCAGCACGTCGCGCATCCCGGTCGCCAGCACGATCGTCCGTGTGTGCAGCGTCTCCGAGTGGGCGGTGACCACCGCGAAGCCCTCCTCGACGGGCCTGATCGACGAGACCCCGACGTCATGCAGTTCGACGGCGTCGTACGCGCCCAGCTCGTCCCGCGCGATCGCCCGCAGTTCCGCGGGTGGGCGGCCGTCGTTGGTGATGAGGTTGTGGGCATGCCCCGCCGTGGCGTTCCGGTACTCGCCCGAGTCGAACAGCGCGGTCCGGCGATGCATGCGGCCGAGGGTGAGCGCGGCCTGCAGGCCGGCCGGCCCGCCTCCGACGACGACGGCATGGTACGGACTCGGGGATGACGATTTGCTCATTCCCCGATGATGTGACTTCATGTCGACATGAAGTCAAGCTCCCTTCCCATCGGCGAGGCCGCCGCGAGATTCGGCCTCGGGACGCACGTCCTTCGGCACTGGGAGGATGCGGGCCTGCTGCAGCCGGAACGGGATGCCGCGGACCGCCGTCGATTCTCGGACTCCGATCTCGTGCGCATCGCCGTGATCATGCGCAGCAAGGCGGCCGGGATGAGCCTGCACCAGATCGGCGTGCTGCTGGACGAGCAGGCGCCGTCACGGCACGCCGTGCTGGAGGCGCATCTGGCCGACCTGGATCTGAGGGCGGCGGAGATCGAGCGCGCGCGGGCGATGACCGAGCACGCGCTGAACTGCCGCGCGCACGACATCACCACATGTCCGCGATTCCGGGTGATCGTGGGCGGCGTGGTCGAGGGCACCACGATCTGGCCCGGCGATTCCCCCACCGATCACCGGCACGGGGCACTGTCCACCGCTCCCCGCGGCGATCGCCGGGTCGCGGCATCCACTCGTTAGCATGAACCGGTGAACACGCCACCGCTGTCGCCCGAGCAGGAGGCGCTGTTCCGGCTCATCGAAGACACCCGTGAGCACGTGTTCGTGACCGGCCGTGCCGGCACCGGCAAGTCCACGCTGCTGCAGCATCTGGCGTGGAACACGTCCAAGCAGATCGCGGTGTGCGCGCCGACCGGCGTCGCCGCACTCAACGTCGAGGGGCAGACGATCCATTCGCTGTTCCGGCTGCCGATCGGGCTGATCGCGGGGGGCGAGATCGACCAGTCCGACGCGACGCGGAAGATCCTCAACGCCATCGACACCCTGGTGATCGACGAGATCTCGATGGTCAACGCCGACCTCATGGACGGCATCGACCGATCCCTGCGACAGGCGCGCGGCCGGCGGGCGGAGCCCTTCGGCGGCGTGCAGATCGTGATGTTCGGCGACCCGTACCAGCTCGCGCCCGTCCCGCCGCGCGGCGACGAGGCGCGCTACATCCGCGACCACTACCGGTCGTTCTGGTTCTTCGATGCGAAGGTCTGGGTGGGGCAGGTCGCCGGTGACGGGCTCATGGACATCGGCGCGTACGGTGCCGATCTGCACATCCGAGAACTGGTCGACATCCATCGGCAGGCCGATCCGGCGTTCAAGTCGATGCTCAACGCCGTCCGCTACGGACGGGTGACGGCCGACATCGCGCAGATCCTCAACGACACCGGAGCGAGGATCCCGCCCGATGCCGCCGACGGCGAGCACCCGATCATCACGCTGGCCACACGCAACGACATCGTCAACAGCATCAACCGTCGGCACCTCGCCGAGCTCATCGGGCGCGAGCAGACGGCGACGGCGGAGATCAGCGGCGATTTCGGACGGGGCGATGCCGCCTACCCCGCCGACGTCGATCTGAAGCTGAAGGTCGGCGCGCAGGTGATGTTCCTGCGCAACGACACGGGTTCGTACGGCGAACCGCCGCGGTGGGTCAACGGCACGATCGGCACGGTCACCAGGATCGCCGGGGGCACCGTGCGCGTCGAGGTCGAAGGCGTGGAATTCGACGTCGAGCCGGCCGTCTGGGAGCGGTACCGATACGCCTACGACGCCGGCTCGAAGTCGCTCACCCGCGACATCGTCGCGGAGTTCACCCAGTTCCCACTGCGGCTGGCCTGGGCGGTGACGATCCACAAGAGCCAGGGCAAGACGTACGAACGGGCGATCGTCGACCTCGGCTCCGGCGCATTCGCACCGGGACAGACCTATGTCGCGCTGAGCAGGCTGACGAGCCTCGACGGACTGTACCTGTCGCGACCGCTGCGGCCGAGCGACATCCGCGTCGACCCGGACGTCATGCGGTTCATGGCCGACGTGCGGCGGTCATCGATGACCTCGGCGCTGCCGGCATCCTGATCCTCAGGCGACCTGCGACTCCTGCTTCGCGATCTCGAGGTCGCGGAACACCTCGGTGTTGAAACGGTACGCCAGCAGCACCTCATCGATCACGCGCTCGCGCTCCGCGGCATCCCACGGCACCGCATCCAGCTGCTCGCGGTAGTACTCCTTGAACGCCTTCGGGTCGGCGATGTCCGCGAACAGGTAGAAGCCGATCCCGTTGGTCTCGAACCCGAAGCGGCGGGCCATCAGGCGTCCGATGAACTGTCCGCCGGAGAGGTCGCCCAGGTAGCGCGTGTAGTGGTGCGCGACGAACCCTCCCGCCCAGGTGGCACCGACCTGCTGGATGCGCGCGACGTAGCGGGCAGTGGTCGGCAGCGCCGTGATCTGCTCACGCCAATCCGGGCCGAGGAGGAACTCGAGGTCGGCCTCCAGCGCCGGCAGGCGGGTCAGTTTGTCGCTGATGAACACCGAGGCCACCGGATCGCGCCGCATGCGCCCGGCGGCACCCTCGAGCGCCTCGTAGATGAACCAGTGCTGGGCGACGAGGGCGATGTAGTCCTCGCGGGTCCCCTCGCCCTTCATCAGGTCGTCCATGAAGCCCGCGTGCTCGCTGTGCGAGTGCGCCGAGCTCGACCGCTCGCGCAGCGCAGTGGAGAAGGGGATGAGGTCGCTCATGCGCTCAGTGTACAGAACTAAGGGTTACCTAACCGACTCGGATCAGGCGTGCGGACGCGGCTCCACGCCCAGGCGCCGGCACGACTCGTCGTACAGTGCGACGATCTCACGGCGCACCGCGGCGCGCTCGGTGATGGACCCGCCGGGCCACGGCACATCGACGATCTGCTCCACGCCGGAGGCGAGGCGGGCCGACCACCGACCGCCGTCGCCGTCGAAGCCGACCATCGTCGCCGAAGTGATCGCCGCGTCGGGAGCGAACGCCCGCGTGATCAGCAGATTGTCGTCGGTGTGGTGGCCGTTCATGTGGGCCAGCACCGCCGTCTGGACGGCGTCATCGAATCGGTGGGTCATCGCATCAGCCTAGGGATGGCACCCTGGCCGCTGCCGCCGCGGTTCTGTGATCGGTCTGTGATCTGGGTGTGTTTGAATTCATTGGGACACTGGGGGGTGAGTATGCGGGTGGGAACCACACGACGACGTGGCGTCGCCGCGCTCTCGAGCGCGCTGGCCGGTGCGCTCGCCCTCACGCTCGCACTTTCCGGCTGCTCCGCCGACGCGCACGTCGACATCGATGCGCCGGCACAGGTCGACGGTGCGTTCCCGGATGACATCACGCAGCAGCTCCAGGACGCCGTCGCACAGGCGATGACGGCCACCGGCTCTTCGGGGGCGATCGTCGGCGTCTGGGCGCCGTGGAGCGGGTCTCTCGTGAGCGGCTTCGGCACCGAGTCCTTCGGCTCCGAGGACGCCGTCACCACCGACATGGAGTTCCGGGCGGGCCGCATCACCCGGCCGATGATCTGCGACGTGCTGTTCCAGCTCGCCGCGGAGAAGGTCGTCGCGCTCGACGACCCGGTGACCGACTACGTCTCGGGTGCTCCCGACCTCGCCGATGTCACCCTCCAGCAGCTGTGCGACGGGACGTCGGGCATCGGCGCGTACTCGGATCAGCTGTCCGCCCTGTTCTTCGCCAACCCCGCACGCGTCTGGAATCCGATGGAGCTGGCCAGCTACGGACTCGGCGAGCCGCGCACCACAGCGCCCGGTGCGTCGTACCGGGACTCGGACGCCGGCTACGTCCTCCTCGGTCTTGCGTTGGAGCGAGCCACGAACACGAGCGCCGCAGACCTCCTCAGGCAGTACGTGTTCGATCCGCTCGACCTGAACGCGACATCCTTGCCGACGGGTGCCCCGGCCAAGGCCTCCGCTACCGGCCCCGTGCTGAACGGTCACCACTCGACGGCCGACGCCGCCGGGGTGATGAACTGCACCGAGCCGCTGGACATCACGACGCTCTCGGCGAGCAGCGGGTTCACGGATTCGGGTGTGGTCTCCACGATCGACGACCTCGGTCGCTATGCCCAGGCGCTGGCCACCGGCGCACTGGCCCCTTCGGGCAGCAAGCGGTTCGACGCTCCGATCGCGATCGATCCTGCAGCACCCTCCTGGTACGCGACGAAGGGCGGCGCCGTGATCGCCGGGACGCTCGTCGGCCAGTTCGGCTCCGTCCCCGGGTACGCCACGGCCGCGTTCTCCGACCCGACGACGGGACTCACGGTCGCCGTCGTCCTGAACAACTCGGGATCCGGTGGCGGACCGGCCACGAACCTCGCGTGGGAGCTCGCGGCACTGGCCTCGAAGGCTCCCGCCGCCGACGGTGCGGCAGCGCCGGAAGCCGGTCTGCCGTGGACGGCTCAGCAGTACCACGACGAGATCGCCGCACGCGCGATCTGCGCTGCACCGGCCCAGTGACCGCGAAGGGTTCGCACCCAGGAGCGACCCCGGCCATCCTGCTGGTGGTGGTCGGCCTCGCCTGCCAGGAGGTCGGGGCGTCGCTGGCCGTGCTGCTGTTCCCGCAGGTCGGGGCGCTGGGCATGGTGATGCTCCGTCTGGTCTTCTCGGCGATCCTCCTCCTGCTGATCGCGCGGCCGAGACTGCGCGGCCACACCCGGCCCGGGTGGCTGGCGGTGCTCGGCTTCGGGCTGGTTCTGGCGACGATGAACGGCCTGTTCTACCTGGCGCTGGAGCGCCTGCCACTCGGGGTCACGGTCACGATCGAGGTGCTCGGGCCGCTCGTGCTCTCCATCGTCGCCAGCAAGCGCGCCTCGGCGTGGCTGTGGGCGCTGCTCGCCCTGGCCGGCGTCGTCGCACTGGCCGGCGGCGGGTGGGACCGGCTCGATCTCCTCGGCGTCCTGTTCGCCCTCGGCGCGGCCGCCAGCTGGGCGCTGTACATCCTGGCCGCCGCGCACGTGGGCCGGGGGTTCCCGAAGCTGGACGGCCTCGCGCTGGCGATGACGGCGGGCGCGGTCATCGCACTGCCCTTCGGCATCCTCTCGGCGGGCGCGGCACCCTTGAACCCGCAGCTGCTGGCCCTCGGCGCAGCCGTCGCGGTGCTGTCATCGACCGTCCCGTACGCGCTGGAGCTCATCGCGCTGCGGCGGCTGCCCGCCGCGGTGTTCGCGATCCTGATGAGCCTGTCGCCCGCCACGGCATCCCTCGCCGGCTGGCTGCTGCTCGGGCAGGCGCTGACGTGGCTCGAGCTGACCGGTATGACGCTCGTGATCGTGGCCAGCATCGGCGCAGTCCGATCGTCGATGGGATCGCGCCCGGCGCCGGTCGCCCCGATCGCCTGATCACGGATCGGATGCTGCGCCGCATCGATCCGCGGGTATAGCCTGACCGCGAACCCGAGCTACGAAGGAGCGGCCATGGCTGGAGCACGACCCGGTGGAGTCACACTCGTTTCGATCCTCGCCTGGATATCCGGCGTCCTGCAGCTGATCACCGGCATCGTGCTGCTGTTCGCGCCGGACGGTGCGAACGGGGCCGTGACGATCGCAGCCTGGATCTCGATCGTCCTGGGCATCATCACGATCGCGGTCGGCGTCGGCCTGTGGCGGGGGAGCCCGGTGGCACGCATCATCGCGACCATCGTGTTCGTCCTGAACCTGATCAGCGCCGTGGTGGCGATGTTCACCGCCTCGGGCAGCCTCTGGGCAGCGCTGGTGAACGGACTGCTCGCCCTGATCGGCATCATCCTGCTCTGGACGCGCGCCGCAAGCGACTTCTTCCGGCGCTGAGGCGCTCAGCCGACCGCGTCCGGTCCCGGCACCTCACCCAGCAGGACACCCATCAGGTGCTCGGCGACGGGTGCGGCGACTTCGAGGACCACGCGGGTGCGAACGCCCTCGTGATCGCGCGTCGCGATGCGCTGGCCCCGAAGGTCTGCGATCGTCTGACCACGCCCGGGCCCGTCCGTCGTGTCGACTCGCACGGGCACTCGCGGTGCGCGATCGGGCGTGATCGCGCCGGTGGCCAGGACCGCCGCGAGCGGATCGTGCAGCGCGCTGGTGCGGGTGCCGTAGATCGGCACGTAGAAGTCCAGATAGTGATCCAGCATCGCGCCGACCGCGGCCGCCAGCGGTGCGGGCGCGGCGGCGAGACGGTCGCGGTCGGCCTCGGCGAGCGTGTGCTCCATGGTGACATCCAGCGGCACGAGCGTGACGTCCCAGTCCGCCGACAGCAGCGCCTCGGCCGCTTCCGGGTCGTTGAAGATGTTGGCCTCCGCGGCCGGCCGGATGTTCCCGGGTACCAGCGCGGCCCCGCCCATGCTCGTCACGCCCGCGACGCGTGAGGGCAGCGTCGGGTCCGCCGCGAGCGCGAGTGCGATGTTGGTCATCGGACCGATCGTGAGCACGTGCAGTCGTCCGGCGTATCGGTGCGACAGCTCGATCAGCAGCTCGACGGCCGATCGGGCGTCGGGCTCGCGGTCGGCGTGCGGGAGCACCGCGCCGCCGATGCCGTTATCGCCGTGGACGTGCGCGGCGCCGCCGCCGAACGCACTGGTGAGGTGATCGTGCGCGCCGACCGCGACCGGGATGTCGTCCCGACCCGCCAGGGCGAGCAGGTCCAGCGTGTTGCGGGCGGCCTGCGCGGCGGAGGTGTTGCCGCTGACCGTGCCGATCCCCACCAGATTTATGCTCGGCGACCCCAGCAGGTAGGCGATCGCGACCGCATCATCCACGCCGGTGTCGCAGTCCAGATACAGGGGGATCGGCTCGCTCATCATTCGGTTATACCCCGACTGCGCTGCCGGCCCGTGATGGAATGGGCCCATGACCTCGCCGATCCTGGGTGCACTGACGGTCGTCGGCAGCATCAACGTCGACCTGACCGCCACTGTCGCGCGACTGCCCGGCGCGGGTGAGACCGTCCTGGGCGGCACGCTGCACCGCCTGCCGGGCGGAAAGGGCGCGAATCAGGCCGCAGCGGCGGCGCGCCTGGGCGGGCGCGTGCGGATGATCGGCGCCGTCGGCGACGACGGCGACGGCCAATGGATGCTCCAGTGCCTCCGTGACGCGGGAGTCGACACCTCCGGGGTGTGGCTGGGCGAGAAGGCGACCGGCACCGCGCTGATCACCGTCGACGAAGCCGGTGAGAACCAGATCGTGGTGTGCGCCGGAGCCAACGAGGCCGCGTCCATCGACGGCGTCTCCTTCCCGCCCGAGGAGGCAGTGCTTGCGCAGCTGGAGATCCCGTTCGATGTGGTGAGCGCCCTGGGGGACGCGGTGCCCGGATTCCTCGCGATCAACGCGGCGCCGGCGCGCACCCTGACCGAGGCGCTCGTTCGTCGCGCCGATCTGGTCATCGTCAACGAGACCGAGTTCGAACTGCAGCCCGAGCTCTCCGACGCCCGTCTGGTCGCGATCACCTATGGGGCCGACGGGGCCGCGCTGCGGTCGAACGACCGCGAAGTGGCCCGCGTGGCCTCCCCGCGGGTACGAGTGGTCAGTTCGGTGGGCGCCGGCGACGCGTTCTGCGCCGCGATCACCCTCGCGCTGCACGCGGGCTGGGCGGCGGAGGACGCGCTGGCGGCGGCGTGCGCAGTGGGCGCCGACGCGGTCACCTCTGCCGCGGCGCAGCCGCCGCTGCGTCGGCTGGAGACCTACCGCCCGGTGGGGGGCTGACGCGACGCGTCAGGCGATCTCACCGCTCGCGATGGTCTCGGCCAGTGCGTGCACCCTCGGCAGGTGATGCGCGCCGTAGAAGTCGGCCGACGTGAGACGCTCGCGATCCGCGTCGGTGAGGGACGGATGCCGCAGCACCGCCGTCACGGCGAGCCCGTGCATCCATCCTCCGGCCAGTGTTCCGAGCAGCATCAGGTACGGCACGCTGACCGCGTGCACGTCGCGGAGTGCGCCCGCGAAGGCGATCAGGTCGGCGGTCGCGCGACGGGATGCCGCGACCGAACGCTCCAGCCGGTCGGCGGCGCGGGTCGCGACGGGGTCGCCGGCGGCCCGCAGGTCGGCGATCGTCTCATCGATCTGCCCGAACAGCTGCTCGACGGTGGAACCGCCGTCTCGGATGACCTTGCGCCCGACCAGGTCGTTGGACTGGATCGCCGTCGTTCCCTCGTAGATCGTGGTGATGCGCACGTCACGGTAGTGCTGCGCGGCGCCCGTCTCCTCGATGTAGCCTATGCCGCCGTAGACCTGGAGGGCCTCGCTGGTGACCTGCACCGCGTCCTCGGTGGTCCAGCCCTTGAGGATCGGCACGAAGAACTCCGCCGCCTTGGTGAGCGCGGGGTCGCGGTCGGCACGGTCGAGCAGGTCCCCGACGTACACGCCCAGGGCGCGCATCGCGAAGATCTGGCTCGAGGCGGACAGCAGCAGACGGCGGACGTCGGGGTGCTCCGAGATGGCCGCGCCCACCGGGCGGTCGAGTACCGTGCCCTGCGTGCGGTCGCCGGCGTAGGCGGCAGCGGCCTGGTACGCACGATCGGCGATGCCGGTGGCCTGGAAGCCCATCCCGGCGCGCGCGGAGTTCATCATGACGAACATGCCGGCAAGGCCGCCGCCGACCTCGCCGACGAGGTAGCCGGTGGCATCCTCGTACGAGAGCACGCAGGTCGGGCTGCCGTGGATGCCGAGCTTGTGCTCGATCGAGACGGTCGTGATCGCGTTGCGCTCGCCGGGGGCGCCGCTTGGACCGGGGAGGAATTTCGGCGCGACGAACAGCGAGAGTCCCTTGGCGCCGGCCGGGGCGTCGGGGGTGCGCGCGAGCACCAGGTGCACGATGTTCTCGGCGACGTCGTGATCGCCCCAGGTGATGAAGATCTTCTGGCCGCGGATCGCCCAGGCGCCGTTCGGATCGGCGGGGTCGCGCGGGGTCGCGACCGTGCGGATCGCGCCGAGGTCGGTGCCGGCCTCGGGCTCGGTGAGGTTCATCGTGCCCGTCCACTCGCCCGAGACCAGTTTCGCGAGGTACGTCTCGCGCAGCTCGTCGGATGCGGCGGCATCCAGCGCGTGGATCTGGCCGGCTGTCAGCAGCCAGCACAGGGCGAACGCCGCATTGGATCCGTTCCACATCTCGCCGAGCCCGGCGCGCACGGCACCGGGGAGGCCGTCGCCGCCCGCCGACACCGGCGCCTCGGCGGTGACCCACCCGGCCTCGACGAACGCCCGGTACGCGTCGGCGTATCCCTCCGGCATCCGGACCTCGCCATCGTCGAAGCGGGCGCCGATCCGATCACCGACCGCCTCCAGCGGAGCCAGGACGGATGCCGCGAACTCGCCGGCCGCCGTCAGGATGTCGGTCGCGTCGTCAGCGGTGAGCTCGCCGCCGGTGGCCCGCTCGACCAGGTCGAGACCGAAGGCCTCGCCGAGCAGGAACGTGTAGTCCGCGACGGGCGGGACGTAGCGGGATGAATCGGCCATGGCGTGCTCCTCGGCTCGCGGCGGAAATGAGACCGAGGTTCAGTGTACGTGGAACTGAGTTCCATCGCGAGGAGCTATGAGTCGAATCCCATGCCGACCGCGTCGAGCGTCTTCAGCAGCAGGTTGCGGCGGCCTTCGTTGTGGTCGGCGCGATCCATCGACCACCGCACGAGGTTGACGCCGATCGAGGTCGCCGGTTCGGGCGGGAACGGCAGCGGTCGCTCGCGGACCATCTGCAGCTCGGTGCGCTCGGTCTTCTCGCCCGACAGCAGGTCCAGCATCACGTCGGCGCCGAACCGCGACGCACCCACGCCGAGCCCGGTGAAGCCGGCCGCGTAGGCGACCGTGCCCTTGCGCGCGGTGCCGTAGAACGCGCAGAACCGCGAGCACGAGTCGATCGCTCCGGCCCAGCGGTGCGAGAAGCGCAGACCCGCCAGCTGCGGGAAGGTCGTGAAGAAGTGGCTCGCCAGCGTGCGGAACGACTGGGGTCGCTCTTCGTAGGCGGCGCGCACCTTGCGGCCGGGGTGGTACACCGCGTCGTAGCCGCCGAAGAGGATCCGTCCGTCGGCGCTCTGGCGGTAGTAGTGGAACTGGTTGGCCAAGTCGGCAACGCCCTGACGGCCCTCCCACCCGATCGAGGCGCGCTGCTCGGAGGTGAGCGGCTCGGTCATCAGCACGTAGTCGTAGACCGGGACGGTCATGAGGGTGTTGCGCGCCAGCAGCGACGGGAACACGTTCGTGGCCAGCGCGACGTGCCGCGTCCGCACCGATCCCGCGGGCGTCCGCACGACCGGGCCCGGATCGATGCCCGTCACCCGGGAGTGCTCGAAGATCTCGACGCCCAGTTCGGCCGCTGCCCGAGCCAGCTCCAGTGCCAGCTTCGCTGGGTGCACCAGCGCGGTGCTCTCGCGCTCCCATGCTCCGCCGAGGTAGGTGGGCGAGTCGACGAGAGCGCGGGTGGCCGCGGCATCCAACATGCCTTCCTCCTCGGCCAGCCACGCCAGCTGGTGCGGTTCGACCGCGACGGACAGGGTGCCGGTGCGCTCGAACTCCGCGTCCAGGCCGTAGCGCTGCACGGTCCGCCCGATCTCGTCGAGGTTCTGGTGACCCAGGCGCTCCAGCTGCGCGAGCTCGTCGGGCCAACGGCGCAGACCGTTCTCGTAGCCGTGGGTCAGGCTGGATTCGCAGAACCCGCCGTTTCGCCCGGACGCCGCCCAGCCGACGGTGCGCGCCTCGATCACGACGACGCTGCGGTCCGGGTCGCGCTCCTTGGCTCGCAGCGCGGTCCACAGGCCGGTGTAGCCGCCGCCGACGATCACGAGGTCTGCGGCGTGATCACCGGTCAGGGTCGGATGCGCAGGCGTGTCGAGACCATCGAGCCAGTAGACGCCGTTGCGCGAGCCGGCCAGACTTTCACGGATGACGCCGTCGCTCGGAGCGTTGCGTTCGAAGACCGTCGTGTGCATGTCATCGTCCTTCGTCGGATCGAGCACTGTGCGACCTGTCGACCGCGTGACGGGTCGGATGGAGGGGATGACGGGAATCGAACCCGCGCTATCAGCTTGGGAAGCTGAAGTTCTGCCATTGAACTACATCCCCACAGCGCCCCGGAGGGCATGAGGCCAGCATAACAAAGGGCGAGCGGATGCCTCGACGAGACGACCTCGCCGCGGCATCCGCTCGCCCGCCCTCGGTAGGCTGGCCGCGTGCTGCTCTCCGATCGTGACATCCGCCTCGAGCTCGACGCCGGCAGGATCGGCCTGGACCCGTGGGACCCCGAGATGGTGCAGCCGTCGAGCGTCGACGTGCGGCTCGACCGGTACTTCCGGCTCTTCGACAACCATAAGTACCCGTTCATCGATCCGGCCGAGGACCAGCCTGAACTCACGCACCTCATCGAGGTCGCGCCGGATGAGCCGTTCATCCTGCACCCCGGCGAGTTCGTGCTGGGCAGCACGTTCGAGCTCATCTCGCTCCCCGACGACATCGCCGCGCGGCTCGAGGGCAAGTCCTCGCTCGGCCGCCTCGGGCTGCTGACGCATTCGACGGCCGGCTTCATCGACCCAGGGTTCTCCGGGCACGTTACGCTGGAGCTCTCGAACGTCGCGACGCTGCCGATCAAGCTCTGGCCGGGCATGAAGATCGGGCAGGTCTGCTACTTCCGGCTGTCGTCGCCGACCGAGAACCCTTACGGCTCCGGGCCGTACGGCAACCGCTACCAGGGCCAGCGCGGCCCGACGGCCTCCCGCTCGTTCGTGAACTTCCACCGCACCGACGTCGGCACCTCCGACGCGGGGTCGCGCGGGCAGTAGCGGCGACGCTCGGCGGCTCCGACGGGGTTTGTGGTGTGCCGCGGTGCCGGTTCGCGGCGGCCCGTGCGCGGCGGCCGATTCGGGTAGGCCGCGGGTATCGGAACCGGTTCCCGACGGCCGGATGTGCACCAACTCCTCCTCGCGCCTGGCGGCTCGGAGTGCGACCTGCGGGAATCCGCGGGTCGGCTCGCTGAGGCGGTCATGCCAGGAGGAGTTATGACACACGTCGCCCCGGCGGACCGCCGGAACAGGCGCGGAGAGGGCGCGATCCCATCGGATCGCGCCCTCTCTGTTCGTCTGAGCGATCAGACGGCGTCGGATGCCGGGCTCGCGGCGCTCCCGCGGGCGAAACCCGCGTCGAAGCCGCGCTCGTAGGCGCGTTCCGCGCCGCGGCGCTCGCTACGGTGCCCGTGCTCGAAGCCACGGTGCCCGCCGCGCGGGCCGAACCCGTGTCCGGAACCGCACGCCGCAGACGCGGTGCGCGGATCGAAGCCGTCCTCGGGGCGTCCCAGGAATTCGGGTCCGACGGGGCCGAAGCCCGGACGGAAGCCGTGGTGACGGTTGTGGCCGTAGCCATCGCGGATCTCTCCGTCGGCGGGCTCGGGTGCCTCGCCGCCGGCCTCCGGGCCGAACCCGGTGTCGCCGGGGAAGCCCCCGCGACCGGGGAAGCCCCCACGCCCGGGGAAGCCCTCACGTCCGGGGAGACCGCCGCGGCCGCGCCAGGGTCCGAATCCCGGGCCGAAGCCCGAACGGAACCCTCGGCGCACCTTCGGTGCATTCTCGTCCCAGCCGAGTTCGCGGGCGATCGCCTCGAGCGAGGCGAGGGTGGTCGCGAAGTCCTCGGGCGAGACCGCGCCGGCGACCCGCGAGCGGATACCCTCGACGAGCTCGCCGAGCCGTGCCTGTGCGGCGCGACCCTCTTCGGTGATCGTCCAGGTGCCGTCGCCCTGCTGCTCGACCCAGCCGCGCTCGGCCAGGCCTCCAAGGCGCTTGCCCTTGCGGGCCAGACGCTCGGCGAAGCCCGCGGCGTCGACGTCTCCGGACAGGATGTTGAGGATCATCCAGTCGCGGCGGCTCGTGCCGGTGCCGTCGAAGGCGGTCGCGAACTCCTGCGAAAGGAGCGCGTCGACCGTGCGCAGCCAGAAGCCGAGCGGCTTCGGGTCGGAGGTGGGCGGGTTTTCTGCGTGTGTGTTGTCTTCGGTGGTCATTGTGAATCCTTTCGGGGCGGTGCCGCGGTATCAGATCGCGGGGCCGCCGATTCTTCCATGTCGTTTTGCATGTACATGTAGTGTGACATATGAATGTGAATCATGTCAAGTCGCATGTAAATTCGAGATATGGCCGACACTCCGAACGACCCGACCG